>CAZUFW010000040.1:844-14316 GCA_964619895.1 uncultured Clostridia bacterium | reverse complement strand
TGGGAACCCTGGATCTTCTGGAACATATTCTTCCCATGGATAATCAAGTTGGGCTGATTCAAATGTAAATTTAAGTGATTCAGCTAATCCTTGAAAGCTACTTCCTGCGCCTGCTGGGAACACAAAGATGAATTTAACCATATCTGTGGCATTAGGGGATAATCCATTATTTTCTGATAGAACAAAGTTTTGGAGTTTACTTATAGGTATAAATCCACTGTTAACTTTACTCCCACTTGCATTTACACTTACTTGCAATCCAAATTTATTGTCTGTATAAAGAATCGTTGCTTTATCGGCAAGCGTACTTTCAACTTTTACTTTATACTTGAATGGTAATGTTCCAATATTTCTTATTTCAATTTCTTTCTCTCCACTCCAACCAGGACGTATACTCTTTATGTCTAATTGTCCTTCTTCAACTTCTCCAGGGCCTTTTATTTCAATAGTTCCTGTTTCAAAAACATTGTTAGTGCTTGTAGCTTGACTTTTAAACCATGCAAATGTTCCTATACCCGCCATAGCACATACAATTGCTATTACTAATGCAACTGTGATAAATCTTTTTCTCATAGTACACCTCCTCCAATAGCCCTAATTTAATTATATTCTTGGTTGTTAAACATAGCCGGAAAAGCTCCGGCTATGGTATATATACTTAAGTATTCTATTATAGTTCAGCTTCAAAAACTTCAGGATAGGTGTCATGCCATTCAGCATTTGTTTGTTTAGCATAAATAGTTAGGTCTACTTGTGTTCTTAGTCCTTGATATTCATTTCCAGCAATATTATTTAGGCTTATAGAACCATTCACAGTTAGAGTTTGATTATTTGATAATGTCCCCTTCAAATCTTCTATCCATGTCTTAAATTCTGGAAGAGTATCTTCAAAGTCATACTCTTCACCTCCAATATTAACTGTTGCAATTACTGTAAACTCTTTCAAATCAAGAGTATCTACATCGGCATCAGCATTTTTACCATTTACATAACTCTTATCAATTGTTACGATAGCTCTTACATCCATATCGAGTGAACCTGTGTTTGTAATTTCAAACTCAGTAAAAGTTGTAGCACCGTCTCCCGGTTTCATACCTGTAGCATTAAATATAGTGCCGTCCTTAGTCTGCTGTCCATATTGGCCATCTATTTCAAATGTTCCAGTTTCAAATAAATTGTTTTCACTCTTAACTTGAGCTGTAAACCAAGCATAAGTTCCTAAACCTGCTCCAAATGCTAATACTCCTATTAACGCTAGTACTAAAATCATTCTTTTTTTCATTTTCAAAAATCCTCCTTAAGTCTTATAATTATTTTCCCTTTTTTTGATACAATAATAGTGATAGTGTTTTAATTCTTTCTTTTCTATGGGGGTTATCTTAGCAGAGATAGCCCTTTTTTTATTCTTTCGTTTTTATCTCTCACCTCCAGTACAATAGATTTTTCCATCGCTGCTAGGTTATCTATAAAATAGCTGCTACAATTATATTTCCACATCGTCTTTAGAATTGGATTTTCCTTTATCTTCTTCATCCGCTCTTGACAACATGTTTTTTATTTCTCCTCCTAAGAGGGAAAATATAGGCAATATTATTAATAAAATAAAACCTATAGGACTTCTAATAAAGCTTACTATATACCCTCCTTTGGGTATATTTAGTACAAATGAACCTACTAATTGTTCTGGTAATACCAATCCTTCATCTTCTATGTTATTGGCATCTCCTTTAGTCTGAAAAATTAGATTTCCATCTTCTCTTAAAATATCAATTACCCTATGGGTAACTAATGTATTAGAGCTAACCTTATATGTTATAACATTTCCTACTTTAACTTCTTCTGGACTTATCCCCTTGGATATTATTAGATCTCCTGGTTCAAGCATAGGTCTCATGCTGCCTGATAATACGGACATGGTTTTAAACCCTAGAACTGATGGTAGTTTACTAGGGTTTCTTTTTTGCTGAAACATTCCATATAGAGAAAAAGCAGTAACTAATATAAGCAATATTAATAAAAAGTTCCCAATCCATTTAATAATTCTTTTGAACATTAAAATCATCCCCCTTGTATCTTAAAACCTCTTTTTTGAGTGCCCTTAGGCTGTATCTTTAGCTTCTCAGCTATCATTATGTAGTAGCTACCCCTTGGGATTTTAGATATAGGCAATATCTTACTTTTGAAGTATCTACCGATATCTGTTTTTTATACATAGTTTTCTGTTAAGATTATATGTCCACAAGGAAAATTTAATGCTAAAAACAAAAATCAAAAAACTGCCAGCCTACCTAGGATTATTCCTAGATAAACTGGCAGTTTCATCGTTATTATCGTATTATTCTATTTTCCAGATTTATTGTTACTAATCATTAATGCTACAAACACAATTGCTGCTGCTGAAATGGCTGTAATGATTATAGAAAAGCCTGATGGTTTCTTCTCTAGGGAAGATTTCATCTGTCCATTAGTATTACTATTTGTATTTTTATTTGTCTCTTTGACTAATGATAATGCTTTAATTTGAATTTCACTGTCTTTTAATATTATGTTATATTCATCCTTTAATAAAGTTTGCAAATCACCCTGATATATATATGTATTACCTTTATATATTATTGGCTCTTTTTCTAAGCTAATATCTAACGAGTTTAGTTTAGCTGTATTTGTACCTAGTTGAAGTGATAAATTATCTATTTCAATATTTCCCTTTTTATCATCCTTTACTTTCCTTCCTAAGGTATCAAAAAACTTATCCACAGGAACATATACATGCCCACCTATGTTATACACATTTGCAAGAGTACTCTTTATATCTTCGTCTATTGTCATTGTAAAAAAGTCTATTGGTTTGTTTTCTGGAGTTTTTTCTGCAAAATACGATTTTATTGCTTTTCCTGGATTTACATTTCTTATTATTCCAGTTTTATTTTTTATGATTACTCCGTTTACTATTACATATTCTATTCCCTCAGATGGTGTCCCTGGATCTTTTACTGTGCTTTTATCAATAATGGTATCTGGATTGAATATTGTAATATCTGCATCTGCTCCTACTTCTATTCTTCCTTTTGCTTTCATTAAAGGTGCTATGCCTTCCATTCTCTTTGCAGGAAGATATGAAGCCTTTTTAATGGCCTCCATCATTGTAAGGACTTTATCTTCTCTTACGTATTTACCAAATAGCCTGCCATAAGTACCTGCACCTCTTGGATGATTGTTTAGAGAAGGCTCTATTATTGTGTCCGAGCCTATCATCACTATGGGCTCTTGCAGAGTCATGATAATTTCTTCTTCAGGCATGGATCCATGTGCTGCTACTAATTTATGAGTATTTGCTCTATAGTAATTAAATGTCTCTTCCGTTAATCTCTCATCAGTACCTCCTACTTGTAGGTCACTGTATGTGATTCTAAACCTTTCCTGCCAACCAGGTCTAAATCTTGCAGAATCTATATAGGTAGCCCAGTAATCATAAGGATATATGCAAGTTGTTACATCTATACCTTCGTCAATGGCATCATGAACCATTTTCAAGGCTTTTTCCATTTCATAAGTACCGCCTGTACTGTTTATATGCATTATATGTATAGCTGCACCAGTTTCTCTGCCATAGTCTAATACTTCCTGTACTCCTTCTAGTTGTTTTCCTGGTTCTGATGTATCTGAATACCTAAGATGATAGAAAGTAGGTGCGTTGTATTCCTTAGCTAGTTTTAGTAATGGTATAACTTCTTGTTTCTGTATACCTGGTATATATTCAAGGCTAAAAGATATCCCTAAGGCACCTTCTTCAATATTTTTTCTGGCACTATCAACAAGTTTTTTTATGTCTGATTCCTTAGTCATGGTTGCATCTACGCCATATCCAACTATAGGCCATCTTAGTCTAGTTATAAAAGTTGAAGCACCAAAGTTAACTGGAAGTCCTCTTTTCTCCCAACGGTTATACCATGTTTTTGCATCTTCTGTGCCGCCATGCATGGCAAGATTACTAGTTACTCCATCTAATATCTTAAACTTTATGCCTACATCATTTGGATCATAGGATATCAAGTCAATAAATCCAGGAGACACTACTAGATTTGTGGCATCTATTACTTCTTTTCCTACTATATTTTGTTTTGTAATTCTCTTAATTTTACCGTCTTTTATTCCAAGATTGTAGCCCTTAAGCTGATGCTCGGTAGATGGATTATAAATATCTCCACCTTTTATGATTATATCAAATTCTTCTATAGGCTCTGAATATATAGTTGGCGAAATGGAAGCTATTATAAAAAAGCAAATGAAAGTTAATAGTGTTACTTTTTTTATCTTGCCGTTTTTCAAAAAAACACCCCTTAAATAGAAAGTTATTTTCAAAAAACACAAGCTACCCTAAGGGTAGCTTATATTTAACTAATTTGAATCCTTCTTTCATCATTGCATAAAGTAACTTCAACTGTTTCTGTCAATATATCAGAGTAACTATAAGATACTCTTCTTATAGAATTATATCCGCCGTCAATCTTTACTACGAAAATGCTAGGATAAGCGCTCTCGATGATACCTTCCCTGATTGTTGTCTTCTTCCTTCCCTTGTTAGCCTTTAATCTAACTTTCTGTCCGACGCAGCTTTCCACATTGGCTCTTATTTTCGCCAAAGAGTTTTTCTCCAACAAACAATCACCCTCTTTCCATTTATCCATATATTATATTATCACATATGAGGCCGCTTGTCAAATATAACTTTTAATTGTACTATATAACACTAGTCTTTGTCAAACACAATTTTTTTACATATTACTATGAAAAAGCTGTTCTTCTCCTAGTATTTATAATATTCTACCAATCCAGC
The DNA here is from genome assembly GCA_964619895.1 of uncultured Clostridia bacterium. GTDB lineage: Bacteria > Bacillota > Clostridia > Tissierellales > Proteiniboraceae > Proteiniborus. The sequence goes on along the minus strand of CAZUFW010000040.1, from coordinate 9,479 downwards.
TGTAATTTCTGATATTACTTTGTCAATATATGCATCATCAATTAATTTCAATTCTTTTTCTGGGTTAGTTATATATTCAAGCTCTAAATGCAATGAACCTACAGTTACTTCTCTTAATAAATAAAAATCAGCTATCCGTATTCCTCTATCAAGGGTTCCTCCATCCCTTGTCAAATTATCCATTATATATTTCGCTAATGCTTCGCTCTCTTTATCATTTCTATAATAATATATCTCACATCCATAAATTGATGGATTTGCATATCCATTTAAATGAATGCTCATAAAAAAATCAGGCCTCACTTGATTGGCCATTTGTGCCCTTTTAGAAAGGGAAATATACTCATCCTTATCCCTCGTCATAGAAACTTCTGCTCCTAATTTTTCTAATGAAGCCTTAAGTTTTTGTGATATTTTAAGCACCACGTCTTTTTCCCTTGTACCATTGGCTCCTATATAATCATGGCTGTTCTCTCCTCCATGACCAGGATCTAACATTATTATTCTTCCTATTAAAGGTTTTTCTATACATGGTTTCTCAATTTTCTTTATATCTATTCCTGTAAAATAGTAATTTAATATTTCTAAATAGCTTTTTCCCTCCAAAGCCATTTGATTTCCACCATACTGACATAATCCTAACCCGTCACCCTTTCCTCTAGTGACAAAGGTAATAACTGTAGGAGTAAAACTGAATTTTGTGGAGTCAAGTCCTAGTAATTCAGCCATTTCTATTCCCTTAAATTCTTTACCTGATATTTTTATGCTAATGACACGACCAAATTCATCTCTTTTTATTCCATCAAAAAAACCTTCGATACTAGTCTTTAGGGTAGGCTTTAAAGTAGGAAATTTTATACTTAATTTCTCTTGAAGTTCTTCTATAGATATGGATTTATAATTGTCCCAATTAGGTGATTCAGTGCAATAATCGCATAATACTCTCCTTAGATAAACTATTTTTCTTGACATGACACTTTCCGAATTTTCTGTGGAGCCTCCACAAGTGTTATGAAACCTTGCATCTATGGGTTTATTGTCATAGGTAATGATTAGTCCTTCTGTGTCATTTACTGCTTTTTTTATTGTTTCTATTTTCTTTTCATAGTCATCAACCCAAAGTCCTTTTAGATATTCTTCACCTGCTAATTGTATGCAATGCTCTTTATCGCATATATCACATCCTTTATGATTTGAACAGCCCAGGCCACCAAAAGTTCTCATCAACCGTATAAGCTGTGTTCTTGCTATTATTCCTTGGGCCTTAATCATTTCCGAATGAAAATCTTCGTCTATTTGTGCTAAAACTGCCATTATAACAACTTCCTCTAGTGGAAGTTTGATTATCTTATTTTCGCTATGAATAAAAATATTTATATAAATAATGTTATCATCTAACATGAATTTACCTCCCCAAAAAGTTAAACATAGAAATCAGGCTATTTACTACAAATGCGTACATATATAATATATATTATGATAATTCAGCTTTACGTGTGCATGGGCATAACTTTTGGGTATATATAAGATATGTGATCAAAAAAGAAGGAATATGTAAAATTTTGTGGAACACTTAATAGTAAGTGAGTCTATTGTATAAAGGAGGAAATGGGTTAAACCCTAAATTATGAAAGGAACTATCGTATCCGCATGGATTAAAACTTCAAGGAAGCTTTATGGAGACTCCTTGGTTGATGAAGCTATGACAGCAGTTGGAATGAATCCTAAGAGAATATTTAAACCTACTGAAGATGTTGAGGATTCTTATGCAAGAGGATTTGTAGACGCTATTTCTAAAAAACTGGGCAAATCTATCAATGACACATGGGAAGAAATAGGTATGGATAATGTCTTAACCTTCTCTGAAGATTATCCTGGCTTTTTTAAGTACAAAAATCTATATTCATTTTTGAAAGCAATGTATGATATACATGTGGTGGTTACAGAAAGAATACCTGGTGCGAATCCTCCTATTTTAGGTATGAAGGCAATAAGTGGAGCTAAAGCAGAGATGACTTACAAGTCAAAAAGGGGTATGTTTGGCTATTTCCACGGTATGCTTAAAGGTGCTGCTAGATATTATAATGAAAATATAAATGTAGATATTGTTGAAAAATCCGATGATTTCACTAAAATACATATTACTTTTCCTGAGCAGATTTATGATTTTAAGCAATATAGGATAAGCAAATTGCTATCCTTTGGCTTTATTAAAAAATTCGAAGCTAAGGTAGCTATTGCTTCGCTGATTTTAATCGGAGTGCCTTATATTCTGCTTTCTGACGTTTTAGGTAAGTGGTCTTTGGCAGGTGTTACGCTAGGACTTAGCTTTATAGTGCCATTTATAATTACTAAACTCCTTCTGTTACCTACTAAAAGCATTGTTTATCAGTTAAATAGTCTAAAGGAAAATGATTATTCTGAAGAACATGATATATCTACTAGTGATTTCTTTGAAGATATTAATAATTTAATTAATGAATATAAGGGTGTTCTAAAAAGTGATTTTGTTGGATTTAAAGGAATGACTGATGAGCTTAATGTATTTAGTGATAAATTCAATGAAATCTCAAATAATATGAATCACACTTCAAAAGAAATATCTGGAGTTGTAGAACAAGTAGCTATGGGAGCTGTAAACCAAGCCGAGGAAACTGAAAGCGCTGCATATTTATTAAACAATAATATTATTGCATTAAATAAAATAGCTGAAAATGAAAATCACAGTAAGGACGAGCTTGAGAAGGTTGTTGACAGAATAGGTAACAGCTACAATGAACTAAAAGATACTTCTTCTAGTCTAAATAATATATTAGACGAGTTTGAAAAAGTTAAGGAAAATAGCCTTTCTCTTCAGCAAAGGGCTAAGGATGTTACAAAAATAGTTGAAACTGTTGAAAATATCGCTGATCAAACTAATTTACTTGCTCTAAATGCTGCTATTGAAGCTTCAAGGGCAGGTGAGCATGGAAGAGGTTTTGCTGTTGTAGCCGAGGAAATAAGGAAACTGGCTGAGGAATCTAAGGATGCTGTTAAGCATATTAATTCTAATTTGTTATCATTTATTAATGAAATAGACTCTGTAGTGTCACAAGTTGAAAATCAGTATTCTATTTTGAATGATGAAAATGCAAAGCTTTCTAATGTTGCTGATATTAATCATTCTATTGTAATTTCTGTGAAGGAAGTATCCACCTCCCTAATAGAAATGATTAAACAGCTTACTGAAGAGACTAGCACTATTAATAAGGTATCTGAAAATATTGAATCTCTAGCTGCTATTGCTGAAGAAAACTCTGCTTCTTCTGAGGAAGTAAGTGCTAATATGACTTCTTATGCTGCTGAAATTGAAAAAATGATGCAAAATATTGTTGAATTCAAAAATGTATCTGAGGCCTTTAAGGAAGACTTGGAAAAATACAAAATGTAAAAAAAGCTTCTAACGAAGCGTTATTAAATCAAGGAAGCTTTTCTTGAAACTCATTGACGGAAAGTTCTTTAAACAAAAATACTAAAGTAGAACTTTCCTATTCGTTATAATCAAAAACACTCGGGCTGTTTCAAAAAGCGGCTCGAGTGTTTTTTGTTATTTTATATATTTATCTATTACATTGATTATTTCTTCTATTTTTTCGTCTCCATGCCCTTCTAAAATAGCATCTTTTACACAGCTTTTTATGTGTTGGTCTAGTATGTTTAGATTTGCTTTTTTTAGTAGACCTATTACTGATAATATTTGTTTAGATATATCTACACAGTATCTTTCTTCTTCTATCATTTTAATGATGCCTTCTACTTGTCCTTTAGAAGTTTTAAGAAGATTTAAGGCATTCTTTCTTCCTTCATTCATTTTTATTCTCCATTCTGTTCTTATACTACTTCATAGCCTGCATCTTCTATGGCTTCTTTTAGTAACACATCTTGTAGGTTGTCACCTTCTACTTCTACTTTCTTTGTGGCTAAGTCCACCTCTACTAACCTAACTCCTTCTAGGTGGCTTAAAGCATTTTTCACTGCCTTTACACAATGTTGACAGCTCATTCCTTCTACTGTAAATGTTTTTTTCATATTGACACTCTCCTTTTAAATGTGGTTATTTCAACCTAAACCTCTTCAGCCTCAATGAATTGCTAACTACTGATACAGAACTAAATGCCATTGCTGCTCCTGCTATCATTGGATTTAGGAAACCTAAAGCTGCAAGAGGGATACCTGCTGTGTTATATGCGAATGCCCAGAATAGGTTTTGCTTTATTGTTCTCATGGTTTTCCTGCTTAGTTCTATGGCATGAACTATATCTCTTAAATCTCCTTTTATAAGAGTAATGTCTGCTGCTTCCATAGCTACATCAGTACCTGTTCCTATAGCAAAGCCTGTATCTGCTGCTGCAAGGGCAGGTGCATCATTTATTCCATCGCCAACCATTCCAACAACTTTTCCTTCCTTTTTAATTTTTTCAATATTTTCTGCTTTATGCTCTGGAAGGACTTCTGCCAGTACATTATCTATACCTACTTGCCTTGAAATTGCTTTTGCAGTTCTTTCATTATCCCCTGTTATCATATAAACTTCTATTCCCATATCTGCTAACCTTTTAATAGCTTCTCTTGAGTGTTCCTTTACAGTATCTGCTACAGCTATTATTCCGCTTATTTTTCCGTCTATAGATATTAACATAGCTGTCTTTCCCTCATCTTCTAGTCCTGATATTCTATCTTCTATATGAGATATTTCTATGCTCTTATCTTTCATAAGCTTTCTATTTCCTATATATAAATCTTTGCCTTCTATTGATGCATATATTCCATGTCCAGGTATTGCTTCGAAGCTGTCAGCATCAGTTAACCGAATGCCTTTTTCTTTTGCTCTCTCTACTATTGCCTGACCTAATGGATGTTCAGAACTTTTCTCTGCAATTCCTGTAAATCTTAGTATCTGATCTTCTTCATAGCCAAAGGCAATTACATCTGTAACCTCTGGTTCTCCTTTAGTTATGGTGCCAGTTTTGTCAAATACTATGGCATTTAGCTTGTGAGCTCTTTCTAGATGCTCTCCACCTTTTATTAGTATTCCATTCTCTGCACCTTTTCCTGTACCTACCATTATGGCTGTAGGGGTAGCTAAGCCTAGGGCACAAGGACATGCTATTACCAATACTGCAACTGCACTAATTAAAGCCTGTGTAAAATCTCCTCTTATGAAATACCATAATAGGAATGTAACAACGGCTATGGCAACTACTACTGGCACGAATATTCCTGATATCTTATCTGCAAGCCTCTGCACTGGGGCTTTTGAGCCTTGGGCGTCTTCCACTAGCTTTATTATCTGCGCTAATGCCGTATCCTTCCCGATTTTTGTTGCCTCAAATTTAAATGCTCCATATTTATTAATTGTAGCCCCTATTACTTCATCACCAATCTTTTTATCTACTGGTATGCTTTCACCTGTTAGCATAGATTCGTCTACAGATGAGTTTCCGTCTACGACTTTTCCATCTACTGGTATCTTTTCTCCAGGTCTAACAACTACAATATTTCCTACTTCCACTTCTTCTATAGGTATATCAATTTCTTCTCCGTCTCTAATAATTCTTGCTGTTTTAGCCTGTAATCCTATTAGCTTTTTAATAGCCTCTGATGTTCTGCCTTTTGCTGATGCTTCCAAAAGCTTTCCTAATAGTATTAATGTAATAATAACTGCTGAGGCTTCGAAGTAATAATGTGGCACTCCTGCAATTACATTATATAAGCTGTAAAAGTATGCTGCTGATGTACCCATGGAAACTAATACATCCATATTAGCTCCTCCGCCTCTAAGTGAATGATAAGCACCTTTGTAGAATCTATAGCCTACAACGAACTGGACAGGCGTTGCTAATATTAATTGAAAATATCCATTGCTTAAAATAGTATGATATCCTGCCATGTGGAAAAACATTGCTGAGAAAAGAGGAAGCGCTAGTATAGTTGAAATTATGAATAAAGTTTTTAATGTTTTAATTTCTTTTTTCCTGGCTTCTTTTTCTCTGTCTACATTTGTTTCTATTTCCTCTGTTGCCCTATATCCTGCCTTTTTAACCGCATTTTTAAAATCTTCTATTGTCAGTTCTCCTTCTATATACTCTATGGTGCCTTTGTTTAAAGCTAAATTAATATTTACTGATGTTACTCCATCCATTTTACTAAGGACCTTTTCAACTCTTGCTGAACATGCTGCGCATGTCATACCTTCTATATTTAAAGTAACCTTTCCTACAGAAACCTCATAGCCTGTTTTCTTAACTGCATTTACTATATGGTTAATGGAAAGCTTTTCGCTGTCGTATTCAATAGTAGCTTTTTCTGCAATTAGGTTTACTGTTGCAGTACCTACTCCTTCTAGCTTTGATAGAGCACCCTCTACCCTTTTTGCACAAGCTGCTCAAGTCATTCCTAGAACTTTTATTGTTGACTTTTTTATTGCCACTTTTCTCACTCCTTTTATACTACCCCACCCTATATGGGGTGTGTGATTTTATTATAGCAATTTAGTATTATTTTGTAAATAGTTTATCCATAATTTGTTTTAGTAATATAACTGAGTGTGTATTTTTATCATATTTCTGAGCCACATATAAAAAACACTTGGTTAACCCAAGTGTCCTAGTTTCTTTGCAATTTCATTATATATTTTTCCTATTTCCGTATTAATATCTCCAGCCAAAACATTTCCTTTGTCGCTTCCTTCTCTTATGCTAGTCATTAGTGGTATTTCCCCTAAATACTCTGCATCAAGTTCTGTACTTAGCTTCTGTCCTTCTCCTTTTCCAAAGATAAAATGCTTCTCAGAACAATTATCGCAAACAAAGTAAGACATATTTTCGATAACTCCTATTATCTTATTATTTGTCTTTGCTGCCATAAGACCAAGTCTTTTGGCTACGCTTGCAGCTGTAATCTGTGGTGTTGTAACTATTAAAATCTCTGATTTTGGAAGGCTCTGCATTAGGCTTAGAGGCACATCTCCTGTTCCTGGCGGAAGATCTATAAGCATGTAATCTAGCTCTCCCCAATAGAAATCATAGATAAATTGTGATAATACTTGCCCAAGAACTGGGCCTCTCCAAATAAGCGCCTCATCCTTATCTAGGAGATTTCCCATTGATATGACTTTTACTCCATTTTTCTCTATAGGCATTATTACGCCTTCTTCTATTACAATTGGTCTTTCATGGCTTATTCCCATGATTTGTGGAATGCTGTAGCCTAAAATATCTGCATCTATAATTCCTACTTTATATCCCATGTTACTCATTGCTACTGCTAAATTTGCTGTTACTGTAGATTTTCCAACTCCACCTTTTCCACTGCCTACTGCTATTACTCTGGTATTGATGAAAGGATTTTTTCTTTCTCCTTTCCCTTGAAGCTTTTGAATCATTTCTTGCTTCTGTTCTTTTGTCATTTCGCCATAGACAACTTCTACATTTTCTACTCCATTTATTTTTTTTACTTCAGATATAATATCATTCCTTATTTTATCTTTTAATGGGCACCCCATAGTTGTAAGTGTCACATTGACAAGGATATTTACTCCTGATACTTCTACACCCTTTATCATTCCTAACTCTACTAGGCTTTTCTTTATGTCTGGGTCTAGTACGTTTTTTAGTGCTTCATATACAGCTTCTTTTGATATCAATTTTCTACGCCTCCTATGTTTCCTCTTTTAATCTGCATAATAATTATACACCCATTGTTCCCTATGTGAAGTGATTTAAATCAAAAAAATAATAGGATTCGCTCAGTGTTTTATGTTGCCATATATTCTAATTCTTCAATGTCATTGATAATAATTTTTTTGCTTCCAACTAGCTCTATTACTCCTTGGTCCTGCATACTGCCTAGTTTTCTGCTTATGGTTTCTCTGGTGACACCTATATAGTTTGCTATGTCTTCTCTGCTTAGTGGCAATTCTAGTTCAATAACGTCTCCCCTATAAACACCAAAATCCTTTACAAAGCCAAGTAAAAGTCCTGCTATTCTAGCCTCTATATCTTTAGTACTTAGGCTTTGGATAAGATTCTCCAACTTCACTATTCTGTCGTAGACCACCTGCAATATTTCAAGGGCTATTTCAGGGCTTTCCTTTACCATACTATCAAAATCATCCTTTGTTAGCACACATATATTTGCATCCTCTAATGTCTCTGCATTGAATTTAAACTCATCTTTTTTTAAAAGACTTAAATCTCCAACAAAATCTCCCTCCGATAGAATATAGAGTATTTGTTCTTTCCCTTCTCTAGTATATTTAAAGATTTTAATTTTTCCCTTATTTATGACATAAAGCTTATCCGATATGTCTCCTTCAAAAAATATTATCTGACCCTTTTTGTAATTTTTATGCATTATTTTTTCTGTTAACTTTGCTAACTGCTGCTCAGTAAGTACTGAAAAGATTGATACCTTATGTGCGCAATACCTGCCTTTACATAAGTTGCATACTTTATATTCTCTTTCAATATCAATAACACGGCTCATAGATATTCTCCCCTTTATATTAAATGTGTTTATTATCACGTCCTTATATGATTCTAGCCACATCATTAGTCTTGCTTATAATATATAAATTTTACTTTTTATTAGAATA
>CAZUFW010000040.1:0-834 GCA_964619895.1 uncultured Clostridia bacterium | reverse complement strand
CTCGTGCAATACAATAATTTTGATAATTATATTATATCTAAAAAGGAGGATTATTTAAATGAGTACATTTTTAGCTCCAATACATTTTTTGCTATTTAATAAAATAAAATTACACGAAGAACTCGAAAAAGAACTTATTAAAGGCTTTATGGAAAATTTTGAAGATGATATAGATAAAATAAATGATATAGAAAACAAGAATATTAAAAAATATGGGGAAAGAATTCCAGATAAGCCTTTAGAAGATTTAATAGATACTGATAATATACACGGTTGGCTTCAGGAAAGGATCGATATTGCGGAAACTAGGCAAGCCTCCATATTGGCAGATTTGTTTAAAAAATATAAGGACAATGGAATTCTTCTTGCTAAAAATATTTATGAACGAAATGGAATATCCTTGGGTAAAAATGCAAAAGAAAAATATGATGTTTCTAATCCAAAAGGAGTATATGATGCGTTGAATAACTATATTCTAAATGGAATGCCCTGTAATAATATAATTTCAATTAAAGTAGCCGAAGATGATTATTTAGAGTATAGTCAGTCCAAATGTCTTCACAAAAAATATTGGGATTCAGCAGGCGTTGATCCAAGGTTAATGTATGATTTAAGGACTTCATGGACTAGTGCTTTTGTAAATACGGCTAATCCAGATTTTAAATATCAGGTCAATACTGAGAAAATAGGACAGAAAGAAGGTTTTCTGCATAAAATATTTCTAGTGCGTTTCTAAACATTAAAGCCCATAGAAGTTCAATTCTACGGGCTTAGCTTTAATATTATATACTACAAGGGCTGTATCCGCAGTTTGGGCATATAAAGCAACCGCCC
>CAZUFW010000039.1:0-28714 GCA_964619895.1 uncultured Clostridia bacterium | reverse complement strand
GAAGAAGCTGCTAAAAGAGATGCAAAGAGATGTCTAGAATGTGGATGTCACGACGTATTTGAATGTAAGCTAATTCATTATGCAAATGAATATGATGTACAACCTGAAAGACTAAGCGGAGAATCACATAAACGTCAAGAAAAAGATACTCATCCATTTATCATGAGAAATCCTGACAAGTGTATACTTTGTGGACTTTGCGTAAGAGTATGTGATGAGGTAATGGGAGTTACAGCACTAGGTCTTGTAAACAGAGGATTTGACACCATAGTAAAACCAGCCCTTGATTTACCTCTTAATAATACAGGATGTATATCCTGCGGACAATGTATAAGTGTATGTCCTACAGGAGCACTTGGTGAAAGATTAGGTATAGAGAAATCAGTGCCTGTAGAGCCAAAAGTAACACATACTATTTGTTCTCAATGTAGTGTTGGATGTAATATCAAACTAAACACAAAGGGAGATATGCTAACTAGAGCCATACCTACAAAGGAAAGTAAAGTAGACAATGGACTTCTATGCGTAAAAGGACGTTTTGGATTTGATATAGCACAAAAGGGCACTAGACTTGTTAAGCCAATGGTTAAAAAGGATGGCAAGCTTGAAGAAGTATCATGGGAGGAAGCTTTCCTTTATACAGCTAAAAAAGCTCAAAGCCTTGCAATGCTACACGGAAGCAATTCCCTTGCTGTTTCAGTTTCAGACAGATATACAAACGAAGAAATATATTTAGCATCTAAGTTTGGTAAAGAAGTATTAAAAACAAATAATATCACTAGCTTTAATAGAGTTAGTCACGGCATTAAAGACATACTAGGATATGATGCATCATCAAATACATTTGATGAGCTATTGTCAACAGAGACAATACTTCTAATTGGCTCAGATATTATGCAGCATCATACAATAGTAGGATTAAAAATAAAGAAGGCAGTCGAAAAAGGAGCTAAGTTATTAGTAGTAAATCCTTTTGAATCACAAGCTGATGAATGGGCATATAGAAAATATAGTCCAGAAAATAATGTGAAATTCTTAAAGGAAATTGCTAAGGCTCTCATAGACAAAGGATTTGCACCATTAGATAGTAAAGCTTATGGCTTTGAAGAGTTAAAAGCTGATTTAGCAGGCATAACTCCTAGTGAAGCAGCAATAGAAATAGCTGAGCTCTACGGAAAATCTAAGAAGGCTATGATAGTATTCGAACAAAATAGATTAAGTTCAACTGGTGCTAAGATGCTTGCAAATATAGCTGTCATCTCTGGACATATAGGCAGTCCTAGAAACGGAATTATTCAGCTAAAGCTAAACAACAACAGCCAAGGCTTAGTTGATATGGGTATAGATAAAGATTCAAATGAAGTAGCAAAAGCTATAGAAAATGGAACAATAAAAGGATTATTAGTATTTGGTGAAGATATACCACAGGTAGATTTAAATAAACTTGATTTCTTAATGGTACAAGATACTCACTTAACGGAAACAGCTAAGATGGCGGATGTAGTTATTCCAGCAGTAAGCTTTGCAGAATCTGAAGGAACATTTACAAGCTCTGAAAGAAGAATTCAAAGAATAAATAAAGCTATAATACCTATGAGTGGCTATGAAAACTGGAAGGTAATAGTAGAGCTTGCAAGAGTACTAGGAACTAATTTAGAATACAACAGTCCAAAAGAAATATTTACAGAGCTAACAACGGTAAGAAAAGATTACTTCAAAGCTAATATTTGTGATGAAAGTACAACTTTCTGGCCAGTAAATGACAGCAATGTACTTTATACAGAAGGATTTAACTTCGAAGATAAAAAAGCAAGACTACAGACCGTATCAGATGGAGAACTATTCATAGAAAAAGGAAATACTAATAATTTAAGAAATCAATTTATTGAGATTCTTAGGGAGAAAGAATTAATCTAGTTATAAATAAATGCCAGTTAAAGCAAAAAATTATTGCTTTAACTGGCATTTTTATTGGGTGGTGCAATGGGGACGGTTCTTTTTGCATTAATATTGAATTAATTCCATAATATGATAGAATCTTGTTGAGGTGAGAATATGGTAAGAGAAGCTAGAAGAGAGAGCCAGACAGGGTACTATCATGTAATGATGAGAGGTAACAATAAGGAAATGATATTTTCTAAAACTGCAGAAAAACAATATTTCATTGAGCAACTACAGTGTCAAATAGAAAAAGGTAATAATTTCTATTGCTGCATATTGCCTAATGGACAATCATGTACATTTGCTAATACATTCAGAGTTACCAAAGATGACTGAAGCACTTAAATAGATAAACATTAAAATTGCAGGAACTTATAATTCAAAATACGAAAGAGTAGGACATGTTTTTCAGGACAGATATAAAAGCGAGGTGATAGGTACAGAAGAATATTTAATAGGAGCCATGTGATACATACATAATAATCCCGTAAAGGCTAAGATATAATCATGTGCAGATGATTATTACTGGAGCAGTTACAAAGAACATGTAGAAGAGAAGAACAAATTAATAAACCCTAAAGAACGAAATATGTGATATTAAGTGGAAAGGCAATCTACATATATAATTATGCGGTTACTCCAAAATTGGAGTGGCCTACTCACCTCCCCGTGATTTGCAGTTAACTAAGAGTCATATTTCTATAGAATAATAAAAAATAGCTCGAAGCCAATCTATTTCATTACGTTTTGCGCCTTGAGCGAAGCGAAAGGAATGATTATAATTATGATGAAGATTATGACATTTATTTTAATCTTACTAAATTTGATTTGTACAAATATAGTATTTGCAAAACAAAACGAAGACATAATTAAAAATGAACAGAATTTGGACATTGTAAGAGATTTGACTCAAAAATCTGATAATATGCTGTCAATTAATGCAATGAAAGAAGATGTTGATTTTATAGTTAATTGGATTAAAACACATCATCCTGAAGTGATGAAATACGGTTTTAGTCAAGAACAAAAAAATACAATTGACTTTGTCTACAAAAATATAAATAAAAATATGAGTCAAAATGAATTCTTTTTTATAATCAATAGACTGTTCGCCATGCTTAATGACGGTCATTGTATATTGAATTATTATCCTCAGACTGATTTGTATCTTGACATACCTTTTGTATGGCTTGAAGAAGGCATAATTATAACGCAAAATACTGACAATTTTAAAGTTGGAGATAAAATTTTATCCTTAGGCAATAAATCGGCGTATGAGCTGATTGCTTTAATAAATCAGCAGAAAAGTTCGGAAAATGTATATTGGCTTAGAAACAATGCGTACAGAATTTTAACATCCAAGGCATATCTGGAGCATTTTGGATTAGTAAATGGTGATGATTTTGTAAGCATTAAAATTTTGCGTGGTGAAAAAATATTGGACTTTAATGAAAAATTTAAAAAAACTCTTACATCTAATATTAAATTACCAACAGTAAGAAATTCGGGTGAATGGATAGATTGGTATATAGAAAAAGAGAATAACTTAGGGTATTTCAGATTTGATCAATGGCCTCAGCGTGGCGAAAAATATGACGAATTGAAAAAACAATTGGACAATTTTTTTGTAGAGGTATTTAAAAATGATATTAAAAATATTACATTTGATATAAGAAGAAATGGGGGGGGCAGCTCGCCGATATTGGATGATATATTGTCATATCTCAAAACCGATAAAATTTATTCAGCATCCTATTATGAGTATATATCGTTTGTTAATAAAAAAGATAAACTATTTGACGGATCAATATATTTTTTAACTTCAAATCAATCCTTCAGCTGTTCGGTTTATGCTTTGACTATATTAAAAGATAATAAAATTGTCAAAACTATCGGTGAACCTACTGGACAAAAACCTGCTTTCAATTTTCATGGGGAAAGTTCGGACGGTAAATTGCCTAATACAGGATGGGATTTCATGATGACGACAAGTTTGAATACTAGGCCGATGGATATTAAAGCAGAAGATTCTTTATACCCCGATATAGTTGTTAATACTACAAGCTACGATATACTTAATTCATTAGATCCGCAAATGTATAAATTAAGACAAATATCAAATCCGTCATTGAAGCAAAATGTAGTAAAAAAACATGTACTTATCACGCAGCAAGGAAGTATTGCAATCAAAAATAGTGATTTTTTTAATATTGACATGAATAATAAAACTATTAATTTAAGATTCAATAACGGTGAAATTAAAAAAGAGGATATAAGATTTTATATCATAGAGAAAAACCAGAAAACTCTGATGAATGTAAGTTATGATAACAAAAGTGCAGTTATTTATATAAAAAATACCCCGAAAATAGGACAAAGATACCTGCTTATAATAAAAGCTGCCGACGATATTGAGTATCAAATAGAATTGATTTTTGCGAGCAATCTTAAAATTATTAATAACTCTTATACAAAATTCGGATATATGCTATTTACATTTTCCGATAATATGGCAGAAATAAGTGCAGACAAGATAAAAGTATATGATGAAGATAATCAGCTTATAAATCTTGAAAGTGTAAAGATAACAGTAGATTCAAATATCCTGCTTGTTAATCCTAGCTACAAATTTATATCTGGAAAAACATATAGAATATATATACCTAGAAAAGCAATAAAGCTTAAGAACGGACAATATAATAATGAATATATATATTTGGATTTTATAATAAGATGAACATTATTAATATATATATTTAGAGTCCCCATTTCAACAGAAAATCGGCTATCGAAAACTTAACAATGATCGTCTTAGAGATTCCTTAGATGCAATGGCTGAAACATATATGCATATATGCAATGGTGCAATGGGGACGGCAGACCGTGAAAAAACTGATAAAATTTCCATTGACTTTCTTGAAAGTGGAACTATTTATTTAAAAAATTGCTGGTTTTCTATATCTAATCGCAAAATAAAGTCATTTCAGACCCGAAAGTGGGACTGGTATACACACCCAATTGAATTTTCACACAGTCTGACGGTTCTTTTTGCATTACAAAAAGATATTTATATGTTGGATTTATGTTACATCAAACTATAGAAAAAGCTTTTAAAGCGTATTATGTATTGCTTAAATCTGAAAATCCCCCATTTATTCATAGCTTAATGAGGTTAGCACAAAGTGGTGGCTTTTATGACGATATACCAGAAGAAGCGAAGGATTTAATTGATGTTCTGGAGCCTCTAAATATAGAGGCTAGATACCCAAGTCACAAAGAGAAGCTCATGAATGAGCTTAATGACAATCGTTGTACGGATATATTAGAACGTACGGAGGTGTTATATAAATGGATAATAGAGAAATTTCCGAAAAAATCAACAGATTCGTAGAATCCGTAATACCTGAATACAACCCAGAAAAAATTATTTTATATGGATCATATGCAAAGGGCACTAATAATGAAAATAGTGATATTGATATAGCAATAATAGTTAATGAAGTAAAAGGAAGTTTTTTAGAAAAAGAAGCACGACTCTATAAAATTAGAAGAGGTATTGATGCTAATATAGGGCCAATATTAATAGAAAAGAACACTGATAAAAGTGGATTTTTAAACCATATATTAAGTTATGGACAAATATTATTTTCAAGGCAAGATATAGGCCAGTAATGTACTTTACACAGAAGGATTTAACTTCGAAGATAAAAAAGCAAGACTACAAACTGTCTCAGATGGAGAACTATTCACAGAAAAAGCAAATACAAACAATCTAAGAAATCAATTTATTGAGTTTCTTAAGGAGAAAGAGTTAATCTAGTCATAAATAAAAGCCAGTTAAGGCGATAAGATATCGCTTTGACTGGCTTTTTATTGTGCCAAAATCTATTTCACAAAATAATACAGCTTTCCGTTTTCAATATAGTTTTCAAGATATCCTCTGTCATATAGGTTAGCTATAATAGCAGAGGTAGAAGAAAGATATAGAAGATATTGAACATATTCTGGGTCAGGTATTTCATTAAGAATCATTATGTTTTGGAGCAAGTCCTCCCTCGTTTGGGGTTGCTCTAGTATTGTCTTGCATTCTTCAAGTAGTCCATTTATTGCTTCAATGTTTTTATCAGCCAAATTCACGATTTCCTCTTTTGAATATATTGATTCAGAATGAGCTACAACAAAAATATCTGCATCTATTTCCTTGATATATTCCAAGGTGTTTAATGAGTCTTCAATGCTGAATAGATATGGTATTGAGTATTTCTCAAGAATACTTGCACTAAAAATGCTGTCACCGAGAAAGCATACTTTGTCAGGAGTGATAACTCCAATTTGTTCTATGGAATGACCTTTTAGTGGGACTATTTCAATCTTCTCATCGTTGATTTTGTTTACCCCGTATTGAAGAATGACATCAACCTTTATTGGCCTTGCTTTATTAACTCCTTTTGGAGGAAGTGCCCCAAAAAGGTTTGACGGTTGGAGTTCAACATTTTCCATGTAGAGTTTTTCCTTCTCCGAAGTATAGGTGATACATCCTAGATAGGTTTCAGTAAGGTAAATATTTCCTCCACAATGATCAAGGTGATTGTGAGTGTTGATTATATATTTTGGATGAAGTCCATTGGATTTTAAGACTTCTTCTATTTTCCTTGCTATTGTATTGTTGATTCCTGTGTCTACAAGCAAGCAGTTTTTGTTCTTATATGTGAATACTCCTATATTTGTATTGTTCGGAATATAATAAGTATTGCCCCTTAGTTTTATTAGTTCCATGATTTCAGCTCCCTGTATTATGATTTACATATTATATTTTAATTTAAATTTGCTTTTTGTGCAAAACATCAATTGAAGATGTAATTATTGTTAAGGTAAGTAATAGGTAAATAACAGAGGGAGAAAAGCTTATTTTAAATTAATAATATGAAAAGGCTATTCTTTATATATCTGTATAGAGCTGAGGAAGTTTCTAAGAATTAATCTGACTGGAGCAAGTTTAGAGACTTTTTAAAGGTTTTGATTACTGGAGATGAAGGACTGATTGAGGCTTTCGAGAATGCATACAAGGAAATAGGAGATAAGTCAATAAGATTAATACTTCAGGAAATAGGCTCAAGCCACACTTGGATAAGATTTGAAAATTAGGGATGGCAACTGCTCATCCCTAATTCTTCTTACTTTCCATTTCACTATACTATAATTATGCTAATTTTAAGGTTTATACTTTTCAAAGGATCTTACGCCCATAGCTATAGCCTGTTCTCTAGTAGTATTTGCATATCCTTCTGCTTTTTGTGCATCCGTTACAGCCTTAGGCATAAAATTGCCATCAGAACCTTGTATTATGCTGTTTTTACTCATATACTTAACATGTTCTAAAGCCCAAGTTGAAATATACTTTTCATCATTAAAAGCAGGTGCACCATTAGTAGAGAAATCTGCATCTGGAACCATAACTCTTATTGCACGGCTAAGCATAGTTGCCACTTGTTCTCGATTTATAAGAGCTTTTGGGGTAAATGTTGTAGCAGATGTTCCTGCTGTAATTCCTATCTGATAGGCTTTAAGTATTTCAGGGTTTTTTGTATCTGTAAAAGGATTTGGTACTGTAACATAAGGAACAAATCCAGTTGCTTTTTCGTAAAGCTTTATAGCTAGCTCGGCAAATTCCTCTCTAGTAATAGGCTTTGTCATGTCTGCACCCTTTAGAGAGTCAGGAAGCAAACCATAATCATTAGCTTTATCAAGCTCAGGCTTAGCCCAATTTGAAGCATTACTATATGTTTCAACCTTAGTGGAAGCTACATTTGAAAAACCAGAACGGATTTTAGCACCAGAAGTAGTAGGAGCTCCTTCATATGCAACTCTAAAATAATAGATGTTTTCTTCTATTACCACCTTATCAATTAACTCTTTTTCCACTGGATCTAGGGTATCGTTAGTAAGTAGCAATTGACTAGGTGCTACTGGCATTGCATCCCAATGCTTTTCCGATATCCATTGTCCGTTGCCAACCTTAAAGTCAATGACATGATAAATCGGATAATATTTATCAGCCTCAGTTACAGAATCAGGGTTAGCCCAATTAAGTTGAAAATATGGTTTGCCATCGCTATTTTTTTTAACTTCAACCTTAAGATTTGCGGGGGGATCTAGTTTTGTAGGTGAATTGCTGGATGCATTTTTCCCAATTGCAAATTCCTTAGAATAAGGCGAATATACAGTTTCAAATTCATTATTATAAGGTTCAAGTACATATCTCATTCTAAAATAATACGTATTATTTTTTAAATCAAAATCATGACTGCTATCATTAGGATCAAAATGCCATGTAACAAAAAATGTTTCCGAACTTCCATTATTGTCTATCTGTATATTTGGCATATTCATATAAAAATAACCATTGATATCATTATTGAAACTTGGATCCTCAGGTGATGGACAAATATTCCAAGGACCATCGTTTTTCTTCCAGTCAAACAAATAATATAAACTCGCGCTATGTTCATATTCTGAACTGTTTACATCATTTGTAGCCTGAATAATGCTTTTAGGATTAACCCATGTTACTCTAAGTATTCCATCGTCATCTCTTACTGTAAGAGATTCAGGTTTGTCTAAAGATTTTGGAATTGGTTTTTCAGCTGAAACATATAATCCGCAGGATAGAACCATCACAAGAACAAGAGTAAAACTTACTATTTTTTTAATCATTTCTAATACCCCCCATTAAAATAATCTCTAAAATGTTTGATTATATAATATACTAAACAATTAATCCAATCTTTTGTTTTTAAATAGTATCATTTTTCTTATAAATAAGTGCCATTTTTACTTTTTATAACTAGAACGATGACCAGCAAAAGTTACTTCATAAAAAACTATTTCATTTGATATTCAAAATATCTAATAACACATATAATATAAGTAGAATGTAAAAACAAACTGTCTTAATATATAATAGAAATATTCAACAATATTAAAGGAGGGCAGGACTATGAAAAGTAATTTTGATACTTTCATAGAAAAAATTCCTAAAAACATTCACAATAATACAAGAACCTTCATTAGCAAGAATATTGCTGTCTTTATACCCGAGAAATTTGTAAATGAAAAAACTATGATTTTAGAGGATTATCATTTTGTAATATTTCACTCTACCCCACCTTCTGCCAATATAGGTAATGGACAATTTCAATTTAAAAAGGGGAATCTCATTTGTTTGGCACCAGGAACAGAAATAACACCTCATTCTCTTAACAGCTCAACACCGATAAATTATATAGCCGTTAGCATTAACAAGGATTTTTTTCAAAGAATATCTTTAGAACTAACAGGAAAAGAAAAAGTTGAATTTAAAAGAGTAGACAATGTTTATAGTCATCAATTATTAAATTTTATTGAATTCTTTATTGAGGAGATTATTAATTATGGGGCGAATTGCTATTTGATGCTTGAAAGCATAGAAACACAAATAGCGATACAGATACTGAGGGATTCCTGCTCCGACTTAGTAAAACATAAGAAAAATTATAATAGCGACAATGATTACATAGATCAAGCCATAAAATATATGCAGGACTATTATAGTAGCAATATTTCCATAGACGAAATGTGTAGGGCCATTTATTTAAGCCCATCTCATTTTCAGAGAATATTCAAGAAACGCATGGGACAAACACCATATTTGTATCTAATTGAGCTACGGCTTAATAAATCTAAAGAAATGTTGAAAGATAGAAATATATCAATAGAAGAGATATCGAGATTATGCGGTTTTGTAAGTTCTGGACATTTTTCTACAGTATTTAAGCGTATAGAAGGGGTTTCGCCATCTAAATATAGAAAATCTGTTATTTAAAGGGCTAAAATGATTTTACATTTTAGCTCTTTTTCATTATCTAGAAAAGTTGATTTTTAGAATAAACATACTAACTAATTACTTAGTATTATTGATATTCTTTTGTAAGTAAATAATGTAATAATATAAAATTGTAAATCAATAGAAGGATAGCATGTTAATAGAAAAATTTTGATAGATTTAGAAAAGAAAAAGGCGATTATGTCTGGTAACTTTGTATTACACTATTGTTATTAAAATTCAAAAAATACGTGAAGAGAGTATTTTTATGAATAAAAATCTAAATATACTGCCAAAGAAAAATATTAGATATTATAACTAATAAATGAATAAGCTTTAAAACCTATAGAATAATGCAAAATTAAATGAAAAATATTAAAAACAAGGAAACTTATTTTCTGAATGACAATATATTATGATAGCGGATAAATCTATTTGTTTATCAAGATTAAGAATTGTGAATAAGGGGGGAGTTATTTGAAAAAACGTGCTTTTAAGTTAGGCTGTAAGTTTTTAATTGCAATAATATTCCTTATATTTATTATTGTTCCAGTTGCTGAGGCAGAAAATGATATAAACATTTCCTTAGATACTCGAACTCTTGCAATGGTAAATAAACCCGGGGTAGTATTATTACAAACAGTTTGGACAGCAGATATTACTTTATACGAATTTGCCTTTGACAGTAGCTTTGAGACAGATTTAACCCAAAGCATTTCTAACATGGTGACAAGTGGTTCAATTCCTAATACTGAAGAGGCCATGTATTCAGCCATGGTAAAGCTAATGATAGACAATATGATATACTATGCCTTTAATACAGGAAACACCTATACTGAGACAGCTAGTACTGCAGCTGTGGGCACTGGATTTATTGTCACTCCAGATGGATATTTAGTCACCAATGCTCATGTTGTAAATACCGATGAAGAAGAATTATATCTGAATTTTGCTAGGAGTGCTCTTGAAAATTATGCTATTGAGGGAACCAATAGCTTTGTTGAACAAATGAGGACTCTTGGATATAATATGAGTCAAGAAGAAATTGATGGTATGTTGAATGCATTTTACAATCTAATATCATATAATATCGAAATTAATAATCTTCAAACTAGTTATAACTGTTACTTAGGCAATGTAACTCCAGGCAGCGATGTAAGCGCAAAGGGAGTAAGACTTGACTTACGTAAGATAGGGGCACCTATTCCAGGTAAAGATGTGGCAATTATGAAAATGGACAAAGCCAATTTACCTACTGTCGTTTTAGGAGATGATACTAATCTTCGCACTGGAGATAGAGTTTATGCCATGGGTTATCCCGCAGTTGCAACTTTAGATGGTGCCCTCAATGTTGCTCAAGCCATTCAAGAACCTACTTTGACAAGTGGAATCATTAGCGCACGCAAGGAAATGTCAAGTGGCTGGAGCATTCTACAGACAGATGCTGCTATTCACGGAGGTAATTCAGGAGGTCCACTGTTTAATGAAGAAGGAGAGGTCGTTGGCATAAATACCTTTACTATGCTTGACCCTAGCAGTGGCACTCAAGTAGCTGGAATGAATTTTGCTATTCCAATCAGCATTGCTAAGCAATTTTTGAATGAGATGAACATAACACCTTCTGAGAGCCAATTTACATCCAAATATAAGCAGGCCTTATCTCTTTTCCAAGATAAAAAATATGATGAGTCATTAGAAATATTACGTGGACTAAATGAAACCAATCCAGGATATCCTGTTGTGGCAGATTTAATAGCCGAGGTTCGTAATTTATCCGATACACAACCTAAGACAGAAATTGCAATAAATACTAATCTAGAACAAGATAAGATGCCAAAGATTAAAGGTATCAGTAATGTATTGATAATAGCTATAGTAGTTTTTGTTATACTAATCCTTGTCATAGTTTTACTAGTTACTAGAAAAAAGAAGACTTCAATTCAAACTCCCGTTCAAACTATTCCACAGCTACCAAAACTAAGCGCTGATACTAAAAACTGTGATAACTGTGGTAAAGCATTGCCTTTGGATTCTAAGTATTGTAGTGGTTGTGGTTATGCTTTCCCTATCCAACCAGGGGATACATTTTGTGGTGGATGTGGAGAAAGGATTAATTAAAAGCTTTGAAAAATAAGAGGACGGTGAAAACCGCCCTCAACAATTTCATAGAAAACTTCATTAGTTCTAATTACCACTAGGCTTAAATTTTTCAAAGGATCTTACACTCATGGCTATAGCTTGTTCTCTGGTGGCTCTAGCATATCCCTCTGCTTCTTGTGCTGGTGTTACAGCCTTAGGCATAAAATTACCATTAGAACCTAATATTATGTTGTTTTTACTCATATATTTAACATGTTCTAATGCCCAAGGCGAAATATGTTTTTCATCATTGAAAGTATGTGCTCCACTAATTGATAAATCTGCATTTGGGACCATTGCTCGTATTGTTCTGCTAAGCATAGTAGCCAACTGTTCTCGATTAATTAGAACTTTTGGAGAAAATGTAGTTGTAGAAGTGCCTGATGTTATACCTACTTTATAAGCTTTAAGTATCTCAGGATTTTTCGTGTCTGTAAATGGGTTTGGACTTTCAGGTTCTACAGACTTACCAGTTGTCTTTTCATAAAGTCTTATAGCAAGTTCTGCAAATTCTTCTCTTGTAATAGGCTTTGTCATGTCTGATCCCTTTAGAGAATCAGGAATTAAACCATAATCATTAGCCTTATTAAGCTCTGGCTTAGCCCAATTAGAAGCATTACTATATGCATCTATTTTTGTTGAAGCTATATTTGAAAAGTCAGAGTGAATATAATTAGATGTAGTAAGCTCTCCTTCAAATATAATTCTAAAATAATATGTATTTTCTTCTATTACAACTTCATCAACTAACTCTTTTTCAACTGGATCAAAAGTATCAGATGACATTAATAGGCTACTTGGTGCTATTGGCATCCAATCCCATGAAGTAGTATCTTTTAGCCATGGTCCATCTCCTACCTTAAAATCAATTTTATGATATACTGGAAACTGCTTATTTGCTTCCGCTATAGATTGAGGGATAGTCCAGCTAAGTAAAAAATATGGTTTGCCTTCCTTATCTTTTTTTACTTCAACTTTAAGATCCTTTGGAGGTTCTAGGGTTGTAATCTTAGTAGCACTTGCATCTTTTCCTATGGCAAATATATCTGAATAAGGCGAATATATAGTTTGGAATTCTTCATCATCAACTTCTAAGGCATATCTTAGTCTAAAATAATATGTATTATTTTTCAAATCAAAACCACTACTATGATCATTAGGATCTAAATGCCAAGTTACAAAAAAAATTTCTGATGTACCATTTTCATCTATGATTATATTTGGCATAGAAGCCCCAAAATAATCATGGATTTCTTCATTGAATTTTGGATCATTTGGTGTTAAACCAATATTCCAATTACCATCATTTATTTTCCAGTCAAATAAATAAAATAGTTCAGCATAATATTCGTATGCTGAATCATTTACGTCATTTGTGATTTGAATAATACTTTTAGGATTGGTCCATCGAAGTCGAAATTCTCCCTCGTCATTTCTCACTATGAGATTCTGAGGTTTTTCAAGAGAAGTAGGAATAGGTTTTTCTGCTGAAGCATAAATTGAACAAGATAGAAGCAAAATTAGAATAAGAGTGAAACTTACTGTTTTTTTAAACATTGAAATACATCCTCCTTTTAATAAAAATATTTAATTATTATACAAATAGAAAATTACTATTTATTTTGATTTTAAACAGCATACTTTTTTAATACTCTGAACAAACGTATTAAAATATTTTTAGTAAAATGTATGAATTAAAGCAATTATTCAGAACACTTACTTGTTTATTCTTACAGTTCAATGGGAATAATTATTATGAGGTGATGATAATGCAATTTGATGTATCAAATAAAGCAAAAGAGCAGTTAGAAAACGAATTTAGTGGAAAAACTATAAGAATTTTCCCATATAGAAAGAGCTGATCAGGAGTAATATTTGACTTGGCTCAGGATGAGCCTAAAGATGATGATAATGTATATGATATAGGTTCTGTTAAGGTGGTAGTTAATAAGAAAATAGAGAGTTATGCTAAATCTGTAGATATTGACTATGAAAACTACGAATGGGGAAATGATTACGTTATAACTACTCAATTTTAAATTACCTTTACGTATTAGGACAGTAAAGCAGGTGAAGCATTAGCTTCACCTATTTCTATTTTTCAATCTTTTAGGTCCAAAATAAACTGTAATCAAATATTAACTTAATTTATGCCTCAACTTAATGTAAAATAGTTATAAGAGTGATGATTAAAAATTGAATAGACTAAAAAACAAAAGGAGGTAGCAAATGAAAAAGAAAACTAAAATATTAAAGTGGAGCCAATTTTACATATTAATACTGTTGTTAGTGTTTGCTCAGATACCTGGTCCAGAAGCTTTAGCAAAGGGTGAAATGCAACTAATACTAGATGGTCAAAATATTACTTCTATAGCTGAGCCTATAATTCAAAACGACAGAACTCTCGTACCAATACGTTTTATAGCAGAGCAGTTAGGAGCTCAAGTAAATTGGGATGGGGTCAATAAGACTGTTACAATAGAAAAAGACGGCAGTTCGGTACTATTGAGAATAAACAGCCAACTAGTCTTATACCAGAATAATGAGAAGATATACAATTTATGCGACGTTCCTCCCAGAATTATAAATGAACGTACTTATGTACCACTTCGTTTAGTTAGCAATGCTTTAGGCATAGGTATCGATTGGGATGGGGCTAGCAATACTGTTTACATTGATTCTAGTAAGAAAGCAGATATTACACCATTTTTTGATGTAAAAATTTCATCCCTTAAATCTGGACAAGCTATAACAGGAAAAAATGATTTGCAAATAGAGTTACCTAATACTGAAATAAAAAATGCCTTTGAGATAAAATATCTTTTACTTGATCCTAATACTGCTAAAGGAACTGTCGTAGCTAGAGGTAGTCAGCTAAATGCAAAATACATCTGGACTCCAAATTTGAATGAAAGTGGAGAGCGGGTTCTAGTAGCTGCTATTTATGATAGCAATGGGCGCTTTTTAGCTGGTGATTCCATCCAAGTATATGTAGGAGTTACCCCTAAAGTATCATTAACTGGTTTAATACAAGACCAAGTAATAAATAATACAGTTTCTATGGGGGCTAATACTAATTTTGTTGCATCCTATGTAAAATATGAAATTACCAATCTAGGTAATAATAAAGTAACATTATCTTCAGAGTCAGACCCATATGGATTATATAATTGGACGCCTATGGTGGAAGATAGTGGAAATTATGCTTTTAAGGTCATAGCTTATGATAGCAACGACCAATCCTATGAAAGTCAAACTATTACTGCTAGGGTTGAGGTAGACCGTAAACTGTCCTTAACAGGGGTTTCAGATGGAAAAGTAATAGATAAACCAGTTACATTATCAGCATCAAGGAACTTCAATGTTAGTGAAACACAATATATTTTGAGAGACCCAAATACGGGAAAAGAAGAGATTTTGGCAAAGATGGGATATGGAAGCTATAAATGGTTCCCAGGCCCTAGCTACTCAGGTACTAAAGAACTTTTAGTTAGAGTTAAGGATACTAGAGGAATTACTTATGAAAGTAATAAAATTAGTGTTAAACTATCAGAAACTCCAAAGCTGCTTCTAGAAGGTGTAGGACCTAAACAAGTTATTACTGGACCTATAAAATTGAAAACTATTAGCAATGTGACTATGGATAAGGTAAACTATGTTCTTATCAATTCAAAAACAGGAGCAAAAAAAGTTATAGCTTCTAATCAAGATCCTTTAGTTGGATATACTTTCACACCTGTTCAGGAACACTCGGGGAACTGGAAGGTTCAAGCTGAGGGGATATATAATTCAGGCAAGAAAATACTTAGTGAAGAGATTCCTGTTACCATATATCTAGGTAAAACATACTCAGCAACACCTGTAATTGAAAAAGATAAGTTTCTAGGATTAGCATCTGATTTAGCTAAAGATTCTTGGAAAAAAACAGGCATGTCTGCAGCTTTACAAACAGCACAAGCTATTCTAGAAACAGGTTGGGGTCAAAGTGTACCAGTAGATAAATATACCGGTAAATTATCTTATAATCTTTTTGGGATAAAAGGAAAAGGAACTGCAGGTGCTGTAATATCTAATACATGGGAAGTATATAATGGTGTAACGTTTCGTGTTGATGCAGAATTTAGAGCATACAATAATGTAAAGGAAAGTTGGGCAGACCATAAAAGCTTACTGCTTAATGCCAGTAGATATGAACCTTTTAGAGAGGTAATGCATGACAGTACATTAGGAGCTTGGGCAATAAGAAGAGCAGGCTATGCCACTGATCCTCAATATCCTTTAAAATTGATGAAGCTTATTAGACAATATAATTTACAAGAACTTGATAAAATAGGCATATAAAAAACGAGTATCGCAAACTACGTAAAAAGTAGCTTTGCGATACTCTGTTTTATTACAACTTTGTCAATGAAGCAACAACCCCGTCCCCTTGCTTCACCTTTATATATCCTTTTCACTAAATTCGTCATTTGTTATTTTAAAAGCGTCCTTAATTCCTTTTGTGACATATACGTTTTTATTCTTATCAATAAAAATCGCATCAATTCCATCTAATTTTTCAACTAATTCTGATCCTTTTTCAAGCCCTAGAGCAAATACTGTAGTTGACAATCCATCTGCATCTATTGATTTATCTGCAACTATGCTAACGCTCATCAAAGAATTCTCTACAGGATAGCCTGTAAAAGGGTTGAGTATATGATGATATCTTTTGCCATTCTCAATAAAATATCTTTCATATACACCAGATGTAACTATGGTTTTATCTCTAACATTTAGAATTCCTATAAGCTTATTTCTCTGTTCAAATGGATTTTGAATACCAATATTCCACTTCTCAGTTTTACCATTTTCCCCCAAAGCCAATACGTTTCCTCCTAAGTCGATAATGGCATTGTTAACATTTTTTGATTTTAAAAATTCTGCAATTACATCAGCTGCATATCCCTTTGCAATACCACCTAAATCAATGATCATGCCTTCTTTTGCAAGCATAACACTTTTATCAGACTCATTAAGCAAAATGTTATTGTAGTCGATCTTGCTTAATGCTTTATCTATCTCATCTTGTGGCGGAATTTTTGCATTTTCACTTCCAATTCCCCATAGCTTTACTAAAGGTCCTATGCTTATATCGAAGCTCCCATTTGAGAGAGAAGAATAATATTTTCCTTTTTCAATGACAAAATAGGTTTCGGGCGACACTTTGACATAAGATTTTCCAGCATTATTATTAATTCTAATTACTTCACTGTCTTCAATATTAATACTCATTTTGTTTTCAATATCCTGTATAAGACTAAAAGCTTCATTAAACAGCTTCTCAGGCTGGGGATCAAGAAGTTTTATTTGGACAACCGTGCCTAACAAAAATCCAGTTTTCTCTTTTATTAATTTATTTTCAGAGTCCTTTAGCTCCTTATACTTATTAATAATTGAAAAAGCTCCTATAGCTATTACAATGATAGATAATATAAAAACAATAACTTTTTTAGCTTTTCCCATACTTTTCCTCCAATTTTAGTCATATATTAAACAAAACCATTATAACATTAATAAAAAATTGTTTAAAGTAAAAGAAAAAAGACTAATTTATTATTATTTGCTAAAAAAAATAGAATATTCATGAACAAAATTAACAAAAGGTATCTCAAATGACCAAAAATTTGGTTAATGTGGACATTTGCTTAGGTTATGATAATATTTTAACTAAGAAAGTTTGTAAATTATCAAACTTTATATTGAATAGCGTGCTATTCTTTTTGTCGTTTATTAACAAAGACTCCATTCATGGGGAGTATAACCCATTTGAATGCCAAATAAAGGGGAGGTTAAGTAATGGCTGATACTAAACAAATCATAGTACTAGGTGGCGGCTATGGCGGTATTTTAGCTGCAAAGAAACTAGGAAAATTGTTTAAGAAGGACGACAGTGTAAATATAACATTGATTGATAAAAAGCCATATCATACAATGTTGACGGAGTTGCATGAGGTTGCAGCAGATAGAGTTCCAGAAGATTCTATTAGAATCGAATTTAAAAAGGTCTTTGCAAAAAGAAAAGTAGATTTTGTTCTTGATGAAATTACTGATATTGATTTTAAAGGACAAACTTTAAAATCAGAAAAGAATACCTATAATTATGATTACCTTGTACTAGGTACTGGATGTAAGCCAACATATTTTGGCATACCTGGTGCAGAAGAGTATACTAAAAAGCTTTGGTCATATGAGGATGCTGTTCAATTAAAAGAGCATATTCTTCACATGTTTAGAGAAGCAGCAAAAGAAGCTGATGAAGAAAAGCGAAGAAAGATGCTTACATTTGTAGTAGTAGGTGCTGGCTTTACTGGAATTGAGATGATAGGTGAGCTAGGAGAATGGAAAGACAGACTTTGTAAGGACTTTTATATAGATAAAGAAGAAGTTAAGCTTTATGTAGTTGATGCACTGCCAATGGTTTTACCAATATTCCCAGAAAAATTAATTAAAAAAGCTGAAAGAAGACTTGAAAAGTTAGGCGTTGAAATAATAACTAGAGCAGGTATTACAGAAGTTAAACCAGGTTCCATTGTTATGGGCGAAAAAGGCACTATAGAAGCTGAAACAGTAATTTGGGCTGCTGGTGTTGAAGGCTCAGAAATAGTTGGAAATATGGACCTTGAGCAAAATGGAAGAAAAAGAATAGTTACAAACGATAAGCTTCAATCTGTAAACTATGACAACGTTTATGTAGTAGGAGATAATATATTCTATATACCAGAAGGTGGAGATGGAAGACCTGTTCCACAGATGGTTGAAAATGCTGAACATTCAGCACCATTAGTTGCACATAATATTTATGCAGATATAAAAGGCGGAGAGAAGAAATCATATAAACCAGCTTTCCATGGTGCTATGGTTTGTATAGGCGGTAAATACGGACTTGCACATGTAGGTATGCCAGGAAAGTTCTTTGGCTTACCAAGTTTCTTTGCAATGCTTTCTAAACACTTTATAAATTTACTATATTTCTTCCAAGTAGCAGGTTTCAATAAATGTTGGTCTTATATTATGCACGAATTCTTTAATGTTAAAGATAATAGAAGCTTTATCGGTGGACATCTTGCTAAGCGTTCTCCTAACTTCTGGCTATTCCCATTAAGGTTGTTTGTGGGCTATAAGTGGTTAGAGCAAGGCTTGCATAAATTACCAGGTATTCTTGCGGATCCGACCAAGATATTCTTGATACCACCGCCAGCATCAGCAACTGCAGCAGCTTCAGCAGTGGCAGATGCAACTTCAGCAGCATCTGGTGCAGCAGCAGGTGCAGAAGCAGCAGCAGAAGCAGTATCACAATGGGGAGCGGCATTACCAGTACCTGGATTTATTGAAAATATAGTAAAATGGTCAATGGATGCATTTTTCTATACACCTGAAGGAGGATATACAAAATTAGCCGAAATCTTCCAAGCTGGTATGGTAATAGGTGAAGTAATAGTTGGATTGTTATTAATTGCAGGATTATTTACAGCTTTAGCTTCTCTAATATCTGTAGCAATGGGACTTATGATATGGTCATCAGGAATGGCGCCAACAGAAATGCTCTGGTACTTTGCAGCAGGTATTGCACTAATCGGTGGCTCTGGAAGCACATTAGGTCTTGATTACTATGTATTGCCTGTTTTGAAGAAGTGGTGGAAAAATACCGGGTTTGCAAAGAAGACTTATCTATATATTGATTAGTAACTTTTGAAACCAGTGTCCTTTTAAAGATTTCTTTAGAAGGACATTTCATTATTATAGAGAATTACATTATAGAGAATAATATTATTTATAACTTAGTGGGTAAAGGTGAGAAGATGAATAAATTTTGGAACGATTATCCTGCACTAATTGATGAATTAAATGAAGTAAAAAATATTATAAAGAAGAATATAAAATCTAGAGAAAAGATATTAGAAGAGTCTATATTGCCAATGGTTGAAGGCGGGGGAAAGATGCTTAGACCTGCATTTCTCCTTTTAGCAAGTAAGTTTGGAGAATGTGATTCTAAGAAAATCTATAACATTGCAGCTGTTATTGAAATGCTTCATATGGCTACTTTAATTCATGACGATATTATAGACGATGCTAAGCTTAGAAGAGGTTGCGACACTATACAGTACAAATACGGGAAAGATTATGCAGTCTATATTGGGGATTTCCTTTTCTGCCAATGTATTAATATGTTATCTGAGTTTGACTACAACATGGAAGATTTGAAAAATATTTCAAGAGTACTAACTAAGATATGCATGGGAGAAATAACCCAATATAATCTTAGATATGGTAAAAATGCCAATCTAAGAAACTATATCAGAATAATATCTGGCAAAACAGCTGCACTTTTTGCAATAAGTTTTTATACAGGCGCCAATGAAGCAAAATGTCATGAATCTATTTCAAAATCTCTAGGTAAAATTGGTTATTATGCAGGAATGGCTTTTCAAATTATAGATGATATACTTGATTATAGTGGAAGTACTGAGCAGCTAGGCAAAACAGCTCTTAAGGATTTGAAAAAAGGGTATTATACTTTACCATTAATATTTGCTTTAGAAAAAGATAAAGATGGCAGACTTAAAGAATTACTTGATAGGGAAGCTTTATCTCATGAAGAAATGAATGAAATATTAATGCTAGTGAATAGCTACAACGGAATCAGTAGGGCTAAAGACGTTGCGGATAAATATACAGAAAAGGCAATTGAAAGAATTGAAAAGCTTCCAGATTGTGAGTCTAAAGGAATTATAAGAAATGCTATTTTAAAGCTATTAAACAGAAAGTATTAGTTTTGTACTTGCCAGGCCTATAGTATGTTAAAGATATATATTATAGGTCTTTTTATTTTAATTTATATGTATTTATCCCCTACTTTTTGCCCATTAGATAGTATGTGACAAAAAAGCTCCTTGATGTTATAATTATGATAACGTTGTTTACAATAAGACCAAAACTATATTTTCTCTTTAAAATTTTGCTTCTATTATAGGAATGAGGGGAAGATAATATGAGAAAGGCTTTATTGCTTTTTATGTTTTGTTTATTAATTTTTGGACTAGCATCCTGTCAACCTAAGGAAGAACTATATGAACCAGGAGAATATATAGGTGTAGGAGAAGGGCATCATGGACCTATCAAGGTAGTAGTAAAGACTGATCAATACAGGATATTAAATATTGAAATTATTGAAGAATATGAGATGCCTGAACTTGCTGCAATTGTATATGAAAAAATACCTAATAAAGTAATAAAGACTAATGATTCGGATGTAGAAGTTGTTGCAGGAGCATCCTATACAAGTGTTGGACTTATTGAAGCCATTAAAGATGGTCTTAGTAAAGCTACTATTAATCATTGATTAAAAATACAAAATCATTGATTTTGGTTCCTATATTAATAAAAGGGTGTATAGATGTGAAGCTACAGTACAAAATTACTATATTCATGATTTTAATGCTTATTGGAGTAATAGGTGGAGTAGGTGTGCTAACATTTAGACAAGTTGAGAAAACCATAGAACATCAGATGGGAAACAATGCAATGGATTTGGCTGTCACTATAGCTTCTATGGATGTCATAAAAGAAAATCTAGCTACAACAAAAGACTATAGGATAGTTCAAGATAAAATAGAAAGCTTTAGGCATGATACAAGGTTTAATTACATTATTGTTATGGATATGGACGGAATAAAATATTCCTATCCTATAGAATATGACTTAGGAAAAAAATATATAAGCGGAGGAGAAGAAAGAGTACTAAAGTATGGTGAATCATATGTCTCTGCTGATAAAAATGTTCTAATTTCTGCAATTAGGGCTTTTGTTCCTGTTTATTACCAAGGAAAGCAGGTAGGAGCAGTTTTAGTAGGCTTACTAAACAACACAGTGTATGAAGAAATAGAACCTTATATGTTTAATTTTAGAATGACTCTCCTAGTAGGGTTGTTGGTAGGTGTTATATGTGCTGCAGCTCTGTCCTATAACATTAAGAAAACTATTTTTGGACTAGAACCAAAGGAAATTGCACTTTTGCTTGGGCAGAGAGACAATATACTTCATAGTTTGAAAAATGGTATAATGGCAGTAGATGAAAAAGGAAATATTATCTTGTTGAATAAAAAAGCCAAAGATACTTTGGGATTTAAGGATAGTGATGTGGGTAAAAATATTTCAAATTTCAAATTAGCATACACTAGACAAGTAGCAGAAGTATTAGAAATCGGAGAATCAATTTATAATGAAGAGGTAAAATTAAGCCCTAAAAAAGTACTTCTCTCAAGCCACACTATTATGAAAAATCATAGAAATGAAACTATAGGGGTTGTGTCTAGTTTTCAAGATTTATCAGAGGTTAAGCGAATGGCTGAAGAGCTTACAGGTATAAAAAAGTTAACAAATGAGTTAAGGGCACAAAGTCATGAATTTTCTAACAAGCTCCATACCATATCAGGGCTGATACAGTTAGAGGAATATGACAAGGCCATACAGTATATATCAGATGTAACAGAACGTAGACATGAAATATTAGGTACATTAAACTATAAGATAAAGGATGTACACATAGCAGGAATACTTCTTTCAAAATATAATAAAGCTGTAGAAGCAAAAGTAGAAATGATTATAGATCCATGCTCAAATTTAACAGCACTACCCGAGCCAATTAATGTAGATGAAGTATGTTCAATACTAGGTAATTTAATTGATAATGCCATAGATGAATTGGTTAAGGTTAAGGATGGCAAATTATATATTAGAATTAATTCAGATACTAGCGAGTTGAAATTAATAGTTAATGACAATGGACCAGGTATTAATGAGGAAATAAAAGGTAAGATTTTCAAAAGAGGATATACAACTAAATCTGGGAATAGGGGATTTGGGTTAAGTATTGTTAAGAAAATTGTTGATGAAGCACATGGAACAATAGATCTCAAATCAGATAATGGCACTTGTTGGGAAGTGACTATTCCCACGAAAAGGGGGATTTCAGATGATAAAAGTTCTCATAGTTGAAGATGATCCTATGGTCAGAGAAATAAATGAGAAATTTTTAAAAAGGATAGAGGGATACAAACTTTTTGATAGTGTAGGTTCAATAGAGAAGGCAAAGGAAGTTATTTTGCAAGGTAAGCCTGACCTTATATTATTAGATGTATTTTTTCCTCAGGGGAAAGGTCTAGAGCTTTTAAAGTGGACAAGGAAAAAAGACTTAAAAATTGATGTAATATTAATAACTGCAGATAGGAATATGGAGTCTGTAGAAGAGGCATTTAGATATGGAGCAATTGATTATATAGTGAAGCCATTTATATTTGAGAGATTTAAGGAGGCAATGCTCCAATATAAGAATAGAAAACAGAGCTTAGAAGCTAATGAATCTATAAATCAAGAGATAATAGATAAATATGTATTAAATGAAAAGAAAACAACTAATAATTTGCTAGAAGAAATTGGCGATGTAAAGGGTTTTAGTCAATATACCTATGAAAAAGTAATAGATTATATTGAAATGATGAAGGGGAAAACATTTACCGCTCAGCAAGTAGCAAAAAGTATCGGGGTTTCAAGAATTACTGCAAGGAGATACCTAGATTTATTAGAGAAAGAGCAAAAGATAGTTCTAGAGTTAGAGTACGGAAAAGTAGGAAGACCTCAGAACAAATATAGATTGAAGGAAGAATAGGATAAAAACAGTTTCTCAAATTGAGAAGCTGTTTTTTTGTTTCTAGCAAAAATTGACAGATAATTAACTAAAGTTTTATTTTCCTTAAATAGGGTAATATAGGAATAAGAAAACAAAACTATCTAGTTTTCATAATATAGAAAATATAAATCATTAATGATCAACACAAAGTATAAGGAGGACTGGTCAAATGTTTATAGACAGATATGATCCATTAAAAGAAGAAATGCTTAGTATACTAGACTATGAAGGAAAAATAATTGACAAAAATTTAGAACCACTTATTGAGAATGATAATCTATTGAAGATGTATCAAGCAATGCTGCTAGCAAAGGTAGCTGATATAAAAGCACTTCAATATCAACGCCAAGGCAGAATGTTAACATATGCACCTAATAGAGGGCAGGAAGCTGCGCAAGTAGGTTCCATAGCAGCAACTGGAAACGACGATTGGTTAGTTCCAGCTTTTAGGGAGATTGGGGCATGGCTATACAAAGGTGTGCCATTGGAGCAGATATATTTATACTGGTATGGAAATGAAATTGGCAGTAAATTTCCTGAGGATGTGAAAATGCTCCCAGTATCAGTTCCTATTGCTTCACAGCTTAATCATGCTACTGGTATTGCTATGGCATCTAAAATAAAGGGAGAAAAAGACGTAGCTATTGCATATGTTGGTGATGGGGGAACATCTCAAGGAGAGTTTCATGAGGCAGTTAACTTTGCAGGTGTATTTAATGCTCCTGTAATTTTCTTAATTCAAAATAATCAATGGGCTATATCAGTACCGAGAAGTACTCAGACAAAATCAAAAACACTAGCTCAAAAAGCGGTGGCTTACGGAATACCAGGCATTCAAGTAGATGGTAATGATGTATTAGCAGTATATGCAGCAACTAAGGAAGCTGTAGAAAGGGCAAGAAATGGAGAGGGACCTACAATTATTGAGGCAGTAACCTATCGACTAGGGCCTCATACTACATCAGATGATCCAACAATATATCGTGATCCTAATGAGGTAACAGAATGGGAAAAGAAAGATCCAATTGAAAGATTTAAGAAATATTTAATAGATAAAGGTCTATGGAGTGAAGAGAAAGATAAGTTACAGTATGAGGAATACGAAAACTATGTAGGGGAAACCTTTAGAAAAGTAGAAGAATCAGGATTAGTTTCATTAGAAGATATATTTAAATACACTTACGAAGAAATGACTCCAAACTTAATTGAGCAATACGAAGAATATAAGAAGTATCTTGAAGAGGAGGGAATAAAATAATGGCTTTATTAAATAATATAGGTGCATTAACACATGCTTTAGATAAAGAGATGGAAAGAGATAGCTCTATTGTAGTGTTTGGAGAAGACGTAGGTTATGAAGGTGGAGTTTTTAGAGCCACAGTTGGTCTTCAAGAAAAGTATGGCAAGGATAGATGTTTTGATACACCACTTTCTGAGGCAGCTATAGTTGGCAGTGCAATAGGAATGGCTATAAATGGTTTAAAGCCTGTTGTTGAAATACAGTTTTCAGGATTTGTACTTCCAGCAGTTAATCAAATACTAGCACATGCTGCAAGAATGAGGAATAGAAGTAGAGGAAAATATAATCTTCCTATGGTAATAAGAATGCCATATGGCGGCGGAATTAGGGCTTTAGAACACCATTCAGAAAGCCTTGAAGCAATATTCTCTCATATACCAGGCCTTAAGGTTGTAATACCTTCTACACCTTATGACACAAAGGGACTATTGCTATCTGCCATAAGAGACCCAGACCCGGTAATATTTATGGAACCAAAGAGAATATATAGAGCCTTTAAACAGGAAGTTCCAGGAGAGGATTATACAGTTCCTATAGGAAAGGCTAAAATAGTGAAAAAAGGAAGCGACATAACTGTAGTAGCATGGGGAGCATTAGTTAGAGAAGCACAGAAGGCAATTGAAGAAGTTGAAAAAGAAGGGATTAATGTTGAATTAATAGATTTAAGAACAATATCCCCTATAGACAAAGAGACAATAATAGAGTCTGTGAAGAAAACAGGAAGATTTTTAGTTGTACACGAAGCAGTAAAATCCTTTGGCGCAGGGGCAGAGCTTATATCTATAGTAAACGAAGGAGCATTTCTTCACCTTGAGGCGCCACCAGCAAGACTTACTGGATTCGATATAACTGTTCCACTACCAAAGGGAGAACATCACTTTATTATTGAACCAAAGCAAATAGCTAAAAAAATAAAAGAAGTCGTAAAGTTTTAACGGAGGTGAAGAAATGTTTGAATTTAAGTTTGCAGATATTGGAGAAGGAATCCACGAAGGTATACTCCTAAAGTGGTTTGTAAAAGAAGGAGATGCAATAAAAGAAGGAGACTCACTTTTCCTTGTAGAAACTGATAAAGTAAATGCAGAGATACCATCACCAGTTAGCGGTAAAATAAATAAACTCATGGCAGAAGTTGGAGATACAATACATGTAGGAAACACAGTAGTAATAATAGATGATGGCAGTGAAAGCAAAGAGGCAGAATTGAAGCAAGAGCCTTTAAGTGAAGATGAAAAAGGAGCAGGAGTAGTTGGCGAAATAGAAGTGTCTTCTGAAGTAATAGAAAGCAGTGACGAAGGAAAACAGGAAGAAAAAGAAACTAGGACTAAAGTTTTAGCAACCCCTGTAGCTAGAAAACTGGCTAAGGATTTAGGCATAGATATTAATTTAGTAAAAGGCACAGGACCTGCTGGAAGAGTAATGAAAGAAGATATCAATGCTTACAAGGAAAAAAGCGGGGAAGTTAAAGAGCCTAAAGAGATCAAAGAAACCAGCGTGTTTATTCAGCCAGTAGGTGATACTTTTCTAAGGCCAGTGGTTAAACGTGAAGAAATAAAGGTTTATGGTGAAGTTGAAAGAGTTCCAGTTTCTAGGCTTAGGAAGACTATAGCAGAAAATATGGTATTATCCAAATCAGTAATTCCTCATACTTCTGTAATGGATGATTTTGATGTAACTGAACTAGTTAAACTAAGAACAGAGCAAAAGGATATGGCTAGGGAAAGAGGAATAAGCTTAACTTATATGCCGTTTATTATAAAAGCTTTAACAATTGCATTAAAGGAATTTCCTGTATTCAATTCCAGTTTTGACAATATTAATGATGAAATTATTTATAAAAAATACTATAATATAGGTATAGCGACAGATACACCAGATGGGTTAATAGTTCCTGTTATTAAGGAAGCGGATAATAAGGGAATTCTAGAAATAGCAAAAGGGCTCGAGACTATTGTAGAAAAGGCTAGGACTAAAACCATAAGCTTAGAAGATTTATACGGAGGAACATTTACAATAACAAATTACGGCGCTCTAGGCTCGTCTTATGGAGTTCCAGTAATAAGATATCCAGAAGTAGCTATACTTGGGATAGGCAAAATAGACAAAAAGCCTGTAGTATTAGACGATGAAATAGTAATTAGACATATGATGCCTATTTCTCTAAGTATTGATCACAGAATAATTGACGGAGGAGACGCAGGAAGATTTCTACTAAGACTTAAGGAGCTTTTAAGTAACCCTATGTTGCTGTTACTAAGCTAAAGGAGGCAAAAGGATGAAACAATATGACATTTTAGTTCTTGGAGCAGGTCCAGGAGGCTATGTAGCTGCTATAAAGGCGGCTCAGATGGGAGCTAAGACAGCAGTAGTTGAAGCTGGAGAATTAGGAGGAGTTTGTTTAAATGTAGGATGTATACCAACAAAGACACTTCTTAAGAGTGCGAAGGTATACGAGAACATAATGAATTCGGAAAAGTACGGTATTGACATTAAAGACAAAAACGCAGTATCAATTAATCTAGATGCAATGGTTAAGAGAAAAAATCAGGCAGTAAAAAGACTAACAGGCGGAGTTAAAATGCTCCTAGAAAAAAACGGAGTAGACATCTATAAAGGCTTTGGAGAGGTAGTTGACAAAAACACTATCAAAGTAAATGATGAAGTATTGAATACTAAAAATCTAATTATTGCAACAGGCTCTTCTCCTATGATTCCAGATATAGAAGGAATAAAAGAATCTTTCGAACAAGGCTACGCTGTTACTAGTACAGAGGTTCTTGATCCCAAAGAGCTTCCAGAACATTTGATTGTAATTGGAGCAGGTACTATTAGTATCGAGTTTGCAACACTTTATAATGCCCTAGGCAGCAAAGTAACCATACTTCAACGTTCTCCAAGAATATTGTCAGGAATTGACAAAGACTTAAGCGAAGCAATGGCCAAGGTGTTAACTAAAAAAGGCGTAAAAATAATTTATGGTGTCAAGCATAAGAAATTTGAAGGCAATAAAGTTACAGTAGAAGTGAATGGTGAAGAAAAAATATTTGAAGGAGATAAGATACTAGTTAGTTTAGGTAGAACTCCAAACCTAAAAGGACTTGAAAACTTAAATCTTGAAACGGACAAAAAAGGAATAGTTACTGATGAAAGACTACGTACAAACATTGAAGGAGTATATGCAATAGGGGACGTAAATGGAAAGCAGCTATTGGCACATGTGGCTTCAGCTGAAGGAATAATAGCAGTTGAAAACATAATGGGTAAAGATTCTAAAATGAGCTATGACAGAATACCTTCATGTATTTACAGCTTCCCAGAAATAGCAACTGTAGGATTGACAGAAGATGAGGCAAGGGAAAAAGGATACGATATTATAGTAGGTACATTCCCATTAAGTGCAAATGGCAAGGCCTTAGCAGAAGGGGATAGAGATGGATTTGTAAAGATAGTTGCAAATAAAGAATATGGTGAAATCCTAGGAGTTCATATGATGGCATCTACAGCCACAGATATGATAGCAGAAGGAGTAATGACTATGGAACTAGAAGGAACACTAGAAGACATTGCCAGAGGAATCCATCCTCATCCAACCCTTTCGGAAACAGTAATGGAAGCAGCACATTTAGCATTAGGCAGTCCGATTCATACGTTGAAATAAATAGGGGTAAGCAAGGGTAAGCAAGGGGACGGCAGACCGCGCAAAATCGGTCTATTTTCCCATGTTCTTTTTTCATAAATCCTTAAT
>CAZUFW010000038.1:15591-29272 GCA_964619895.1 uncultured Clostridia bacterium | reverse complement strand
ATCATTTTTTTGAACCAATGATTCAGACTCTTGTGCTAGATTATCCAAGGTCTCTGAAGTTGCTTCTATAGTATCATTGACTTGATTCATGCTTGCAGTTGTCTGCTCAACAATTGCAAGGTTGGATTCACTTACAGATGCCATTTCTCCTGCAAAGTCCATTAATTGATGAGAAATGTGAGCCATTCCAACATCAAAGCTACTTAATGAACTAACTATATTAAGTATTTCTTTTGCTGCTGAAGACATTTTTGCTTCATTATCAAGTAGCCTTTCGAAATGCCCTAATACTTTGCCATGAAGGGGATATTTGACGTCAGGGCTGCCAATTCTATTACCCTTTAATGCATCTTCCACATACTTTACTATACATTCTGCTTCTTCACATGGTGCCTTACGGAATACTTTCCCAAACACAAAACTTCACTCCTTAATCATAGATACTCATTTTTAGACTTTTGCACATATTCATAAGCTATAAATTGAAATTTATACTTAATTATAACAAAAACAAAAGAAATATAATAGTCTTGGCGCAATAATTCATGAATTCGCTAGAAGCTGAGTTTTTAAACGTTATCTGCGTACCAGTTTTACATTTTACCTAAATTTTTAGATGATTTTACAGAATCAAGTTTTTTATTTAATATACTCATAACTAACCAATATGCTAGAAATCACACTCTATATTTTTGTTTTTCATAAAACTAAGGTCCCCTTTTTATAACGAACAGGAAAGTTTTACTTTAATGCCTTATATCAAGAACTTTCCTTAAATGAGTTTCAAAAAAGGCTATCTTATAATGCTTCGATATAAGCCTTTTTTATGCTGTGTTTATAACTCTATTTCTTATTGTATTTAGAGTGTCTAAATAATATAATATTATTATATATCATAGTGAGGAGAACTTAGAGATGAATATAAGTTATCTTAGTAAATACATGAATAAATACAAAAAACAGTTTTTTATAGCCCTTATATTTTTAACTCTCGAAACCATGGGAGATTTGATACAGCCTACCATTATGTCAAAGATAATTGATAATGGCGTTGAACAAGGTGATATGAACTATGTACTTAAACTAGGAGGACTTATGTTTTTGATGACTGCATTAGGAGCTAGCTGTGCAGTTGTTAGAAATATTGTATCTTCTAGAGTATCTCAAAGCTTTGGTGCAGATTTAAGGGAGGACTTATATATTAAAATACAAGGCTTTTCCTTTGACAATATTGATGAATTTCATGATGCTTCACTGATTACTAGACTAACTAACGATGTAAATCAAATACAAAACTTTTCTCATGGGATGATGAGAGTATTTGTAAAGGCTCCTATCCTAGGATTAGGAGCTATAGTCATGGCATTTATATTAAATCCCAA
Organism: uncultured Clostridia bacterium; assembly: GCA_964619895.1. Lineage (GTDB taxonomy): Bacteria > Bacillota > Clostridia > Tissierellales > Proteiniboraceae > Proteiniborus. The sequence goes on along the minus strand of CAZUFW010000038.1, from coordinate 27,890 downwards.
AATGGCACTGATACTTCTAGGAGCAGTTCCAGTGGTAGGCATAGTTATAGCCCTAAATCTTAAAATTTCATATCCTATTTTTACAAAAATTCAAAAGGCTTTAGATAAGGTCAATGGTGTAATGAGAGAATATTTAGCTGGTATTAGGGTAGTGAAGGCATTCAATAGATTTGACTATGAACAGGAACGCTTTAGAAAAGTAAACGAAGACTTAAAAGATATTACCCTTAAAGGCATGAGGATAGTAGCAATTTTTAATCCTATTGTGGCATTAGCGGTGAATATAGGTATAGTGTTAGTTCTGTGGGTTGGAGGATTGAGAGTTAATGTAGGAAATATGGAGGTTGGTAAAATCATGGCCTTTATTAACTACATGACTCAGGTTCTTTTTGCTTTAATGATAATGACTAGAGTTTTAAATATGTATATCAGAGCTAAGGCTTCAGCTGAGAGAATAGGAGAGGTATTTAAAGCAGAAAACACTATATTGACAAAGGACAATCCTACTTCAATAAAAAATGCAAAAGGAAAACTAGAATTTGAAAATGTATATTTTAGATATAATTCTGGCAGCAGGTATGTATTAGAAGATATTGATTTTTCTGCAAAACCTGGTGAAACTCTAGCTATTATAGGCTCTACAGGCTCAGGCAAATCCACTTTAATTAATTTAATACCTAGATTTTATGATGTAACTAAAGGAAAAATAAAGATTGATGGTATAGATATAAGGGATGTTAGTCTTAACGAATTAAGAGAAAAGATAGCCATAGTTCCTCAAAAGGTTTTATTATTTACAGGAAGCATAAAAGACAATATAAAATGGGGAGATAAAGATGCCACAGATGAAGAAGTAGAAATGGTTGCCCAAATAGCTCAAGCTCATGACTTCGTTATGTCCTTTAATGAAGGCTATGATACTTATTTAGGACAAGGTGGAGTAAATCTATCAGGCGGTCAAAAACAGAGGATATCCATAGCTCGAGCTCTTATAAAAAGACCTACTATACTTATTTTAGATGATAGTACATCTGCAGTAGATTTAATAACGGAGAGAAATATAAGGAAAGGACTAAAGGAATACTTAAAAGATACTACAACAATATTAATTGCTCAAAGAATTACATCAGTAATGGATGCAGATAAAATTCTTGTAATGGATAGAGGTAAAATAGTAGGCACGGGGGCTCATGAGGAACTTATGAGAGATTGTGAAGTATATCAAGATATCTACCATTCCCAGATAGGAAAGGGGGCGCATAGTTTTGATGCCTAGACAAGTTCAGAGAGGTCCTGCAGGTATTTCAGGAGGAAGAGGCGTAATTATGCCTGTAAAAAAAGCTAAGGATGTAAGACATACTTTAAAGAGATTATGGGATTTCTTTAAATATGAGAAAAAACAGTTGTTCATAACATTTTTACTGATAATGACATCAGGACTTCTAGGATTACTAGTTCCGTTTTATATAGGTAAAGCAATAGATGCTATATTCCCTGGAAAATCCCTTGTTGAGTTTGAAAAATTAAAAATTATTGTACTCATACTATTATCCATATATATATTAGATAACATGCTTACATTCCTGCAAGAATACATGGTAGCAGGAATTGCCCAGAGAGTGGTATTTACTTTACGAAGAAAATTGTTTGAGAAGCTTCAATCTTTACCCATTATATTTTTTGATACACATACTCATGGTGAGATTATGAGCAGATTGTCTAATGATATTGATAACGTAAGTACTACTATATCTCAATCAACTGTCCAGTTTATGGCATCTATAGTTAATATATTAGGCTCTCTAGTTATGATGATATATTTAAGTCCACTAATGACTGCGGCTAGTATGATGACTGTGCCTATGGTATATTTTTTAACTAGATTTATAGCAAAGAAGACTAAGCTATTATTTAGGGAGCAGCAAAAGACTTTAGGAAGATTAAATGGTCATATTGAAGAATCCATAGCAGGAATACATGTGGTGAAAGCATTCAATAATGAAGAGAAGGTAATAAATGAGTTTAAAGCTCAAAATGATATATTAAGAGATGTAGGCGTTAAAGCCCAGATTTGGTCTGGATTTATTATGCCTCTTATGAATGTAATAAATAACTTTGGATTTGGTGTCATAGCCGTATTTGGAGGAAGTTTAGCTGTAAAAGGTATTATCTCTGTAGGAGTAATCGCCAGTTTTATTTCCTATTCAAAACAATTTACAAGGCCATTAAATGAACTTGCAAATACATTTAATACATTGCAATCAGGTATAGCTGGAGCAGAGAGAGTTTTCGAGATATTAGATGAGGCAGAAGAAAGAAAAGATAGTGATAATGCCATAGTCACAGAAAATATTAGGGGAGAAGTAGTGTTTAAAGATGTGACCTTTGAATACACAAAAGGCGAACCAGTTCTTAAAAATATATCCTTTAAGGTGGCGCCAGGGACCAATATCGCTTTAGTAGGTCCAACTGGAGCAGGAAAAACTACCATAGTAAATCTATTAACTGGATTTTATGAAATAGATAAGGGTGAGATTTTAATAGATAGAATTAATATAAAGGATTATCAAAAGAATAGCTTAAGAAAAATATTTGGCATGGTGTTACAAGATACTTATTTATTTTCAGGTACAATAAAGGAAAATATCAAATATGGAAACTTAAAGGCTACAGATGAAGATATAATTAGGGCTGCTGCTTTAGCAAGGGCTGATGATTTTATAAGTAAACTACCTCAAGGATATGATACATTTTTAAATGAAGGCGGAACTAATCTAAGTCAAGGACAAAAACAGCTGCTAGCTATATCAAGAGCAATTTTAGCTAATCCATCTATACTAATATTAGACGAAGCTACATCTTCAGTAGATACTAGAACAGAACTAAAAATTCAAGAAGCCATGGTAAAGCTTATGGAAAACAGAACGACCTTCATAATTGCCCATAGACTATCTACAATAAAAGATGCAGATATTATCATGGTAATAGATCATGGTGAGATAGTAGAAAAGGGTAGCCATGAAGAATTATTAATAAAGCAAGGACAATATTATAGTCTATATCAAAGTCAATTTGCTAATATTGATGTTTGATAACTGAACCTTAACCAGTCTACAAAGAGGCTAGCATTTTCTATGCTAGCTTTTATTTTTTGAAAATTAAACTAAGAAATGAACTCTAGTTAGAGAATAAGGGATAGTAAACTTTATAAAAGTGTTGACAAAAATTTTGCAAGGATATATACTTAATTACATAAGTAACTAACAAATGAACTACCGTAGGGAGGTGAAGATTTGCTTGATTTAAATTCAGACAAATCAATTTATGTACAGATTTCAGAGGTAATAGAAAACGATATACTATTAGGAAATCTTATGGAAGAAGACCAAGCACCTTCTACTAATCAATTTGCAAAAGTCTATCAGATAAATCCAGCCACTGCAAGAAAAGGTCTTAATATCCTAGTGGATGAGGGAATATTGTATAAGAAACGAGGGCTTGGAATGTTTGTGGCTGAGGGTGCAAGAAAAAAGATTTTGAAGAAAAGACAGAATACATTTTTTCAGGAAATATTACCTGAAATAATTAGGGAAGCTGACAGACTCGAGATACCTATAGAAGAGATTTTAAACTATATATTAAAGTATAAAGGGAGGCTGGAATAGAATGCTAGAAATTAAAGATTTGAATAAATCCTATGGCAATGCAAGAGTGTTGACTAATGTAAATCTAACATTAGAGGAAAATAGAATATATGGTTTACTTGGTAGAAATGGTGTGGGAAAGACTACATTATTAAATATAATTGCAAATCAAATAAACAAAAACAGTGGTGAAGTAAAGTTATATGGAGAAGATGTGTTTGAGAATTCTAGGGCTTTAGAAAATATTTGTATTGTAAAAGAAAAAGGTGTTGGTGTAGATGAGATTAAGGTCAAAAAGATTTTTGAGATAGCTAGGATTCTTTACAAGGATTGGGATGAAGACTATAAAAATTTCCTAATAGAAGAATTTAATCTCAATATAAAAAAGAAATATTACATGCTATCTCGAGGAAATCAAACTATAGTTGGGCTTATTGTAGGCTTAGCTTCTAGGTCAAAATTAACTATTTTTGATGAGCCATCGTTAGGTTTAGATGCTGCTCATAGATACAAATTCTATAATCTACTCTTAGAGGACATAGAAAGCAATCCAAGAACAGTGATAATTTCAACTCATTTAATTGATGAAGTTACAAACCTGTTTGAAGAGGTAATTATTTTGAAGGATGAGAAGATATACATAAAGGATGAAGTAAGTAGTTTACTAGGCAAAGCATATTTTCTAAATGGAAAATCTGAAAATATTATTCCGATAATAAAAGATAAGAGAATTATTCATAAGGAGGAATTTGGTTCATCTATAATCTTTGGTATATTTGATAATTTGAGTAATGAAGAGAAATTAAAATTAAAAGAAAATAATGTAGAGATAAGTTCAATACCACTACAAAAGTTATTTGTATACCTTACGGAGAATTCAATAGCAGAGGGGGTCATATAAATGGAAAGTGTAAAAAGGGCTACTAAATTTCAAAATTTAGATGCTAAAAACCCTACAATAGTTTTTTGGTTAGTAGTACTAATAGTTGACATTGCTTTTTATATTTTGAACCTTTATGGTGGATCAGAATTTCGTGTGGGAATGAGTACGAGTTTAAATGGGATAACGGCTTTCTCTGTAGTAGGAGCAAATATCATTCCAATAATAGTGTATTTTATAGCATATAGCTATGAAATGTATTATGAAACATTTCCTATAGCTATAAGCTTTAGTGTAACACGTAAGGACTTCTTTAAATCACTAGTAATGAATAACATTTTAGTTGCATTTATTTTTGCCTTAATACAGGGCACACTTCTAAAAATAGACCACATATTTGTTAACGCAATTGGCAGAGAACCTTTGATAGATTTTGCGCTATTTAATACTAATACAGACAGCATAATTTTCATTGCATTTTCATTACTTGTCGGATTCCTAGTTTTTGTTTCTGTAACAAACATAATAGCTGCATTAAACTATACATTTGGATTTAAAATATGGATAGTATTTGGTATTGTATTTTTCTTTTTCACTACGAATAGAATAGGAATGATTATAGTTAATTCTATAGAAAGTCTTTTAATTACTAGAATAGATTTATTCCAACTATTAAAGCTTGGCATAATCATTACCATTTGCTATGTATTAGGGTACTTATTAACTATAAGAACTAATATTAAAAATAAAGTAGGATAATTATGAAAGCAGGGGACAATTTTGTCCCCATATTCTTTTTTATCATTTATTGTGCGTTACTTTTACCTAAATACGAGTCTAATAGCAAATAATATTGCTAGTATATATATAACTGGCGATGCTTCTTTTCCTCTTCCAGTCAAAAGCTTAACTGCTGCAAAAGACATAATTCCAAATGATAATCCTTCTCCTATACTGTAAGTAAGAGGCATCATAATAATAGATAGGAAAGCAGGAAATGATTCTGTAATATCATTGAAATTAACTTCAAGTACAGAAGACATCATAAATAACCCAACAATTATTAGAGCAGGTGCCGTTGCAGCAGCTGGGACTATTGTAAATAAAGGGGCAAAAAATAGTGCAGCAATAAATAAAATACCTACTACTAATGAAGTTAAACCAGTTCTTCCACCTTCAGCTACACCAGCAGCACTCTCTGCAAAAGTAGTAACTGTACTTGTTCCCAATATAGCGCCAAAAGTAGTTCCAAAAGCATCAGCAAATAGTGCTTTTTCTACTCTAGGAAGCTTTCCTTCTCTATCAAGCATACCAGATTTAGCGGCAGTACCGATTAACATTCCTATAGTGTCGAACATATCTACAAATAAAAATGTTATCAATATCATGAACATATCAAACGTAAGAATTTGATCAAATCCAACAAATTTAAAAGCTATAGGTGCAATTGATGGAGGTACGTCGAAAATAGAATTAGGAATAGGTGTTACACCTAAAGGAATACCTACAACTGTACCCACTACAATACCTATTAATAAAGCCCCCTTTATGTTTCTAGCTAATAAGATAACCGTTACTACTAATCCAATTAACGCGACTATTGCATTAGGATCTCTGACACTGCCTAGTCCTACAAAAGTAGCTTCATTGGCTATTATTAGCTTAGCATTGACAAAGCCTATAAATGCTATGAATAAGCCTATTCCGACACTAACTGCATGTTTTAAAGTATATGGTATAGCATTGACAATAGCTTCTCTGACTTTTAGAAATGTAAGAAGTATAAATATAATACCTTCAATAAGCACTGCAGTTAAGGCAAATTGCCATGAATGCCCCATTCCAAGAACTACAGAAAAAGCAAAGAAAGCATTAAGTCCCATACCTGGTGCCAATGCAAATGGATAGTTAGCATAAAGAGACATGACTAACGTAGCAGCAGCTGAAGCAATGGCTGTAGTCGTAAATAAGGCACCCTTATCCATTCCAGTATTAGATAAGATTATAGGATTTACTACGAGTATGTATGCCATAGTCATAAAAGTAGTAACACCAGCGACAATTTCTGTTCTGGAATTAGTACCATTTTCCCTTAATTTAAATCTTCTTTCTAAAAAACCACTATTTGTATCCATGTAATTTCCTCCTAGTAATTTTATTAGTAATATTCCTCAGAAGCAATAAAGTTATACAGAAAGATAATGTATATGTAGAGACAAACATTGTATTTAAAAGTATGAACTATATATCAAATTACTAAATAAATCAATGAATGAATAGTGAAATAATTATTTGTTAAAATTTTTGCTTTTATGATATAATATTTAGAGGCTCTAAATTATTACGGAAAGAAGAATGACAATGATTAGTTCAGAGTGTGAAAAAGACGGGAAAAAAACTAAGACTGTTACGTGGCTTAAAAATCAAACAAGAGCTGATGTTATTAATATTGCGTGGCCAGTTCTTGTAGAATTACTTTTAGGCTCACTTTTTGGCATGATAGATATGATGATGCTTGGAAGAATAAGCGATAACTCATTAGCAGCAGCTTCTGTAGCTGCTGTAGGCATTACAAATCAACCCTTATTCATGGGATTATCTCTAGTTCAAGCTTTAAATGTAGGCGGAACAGCAATGGTTGCTAGGTATCTAGGCTCTGGGCAGCATGATAAAATAGAGACTACTTTAAAGCATGTAATGCTACTAAGTTTATTGATGTTAGCAATCCCTCTATCTACATTAGGTATAATCTTTACAAAACCTATTATGAGCTTTATGGGGGCCCAAGCTGATACTTTGCAAGTAGGGAGAGCTTATTTTAAAATTATCATGATAGGTTTTATATTCCAGTCTTTTAATATGTCTATATCTGCAGCTTTGAGAGGTATTGGTGAAACCAAAGTACCTATGAAAATAAATTTAAAAGCGAACTTTTTGAATGTTATAGGTAATGCACTCCTCATATATGGTCTTTTAGGATTCCCTGAACTTGGTATTACAGGAGCAGGTATATCTACTGCTTTATCTAATGTAATTGCTAGCATACTATTATTTAGCTATGTTATAAAAGGAAAGAGTGTTGTTAAATTAAATATCAAAAAATCTTTTAAATTTGATAAAGACATTGTATACAATTTAGTGAAGATAGGTATACCAGCTTCATTAGAACAAATGGTTTTGAGGACAGGAGTACTTCTATTTGTAAAAATAGTTGCGGGTTTAGGAACTGTCATTTATGCCGCACATCAAATATCATTAAATATATTAGGTCTTTCCTTCCAGCCAGGTCAAGCCTTTGGGATAGCTGCTTCATCATTGGTGGGCAGAAGCTTAGGAGCAAATGAGCTTTCAAAGGCAGAGGATTACGCAAAGGAAACAAGAAGAATCGGATCTACGATATCAACTTTTATGGCATTAGTATTTTTCTTCTTTGGACCTCGACTTGTAAGATTATATTCAAATGACCCTAAAATTATAGAGAATGCTTCTTTAGCTCTAAAGATAATTGCGTTAGTTCAACCTTTTCAATCTTCACAGTTTATTTTAGCAGGAGGGTTAAGAGGTGCAGGAGATACTTTTTGGCCTTTAATAGGCACCTTTTCCGGTGTACTATTGGTTAGGGTTGTATTGGCACACATATTTGTCAATATTCTAGGATATGGTTTGGCAGGAGCATGGATAGCAGTATTTGTTGATCAGTTTGTAAGATGGCTATTTGTTTACGCCAGATTTAAAACAGGAAAGTGGAAGTATACGAAAATAAGATAAATGCTTTGATTGCCTTTCTAGGAAAAACCTAGAAGGGCTTTTTTTGAGAAAAGGCTTAAATACACATATGTATTTAAGAAGGATTCATAAAAATTGTTAGACTTAATAAACTATACTATGAAAAACAGCAAAAATATTATAAAATCAATCTTAGATAAGAAACTTATACGCACTTGGTCATAATTTATTAAGCCTAACTCCATTATATAAATAAGAAAGGAATGATTATAAAAATGAAAAATACTTTTAGAAAACTAGCTTTAATTTTATTAGCGTTAAATCTTTTATTAGTCTTTGGCTGTACTGCTGATAAAAATGAGATAAAGTCCGAGAAAGAGGTTATGGTATCTGGATATGTATCTGGAAAAGTTGTAGAAGGGGAAAACAACTACATTACTTTACATGTTCTTAAAACACCAGAAGGAGAAACTAAGGATCTAAAATTAAAAGCAGCTACTAAGGAAGACTATGATTACTTTATTGAGGATAGTTATTACCTAGTCTCTTATGGAAAGGATTCACTAATAATAAAGAACATCCAATTAAACAATCCTCTAGGGGAAGTAGTTACTAAAGGGGTCGGCAAAGAGACTAATATTGTAGAGGAACAGCCAATTCTCCCAACAGAAAAGTTTCCATCTAACGACTATACTTTATTAGACTCATATGAATTTGACATAAATGGAGATGGAACAGAGGAAACTATAGCTTTATATACAACTGCACAAAGAGATTCACATGGAGAAATCATGTGGGATGATGGGCAAGTATGGGCTCTAGTTGTACATGGTAAAGATAAAGACTATGAGTTATTCAATAACTATGTTCAAATTGGATCTATACAATTTTATGCTTTTACAGCAGATGATAATTTTCATATAGCTACTGTTGAAAATACAACTGCTGGCTTGAAGCTTGTCGATTATGTTTTCAATAAAGATGAAGGCTCATTTATTCCTGAAATCCGTTATGATGCTTTAGGCAATATAAATATGCTCCATGTTTCTAGAGGGTACTAAATAATACTTTAATTTGTTACAAATGTTTCTTATATTAGTCAAGGTTTAGGAAGCACCTATAGTAGGGCTTCTACTTGTTTTTATTTGGACAAGCTTATTTAGACTAATGCTTTGTTAAAAAAATGTGAAAACTATAGTCCTGTATTAAAGGAATAAGTATAAATATATGTTTTTTCTAATAAGTATGAAATATAAGAAAAGCTTCTATCGAAGCATTAAAAATCAAGGAAGCTTTTCTTGAGCCACTGCATAAGCGACTTGCACGAAATCAAAGATTTCGGCAATCTGCTTAAAACTCATTAAGGTCATACACAGTTCTTTAAACAAAAGTATTAAAGTAGAACTTTCCTATTCGTTATAAATAAAGTCTGAGGTGAGGTAATATGGGAATTATTAAAGCAGCTTTTAGCTCCGTAGGTGGAGGATTTGCAGATCAATGGCTAGAAGTCATTGAGCCTCAAGCAATGAGTGATACTACAGTTATGACACCTGGTGTAAAAGTTAGAGCAAAAGATTCAAGAAATAGCAATAAAAAAGGAACAGATAATACAGTATCAAATGGGTCAATTATCCATGTATATCCAAATCAGCTTATGATTCTGATTGAGGGTGGGAAAATAGTTGACTATACAGCAGAAGAAGGGTACTACAAAGTTAGTAATTCAACACTCCCTTCAATGTTCAATGGACAATTTGGAGAGTCATTAAAAGAGACCTTTAGTCGTTTTAAATTTGGAGGAGTAACTCCTACTGTTCAAAAAGTATATTACATTAACCTTCAAGAAGTTAAAGGTATTAAGTTTGGAACACGAAATCCAATTAACTATTTTGATAACTTTTATAATGCTGAATTATTTTTAAGAGCACATGGAACTTATTCTATTAAGATTGTAGACCCTCTTAAATTCTTTATGGAGGCAATACCAAAAGATAAATCACAGGTAGATATTAACGATATAAACGAGCAATATTTATCAGAGTTTTTGACAGCTTTACAGGCTGTTATTAATCAAATGTCTGCAGATGGAATACGAATTTCTCTTGTGGCTTCAAAGAGCATGGAGCTTGCAAAATATATGTCTACAGTCTTAGACAGCGACTGGAGTCAAATGCGTGGTATGCAGGTTCAATCTGTGGGAATTGCAAGTATCTCATATGATGAAGAATCTCAAAAGTTAATAAACATGAGAAATCAAGGAGCTATGTTGCAGGATGCTACTATTAGAGAGGGCTATGTCCAAGGCTCTATAGCTAGAGGAATAGAAGCAGCTGGTTCCAATGCAAATGGAGCCATGCCAGGATTTATGGGCGTTGGAATGGGCTTACAGGGCACAGGTGGTTTTATGAATGCTGCCTCACAGACTAACAAATATCAGATGGATCAGCAGAGCCAACAAGCTCAAAACAAGCAAACAGCATCAGCTACTGATACTCAATCTTCTGAGGAGTGGAAGTGTGGCTGTGGTCAGGTTAATAAGGGCCGTTTTTGTACACAATGCGGAAAAGCTAAGCCGAGCAATGAGCAAAATTCATGGACTTGTAAATGTGGCACATTAAATACTGGAAAGTTCTGTTCAGAATGCGGTTTAAAAAAATTAGAGGAACCTAAATTGTATAAATGCAATAAATGTGGATTTGAACCTTCGGGTTTTGACAAGCTACCAAAATTCTGCCCTGAATGCGGAGATCCCTTTAACGAAGATGACATAAAGAAATGTTAAAAATAGGAGATGACAATAGTGGCTATTATCACTTATAAGTGTCCAAACTGCGGAGGACCCCTTGAATTTAATGCAGAGTCGCAAAACTGGAAATGTGAGTTTTGCTTAAGTGAATTTAATAACGAACAAATCAAGTCTTTTGCAGAAGATCAAAACCTAAAGGACGCTACACAACAGCAAACAACAGAGAAGGATACTGAGTTTGAAGAACGAGCAAAGGTATATAGCTGCACAAGCTGTGGAGCTGAGATAGTAACAGATGAAACAACTGCGGCAACTTTTTGCTACTATTGTCATAGTCCTGCCATTATACCTGGACAGTTATCAGGCCAATATAGACCTGCAAAGGTAATACCTTTTAAAATTAACAAAGAAGTAGCTAGGGATATGTTCATAAAATGGTGCAATAAGAAGCCCCTACTTTCAAAGCAGTTTATATCAGATTCTCAACTCGAACTGCTCTCGGGAATATATATTCCATTCTGGCTATATGACTGTGATACAAGAGGAAGAATAATTGCAGAAGGAAGAAAGGTTCGCACATGGGTAAGCGGAGATAAAAGATACACTGAAACAAGATACTATGACGTTATCAGAGCAGCTACCGCTAGCTTTAATGGTATACCTGCAGATGGTTCAAAAAAAGCAGATGACAATTTGATGGAAATGCTAGAACCATATGACTACAGTAAAATGGAAGATTTCTCTATGTCTTATCTTTCTGGCTATTTAGCTGAAAAGTACGACATAGACGAAAAAGGTGTCTTTGGCAGGATATCAGATAGGGTCAATGAATACACAAATACACTACTCCGCTATAACATACAAGGATATAGCAGTGTAACAGTAAGAAACAGTAATGTAGATATATATGAATCAAAAGCAACATATGTTTTACTTCCTGCATGGATATTTACATATAATTATAAAGGTAAAACTTATGTATTTGCATTGAATGGGCAGACAGGAAAGATTGCTGGCAGCCTTCCCCTTAGTAAAGGAAGAATGACTGCTTGGTTTAGTATTATTTCAGGAATTACATTTGCTATTCTGGCTATAGGAGGTATGTTCCTATGAGAAAAGAGCAAAAGATTACTTTTATAATTGCTATTTTATTAATATTATTATTTGGAGTAAATGTTTATGCTGTAGATCAAAGGGTCTATGATGAGGCAGCTTTGTTTTCCGGGGCTCAGAATGAAACATTAGAGCAGAGGGTTTCAGAACTAAGGGGAAAGCTAAGACTAGATATTGTTATACTTACAAT
>CAZUFW010000038.1:0-15581 GCA_964619895.1 uncultured Clostridia bacterium | reverse complement strand
ATGATGAAAACGGCTTTGGATATGGGGAAAGCTATGATGGTTTACTATTGCTCATAAACATGGATGATCGAGAGGTTTACATTTCTACATGTGGAAAGGCAATTGAGTATTTTACAGATGCAAGAATAGATAGTATATTAGACAGAATATATATTTATCTGAAGGATGGCAATTATGGCGAAGGTGCAGCAGCTTTCCTAGATGAAGTAGAATATTATGCCCAAAAGGGTACTCCTTCCAATCAATATACTTATGACCAGGCAAGTGGAATATCATCAGGAAAAAGTGGGATACCTACAAAAAAAGAAAATGTCTTTGCAAATAGAATATTGATTTATTTGCTTATTTCTTTTGCCATTGGTGGTGTATCAGTTGGGGTTATGGCTATGAATAACAAGGGAAGGTCTACTACCAATCAAAATACCTATTTAAAAAACAATTCGTTTAGGATTATCAATAGTCTAGACCGCCATGTAAATACTAGTGTGACTTTTGTTCATATTGACACTGGTCCTAAGAACTCCGGGGGGGCTGGTAGGAGTACAACTCACAGCTCTAGTAGTGGTAGAAGTCATGGAGGCGGCGGGCAAAGTTTTTAATACAGATGTAATTGAGTATATTTTTTATTAAAACTTAGAAATTGAGCATTTATATTATAACAATAAAAAATGAGGGGTAATGATACTATGAGAATGCCTGATTCTATGCAATTTGCAAATCTTCCTACAAAAATAGAAAAACTAGATAGACTTTCGGCAGAGCTTGGGAATGTAGAAATATACATAAAAAGAGATGATCAAACAGGAACAGAGTTTTCAGGAAACAAAATAAGGAAGTTGGAGTTTGCTATAAAAGAAGCCCTTGATCAGGGCTGTGACTATCTAATTACATGTGGCGGAATTCAATCAAACCATGCAAGAGCTACAGCGGCAATAGCAGCCAAGCTTGGTATGTACTCATATCTAGTGTTAAGAGGTACTGGTGAAGAAGATATAGATTCAAACTATTTTCTGGATAAAGTTTTAGGGGCTAGTATCAAGTTCATAACACCTGAGGATTATAAGGAAAGAAGAATGGAGATAATGACTCAGTTAGCTGAAGAATTATCAGCCCAGGGGCACAAGGCCTACGTAATTCCCGAGGGTGCATCCAATGGCATAGGAACCTTTGGATATTATAGAGCATTAGAGGAAATATTAGTACAAGAAAAAGAACTAGGGATCAAATTTGATGCAATAGTTACGGCTGTAGGCTCTGGAGGGACATATGCAGGATTGTTTTATGCTAATGAAGTAAACAATAATGCTGCCAAAATATTTGGAGTCAATGTATGTGAAGATAAGGAACATTTTAGAAATCAAATAACTAATATTTTAGAAGAGAGTTTTGGATATACAGGAGAAAAAATAGATTTTTCTAGGGAAGATATTAATATTATTGATGGCTATGTAGGCATTGGGTACGCAATGAGCCGCCCTGAAGAAATTGAATTTATTCAGAAACTAGCTAGACTTGAAGGAATAATTTTAGACCCAGTATATACTGGAAAAGCAATGTATGGATTAGTAGAAGAGATAAAGAAGGGTGCATTTGCAAATTATGAAAAAATATTATTTATCCATACGGGAGGTCTTTTTGGTTTATTTCCTAAGAGAAATATGTTTTCTTTTTAAAAAAAGAAAAAAACACTTGTATTATTTTTTATTTAGGATATACTAATAGAGAACCTTAATTCAGAAGTAAAATAATTATGTATGAATATTTTTCGAATTATCTAAGTTAAAAAATGAGTTAAGATATAGATTTTCGAAATTTTTATTAGTATTTAATTTTACCGAGAATTAAAGGAATAAAAATTTCGGAGGTAATGGAACATGAATGGTACAGTAAAATGGTTTAACTCAGAAAAAGGATTTGGATTTATCACTACAGACGAAGGAAATGACGTATTTGCTCATTTCTCACAAATCAACAAAGACGGATTCAAAACTTTAGAAGAAGGCCAAAAAGTAACTTTTAATGTTGTTAATGGAGCTAAAGGCCCACAAGCTGAAAACATTACAATACTATAATTTTACTAGAAAAGTAAAACCTGAAGATTAAATCTTCAGGTTTTTTTTCTAAAATATAACTGGTTTCCCGTAGTATGCACATTCCAATATCTTCTTCATATCTTCCTTTGACGTTTCTCTAGGATTAGATGATGTACATGGATCCAACACTGCATTTTCAGCTATGTAATCCAATGTAGATTTAAACATTTCTTCTTCAACGCCATTTTCTTTTAATGTAGGTAATATATTTAATTTAGCATTTAAATCTTGAATAGACTTTATTAAAGAATGAGTCAATTGTTTTTCTGTTTTTCCTTCTAATCCTAACATACATGCTAAATCTGCATATTGCTTAGATGAGGTTTTGGAGTTAAATTGTATTACATAAGGCAGTAGTATAGCATTACAGCATCCGTGAGGAATACCATATTGAGCTCCTATCTTATGAGCTAAGCTGTGAGTAATACCTAAGAGAGCGTTACTAAAAGCCATACCTGCCAAGCATTGGGCAATATGCATTTCCCCTCTTGCATCTACATCTCCGTTATAAGAGCTGATAATATTATCATATACTAATTCAATAGCTTGTTTAGCTAATGGATCAGAAAAATAAGATCTATTTGATGCGACATATGCTTCTATAGCATGAGTTAAAGCATCCATTCCAGTATGAGCTACTAGTTTTTGTGTCATAGTTTGTGGAATATCACTATCTAAAATAGCTATATCTGGAGTTATTTCAAAATCGGCAAGAGGATACTTAATTTTTTTGTCGTAATCTGTAATAACTGAAAAAGCTGTGACTTCAGTAGCAGTGCCACTAGTAGAAGGAATAGCCACAAAAATAGCTTTATTTCTAAGCTTTGGAATAGTAAAAGGATCTTTTATATCATCGAAAGTTTTTTCTGGATGTTCATAAAATACCCACATAGCTTTGGCAGCATCTATAGGGGAGCCTCCACCTATGGCAACTATCACATCAGGTTCAAATTCTCTAAATACTTTTGCACCTTTCATTACAGTATCTACTGAAGGATCTGGCTCTACGCCCTTAAAAATCTGAACTTCTAAACCAGTTTCTGTTAGTACTTTTTCTACTTTACTTAGAAAACCAAACTTCTCCATAGAAGAACCACCAGTAACTATAATGGCTTTTTTGTGCCCTTTAAGGTTCTTTAATTCATTTATTGCTCCTTTACCAAAATATAAATCTCTAGGTAGTGTAAATCTTGCCATGATTAAAACCTCCTTATTTTTTTGTATGGCGATATTATACCACAAATTCGTTATTAGAATACAAAAATAATTAAACTATTGAGATAATTGGGAACTTGGTTCTAATACTAGCCTTTGCTTGGAATACTAGATCTGGTTTTCACTTCAGCAGTTATCCAAATTATTAGTGGCAATATTATTTGAAAAGGAATTACATAATAGGGATAGATATCTAGCCATTCAAACATTTCCATTATATTATTATAAAGTATAAAGGAGAGGTTTAGCATTAGGAATGCTATTGGGGCAGCTATTTGTGTGTAATCATTAAAATTAAACAGCTTTGAAAAACCCATACTGGCAGCAAATAAGCATACACTAATTTTCACAAAACTAGACAATATAAATACTATAACTGCAATTGTTTCGATACGTTCAAGAAAGTCACCTATTTCTATCAAAGAAACGGCAGAATAAGTTGGAAAATAGTGAGTAAGCATGTTTGAAACACCTAAGACTAAAATATTTCTTATAGATATGACTAATATAAAAGCCCCTCCTATAATTAAACTTAGTATATAAACCTTATATGGTTTACTGTTCTGTTTTAAAGAACCTAAAATAACTGTGAAAACGATAGTTTCTGCAAAAGGAAATGTAAATAAAAAGAATCCACTCTTTAAAATTGGCTTCCACCCTTTATATAGTACTGGTTTGATGTGACTTAAATCCATTTTACTTACGGATAATAAAATGGTACAAAAGGCTGTAATTACAATTAGATAAAGAAGAGGTTCTGTTAATCTGCCTAATACCTCAAAACCGTTTTTGACCATATAAATAACTAATAATCCAACAGAAAATGCAATAAAAAATTGAGGCGTTTCAGGAAAAGAAACAATTTGAACAAACTCAGTAACGTTTCTGATGACTAAAGCTCCTAAATGAAGGAAATACAGTGTAAATATTAAAATTATGAATCTACCAACTATCTTTCCAAACACCTCCTCTATTATTTCAAATAAGTTTTTACTAGGAAAAAGGCTAAGAAGTCTCGCATAAATAATAAGAAAAGGCAAAGCCATAACCATACTAAGTAATATTGAAATCCAAATATCCTGACTAGCTTTTTTGCCGCCTCCTAGTATCAATGTACTTCCTATTATGAATAGGGTCATCATCGTGATACCTTGCTTTTCCGGCATTACCTCTTTTTTCATAAAAAATTCACTCCTAATAGATTGAAAATAAGAAATACCTATAAGTTAAAAATTGAAGTAACAACTTTCCTTATGATTGGTGAAGGACTAGGTATCTTTACATCAACGCTTATCAATATCACCAATATATAAGAAATTATCGTAATTATTGAATATACCCAAAACAGCTTCCATTTTTTGTCCCTATAAATAGGAACTAGGTCGACAAAGATAAACAGAACATATAAAAATGAAAAGAATATAATCATTATCATGTTTATTCGCCTACCTTAATTGGTGATATAGTAAGTCCGCTATTTTTGATTTGTATTTCAGCTTTTACTTCTACTTCTAAGTCTTTGAAGATGTCGCTCCAATCATCCTTAATATCTTTCCATAGAGAAGGCAACTCAGCTTCAACAACTTTACCAAATCCAAAAATATCCGTTCCAAAATCACTTTGAACTTTTTTGATGACGTTTTCAATATCTCCTTCTAGGGATTTTTCAGCATGTGGCTTAAGTTTAGTCCTGCCTTTTTTGCTAATATAGTCTACATTTGTATCTTCTTCTGCTATTGAAACCTCTGTCTTGACATGGATTTTTATCAATAGTTTTCCGTCAGAGTATATAGGTTTTATTTTTGTTTTATTTTTGAATATCTCTAATGTAATATCATCACTTGTGCCTTCATCAGATATTCTTACCACAAGCAATCCACCCTTTATTTTGTTCTTTATAAAAAGGTAATATTTAGTATCTTCACCATCCAAGAAACCGACTAGCTTATCTCTTTTAAACACTGCCGTTGCCGAAAGCTCTGAAGTCCTTTCTCCTTCATTTGTGGTTACACCAATGGCTGGTAAAGACGGAGAGATACCATCGCCTGATAAGCCATTCATTAACTCATAAATTTCTACTTTTGGAGCTTTTGATAATACACTGTTTCCCGTAAGCATATAATTCATTTCAAAGGAACGTATATCTGTTGTGACACTTTTTTGAGATAATAATTCTTTTGCAGTTTTTTCTTTAGAAACTAAGATATTTAGAGTGAGCCTTGGTTCTTGATCTCTAGATATCCAATCTACAATTGGTATAACACTTTCTTTGGCAACATCTTGACTTAGGATAATAACTTTTGCATGACTCCAATACGGCCTTTTACCTGAAATTCTTATCATGTTTCTCATAGCGTCAAATATTGTCTTACCTTCTGATTCTACTCTTATTGAACTTATTTTTATTTCAGTAGTACCCTGTTTAATATCGATTACTTCAGCAGTAAGTAAAAACCCATCTCCTTTTTCATTTTTATCCACTGCTAGACCAGAAACTATAGCAAGCTTGTCTAATTCTCTATAATTCCAGCATCCAGTAAGTAAAAATAAAATCAGAATTATCATAAAGATGAGAAAAACGAGATGTTTATTCATTGATTATTGCCTCCAGAAGCTTTTCTCCTGGGATTTTTAGAAGCTATAAGCTTAGGCCTGTATTCCATATACCACCAGGGTGCTCTTATAAATGTGTCCTTTAAATCCTGCAATTTTAGAGAAGTCACATTTGCCATATATGGTACACCAAAAGAACGCATACTAAACAAGTGTATGCCTATCCCCAACATGCCAAAAACATAACCATATAATCCTAAAGCTGAAGATAGAAGTAACAGAATAGTCCTAGCGATAACAGAAACCCCTGTAAGAGCGGGTATCATCAGCCCTGTTATACCTGCCAATGCAACAATAATGACTATTGGAGCACTGACAAACCTTGCCTGTACTGCTGCCTGCCCCAGTACCAATGCACCCACAATGCTTAATGCCTGACCAATATATGTGGGCATACGTGTGCCAGCTTCCCTTAATATCTCAAAAACAGTCAGCAATCCTATTAACTCCACTACTGTAGGAAATGGAACTCCTTGTCTAGCAGCAGATATGCTTAAAACTAGCGGAGTAGGTATCAATTCTTGGTGAAATGTAACAAGTGCTAAATAGATTGCAGGAACGCTAGTTGTAATAATAAATCCAAGTATTCTCAATAGTCTTCCAATAGATCCAAAGTAAAAACTCAAATAATAATCCTCGTTAGATTGAAAATATTCAATAAACAAGTAAGGCAGAGTGATGGCAGAAGGTGTACCGTTAAGGATAATAGCAATACGTCCCTCGAGCAACTTAGCAGCTACAACATCAGGTCTTTCAGTGTTACCTATTGTTTTAAATGGGGATAAGGGTTCGTCTTTAATAAATTCCTGCAAGTAGTTTGAGCCTAAAGCTCCATCAATATTAAAAGTTTCTAGTCTCTTATATAATTCATCTAGTATTTTTTTGTTTGCTATTCCCTCAATATAGCATACACATGCTTTTGTACGTGTTTCCTTACCAAGTGTTATAAACTTAAACCTAAGATTGCTTGATGAAATTTTCCTTCTTATCATGGAAAGATTAATCATAACAGATTCTGTAAACCCTTCTCTTGGACCTTTCAAAACTTTTTCAGATGGAGGTTCTTCTATAGCTCTTGTTTTCCATCCCTTTGTGTTAATAGCCAAAGCTTCAGATGAACCATCTACAAAAAGAATAGTATCTCCGTTAATAATAGATTCGACCAGTTTAACTAAAGAATCTGTTTTTGTAATTTGGTTTGAAATAATTATCTGATATTGAAGAGAATGAATAGTTTTATTCCCAGACTTTATCATAGAGCTTGATACTATGGGAGAAATAATGTTTTCATTAATTATTTCTGCATTTACCATTCCATCAATAAAAAAGATACAACATTTTAATTTGCTTTCGTACTGATTTTCAAATTGTCTAATAACCAGAGTATCATCATTATTAAATATTTCTTTAATGGTTTCCAAATTGCTTTCCAATGATTTGGATAAAGTCACATTTTCAAAATCTAACATATGTATAGCCACCTTGTATAATAATCATTTTAATAATCAGTATTTGCAAAAACAGGACTATATATTCTGCTTATAAAATCAATTATTGAATAATATATATAAAACAACTACTTGGACAGCCACATTTTCATTCTTAAGCTATAAAATGTAGTAAAAAGCAAAAAGGTGGAATGAAGATGGAAACTTTGACTTTCGGTTCAAGAGGCCCAAATGTAAAATTAATTCAAAGTCTTCTTAATAGAATTGGGTATAATGCAGGGACAGTAGATGGAGTATTTGGCACTCAAACCCAGCGTGCAGTTATTGCATTTCAGAGAAATAACGGATTAACTCCTGATGACATAGTAGGTCCTGCAACATGGAAAGTAATTAACAGGCTTCTTTTAGGATACGATACTTATACTATTAGGCCAGGGGATACCCTATACCGTATAGCTGAAAAGTATTACACAACAGTAAACGCTATAGTAACTGCTAATCCAGGGATTAATCCAAATGCTCTAGCCATAGGGCAGAAAATAGTAGTACCTTATGGAATTGATATTGTATTTACAGATATTGATTATACTTATGATATTATTGAAAGGCAGATAAGCGGATTAAAAGTAAGATATCCATTTATTGAAACTAGTGTTATTGGAAAGAGTGTTATGGGAAAAAGCTTATACTGCATAAGACTTGGTGTAGGTCCTAATGAAGTTACTTACAACGCATCTCATCACGCAAATGAATGGATTACCACACCTTTACTAATGAAATTCATAGAAAACTTTTCTAAAGCATATTCAACGGGAACTTTTATAAAGGGCTATGATATTCCAAATATTTGGAACCTAAGCAGTATATATATTATCCCTATGGTAAATCCAGATGGTGTAGATTTAGTAAATTACTGGCCAAGTTACACTAACCCAGCTTACATTCAAGCTGCTCGACTAAACAATACGGGCTTACCATTACCAAGAGTATGGAAGGCTAATATTAGAGGTACAGATTTAAATTTGAATTATCCTGCAGAATGGGAAAAGGAGCATGAACTAGAAATTGAACAGGGAATAACAGGACCTGCTCCTAGAGATTATGGAGGACCATTTCCACTTTCAGAGCCTGAATCAACTGCTATGGTGAACTTCACTAGACAGCACAAATTTAGGCTAGTAATTGCATACCATACACAGGGGGAAGTAATATATTATAAGTATGAAAATCTAGAACCACCTGAATCATTAAGAATTGCCCAACGATTTTCAAAGGCTAGCGGTTATAGTATATCCGAAAATCCAGGAGAAGCATCTTATGCAGGATACAAGGACTGGTTCATTCAAGATTTTAGAAAACCAGGTTATACAATAGAAGTTGGTTTGGGGGTAAATCCAATACCTATTTCTCAATTTCCTACAATATATAATCAAAATGAAGAAGTGCTGCTGCTGGGTGCTGTATTGTGATAAAATAGAATGACAAAACAGTTTTACTTTAAAAAAACATGCTGTATTCATGATAACTATGAAACAGCATGTTTTTATATGGTATATTAAAAGTTTTTAGCCTTTTCCCCAGCATCTTTAATCGCACTAGCCACTACAGCCTCAACATCTGTTCCGCTGCGGTTCATATTTTCTGCAGCTATTGTACTAACATCAATAACTCCAAAAAGGCCTAAAATTGTTCTTATATACTTATCTCCCAATTCAAATTCTGAAAGCGGAGGTTTTGAATATTCTCCACCCCTTGTAGTAATATGCATTGCTTTTTTTCCTTCTAATAATCCTACTACTCCTCCACCAGCAGTATATTTGAATGCAACTCCTACAACGCTAACATAATCAAAATACAATTTAACAATTCCAGGAACACTCAAATTCCATAGGGGTGCTGCAATAACATACTTATCTGCTTCTGCAAATTGATATGCATATTTTAGAACGGGATGGTTTTTACTTTCATCAGTCTTAAGGCTGTAAATAGCATTTATATCGTCTACTGTCAAAGGCTTTATATTTTCCTTATATAGGTCTAGGGTTATTATTTCATCGCCTGGGTGGCTTTTCCTATATGCTTCTATAAAACTATCAGAAATTCTAAAGGTTTGTGAAGCTCCTTTAGGCTTAGCATTTGCCTTGATATAAAGTACTTTACTCATCTTATGTGCCTCCCTTGAATTATTTATTTACAACTTAAATGTCTTCACATATTCATTATTTACAAAATACTATCTAATTATTTTAAAATTAAATTGTGACCCTAAATAAAGATATAAGGGACACTTATGATATAAAGATAAACTTTTATTAGATCCTGTCTATCTTGTAAATTATAGAAATAGTTAATCAACTATGCTATAATATTTAGGGAATCTAAATAAGTTCGTGACGGAAGTCTTAGAATAAAGACAGAACGGAGGGACAAATGAAAGGAAATGTTATTAATGATTTTTTGAAAAAGTATTGGATTCATTATATAGCAGGAGTAGTATTTCTAGTGCTAACTACTTATGTGCAAACTCTTACACCTAAGCTATTAGGCATAATTATTGATTTACTAAGGGTGGAAAATATTGACAAAGAGAAAATATTAACTAACTTGGGAATGTTAATTATTGTTGCTGTCGTAGCTTTTATCACAAGGTACATATGGAGATATCTAATTATAGGAAATTCTAGGGATTTTGAGTGTTACTTGAGAGAGCGATTATTTCAGCATTTTCAAACCCTTCCAGTACAATTCTATCACCAGAGAAAAACAGGAGACTTGATGGCCTATGCCATTAACGATATTTCTGCAGTTAGAATGTCTTTTGGTCCAGGCTTGGCCCATATTGTAAATGGCATTGGAATGTGTACCGTATCTATTTTAGCTATGGCACAATCTGTGAATTTTAAACTAACTTTATTATCTCTTTTACCTATTCCTGCAATTGTTTTACTTATGATTAAGATTGGAGGACTGGTACGGCAAAGATTTAAGACTGTTCAAGAAAATTTTGCTGCTATATCAGACAGGGTACAAGAGAATATTTCAGGAATTAGAGTAATTAAATCCTATGTTCAAGAGAAAGAAGAGGTTCATAGATTCGATGACTTAAATGAGAAGATGAAAGAATCAAATATTAAAATGGTAAGGGTTTCTTCATTGCTTTCTCCAATGATTGAGCTGTGCTTTGGAATAAGCTTTATGATTAGCCTTATTTATGGTAGCAGCATGGTAAAAAACAATGTAATTACATTAGGAGATTTTGTGGCTTTTAACGGATATCTTACTATGATTATAAAGCCTGTAGCTTCAATTGGTAGGGTTATTAATATTATTCAAAAAGGAATTGCCTCTTTTAAAAGACTAAATGAGATTTTTTTAGTTCAATCAGATATAACAGATGAGTCAGGAGATGTATCTTTAACAGAGATAAATGGAGACATAGAGATTAATGATTTAACTTTTAATTATCCAGATACAGAGGAGGCAGCTCTAAAAAATATTAGTATTAAGATTAATAAAGGAAAAACACTAGGTATTATAGGAAAGACTGGTAGTGGAAAAACTACTTTGGTTAATCTCCTACTAAGACTTTATAACGTTGAAAGAGGAAAGATAATCATTGATGAAAAGGATATTAACGATTATCCATTAAAGGTCTTGAGAGAAAATATAGGATACGTTCCACAAGATAACTTTTTATTTTCAGCTACAATAAAAGAAAATATTCACTTCTTTAAAGACATATATTCAGATGAAGAAATTGAAGAGTCGGCTAAGCTAAGCTGTATTTACGATAATATTATGGATTTTACTCATGGCTTTGACACCATGGTTGGGGAGAGGGGAACCAACTTATCAGGCGGACAAAAACAAAGGATTTCTATATCTAGAGCTATTATCAAAAATCCTGCCGTTCTTATTCTAGATGATGCACTATCTGCTGTTGATACAAAGACAGAGGAAAAGATTATAGATCATTTTAAAAGCATCTTAAATGGCAAGACAGGTATAATAATTGCCCATCGTATTTCTGCCATAAAGCATGCAGATGAAATTATTGTTATGGATCATGAAGAAATTTTGGAAAGGGGTAACCATGAAGAACTTTTAAGTAAGAAGGGATTATATTTTGATATATATGAAGAACAGTTTAAGGAAGAGATGAGAAAGAAGGTGGATCATGAAGCGTCATAGTGTTTCAAGACTGTTAAAGTTAATGATCCCATATAAGAAAGCTGTAATACTGGCTGCACTAAGTGTTTTATTGGTAAATGGAGCAGAGCTTATGAAGCCCATTATTCTGAAGATTGTTATTGACGACTTTCTTATTCTTAAGAAGCCAGAGGTTGGATTGTATTCCATTACATCTATGGGAATTCTGTATATGGTGATTATAGTTTTAGGTTCTCTTTTTACATTTGCTCAAATAAATCTTATGAATCATGTTGGCCAGCAGATCATTAGTGGCTTAAGAAAAAGAGTTTTTAATCATATACAGCATTTGCCTTTATCATACTTAGATAAGTTTTCAACTGGGAGACTTATAACTAGAGCTACTAATGATGTTGAGGCACTAAATGAAATGTTTACAGATGTATTGATTAATCTTTTTAGGGATGTTTTTTTATTAATAGGAATAGTATTTGCAATGCTAAGTATGAATGTGAACTTGGCTCTAATCAGTCTCATTGCTTTACCCTTAATTTTTTTAGTAACTTATTATTTTAAAAACAGGATTAAAGAGAATTTTCAACTGATGAAGAGCTTGATTGGCCGGATTAATGGATTTTTTGCAGAAAACCTATCAGGGATGAAACTAGTACAAGTTTTTAATCGTGAGCTGGAAAAACAAAAGGAGTTTAAGGAGTTAAATACTCAGTATTATGAATCAACTCTATTTCAGATTAAAATGAACAGCTTACTAAGACCTATAATAGAGATTTTACAAACCATGACTATTGCAGTATTAGTGTGGTATGGTATGGGAAAGGTAATGAATCAGACCCTAGAACTAGGAGTCTTATATGCTTTTACTAACTATATTAAACAGTTTTTCGCTCCAATCAATGACCTAGCAGAAAATTATAATACTGTTCAATCTGCTGTTGTATCAGCGGACCGTATATTTGAGCTGTTAGATCAGGAGGATATATTGGAGGATTTAGATTCAGGTTTGTCCATAGATAAGCTTGAAGGAGAAATTGAGTTTAAAAATGTATGGTTTGCTTATAGAGAAGAAGAATGGATATTAAAAAATGTGAACTTTAAAATAGCACCTGGAGAAACAGCAGCTTTTGTAGGAGCAACTGGAGCTGGTAAAACTACTATTATCAATCTAATATCTAGATTTTATGAAATACAAAAAGGTGAGATATTAATTGACGGAGTAAATATCAAAGACTATAAGCTTAGAGATTTGAGAAGAAATGTAGCAGTAGTCTTGCAGGATGTGTTTCTCTTCTCAGGAGACATTAAGAGCAATATTCGTCTTAACTCTAATATTTCCGATGAGGAAATTAATGAGGCATTACAATTATCTTGTTCAGAAGATTTTATAGAAGAGTTACCTATGGGAATCAACGAGCCTGTAAGAGAAAGAGGAAGCACATTCTCTGCAGGGCAACGACAGCTATTATCCTTTGCACGTGCCATAGCTCATAATCCTTCAATTCTTGTATTAGATGAAGCTACTGCAAACATCGATACAAAGACAGAGCTTTTAATCCAGCAATCCATTGAAAATGTTTCTAATAATCGTACAACATTAATTATAGCTCATAGACTTTCTACAATACGCAATGCAGATAAAATTATAATGTTAAGTAAAGGTAAAGTACTTGAAATAGGAAATCATGATGAGCTTATGAAAAGAGGAAGATATTATAAAGAGCTTTATGAGGCGCAGTATGCTTAAGTAAACTTGAAGATTATTTATCCAATGTAAATAAGATAGCCCTTAAAATATCATAGTATTTTAAGGGCTTTTCACTATTTTTTTACCTATTAATAGAATTAAATTTGTCCTATAGCCATCTGCACTAAAAAAGAAACTATAACAACTAATGCAGAAATAATAAATCCATGTACCATTGGTGCAAATCCTGATTTTGCTAGCTTTCTGAAATTTGTTCTTAAGCCTATGGCTCCCAAAGACATAACCATAAAAAACTTGCTTATATTAGAAATGGACTTACTCAATATTTCAGGAACGATGCCTGTGCTCTTAATGGCTACCATACCTAGAAACATTAAAATAAACCAAGGGAATATTTTCTTTATATCAACTTTCTTCTTTGCGTGGCTAACAATTTTGCCATTTTCTATCATAGCTTTTTCTTCAGTTTTTCTTATTAGTCTCTCGTTAATATAAGAGAATATAAGTACTACAGGTGCAATAGACAAAGTACGTGTTAGCTTAACAATAACAGAGAATTGACCTGCTATATCAGAAAAAGCATAACCTGCCGCAACAACAGATGAAGTATCGTTTACTGCTGTTCCAGTCCAGAGGCCATAGCCTAAGTCGGTCATATTGAAATAACGACCCATTATAGGAAAAAGCACTACCATAATAACATCAAATATGAAGGTTGCAGAAATTGCATAGGCAATATCACTTTCTTCTGCATCAATAACTGGAGCAATAGCTGCAACAGCGGATCCGCCGCAAATACCAGTCCCTGCAGAAATAAGACTCGATAGTTTCCAGTTCATATTAAAAAGCTTTCCTAATAAATATCCTCCTCCAAAGGCCGTCATAAGGGTAAACAACATTACAATTAATGAAAACTTTCCGACTTCTACTACCTGCCCAAAACTAAGACCTAGACCCATAAGTATAATAGCAAGGCGTAATATCTTTTTAGATGTAAATCCAAAACCTTTTTCAAATATCTTATATTTTGAAACAACAGGATTCAATGACATACCAATTAATAGTGCAAAAACTCCTGCACCTATAAGATTATAGGGAATAAGTTTACTTATAAAAACCGAAACGTATGCCAGTAAGGCAGCAAATAATATTCCTACTGCATATTTTTTGAAAAATTCCACAAGACCAACTCCTTAATCTAAAGTCAATATTGATTTTAACATCCATTAACTATAAAATCTAATTATAAATACTTATGAATTCATAAATTATAATTATAGAGGTGCAAACGAAGTGCTAGATACTAGAATAGAATCTTTTTTGGCTGTGTGTAGAAATAAAAGTTACACAAAAGCGTCAGAGGAGCTTTGCTTAACCCAGCCTGCCATAACCCAGCATATTCAATCATTGGAAAGATATTATGGAAGCAGGTTTTTTGAATACTCTAACAGGCAGTTGAAATTTACAAAAACAGGAGAACTTTTCTATAAATATGTATTAAATGCAAAGGCTAATGAACAGATAATACTGAAGAAGCTTTCAGAAATAAATAATGCAAAAAAGACACTGAAATTTGCAGCTACTTTGACTATTGGAGAATTTACTTTACCGCCGATATTAAGCGATTTCATGAATACTTTTGAAGAATACAATATTACTATGTATGTAGACAACACAAGGACAGTACTTCGAATGCTACAAGATGGCGAAATTTATTTTGCATTAGTTGAGGGGCTATTTAAAAAATCTGACTATGAAACTAAACTATATAAAATTGCTCCCTTTATATTAACAGCACCTGTTTGTCATCCATTGACCAATAAGAGAGTTGTTTTATTAGATGACCTTAAGGACGAGACTATTATAATTCGTGAATCTGGCTCTGGTTCTCGTGAAGTGCTGGAAAGAGGACTTTATGATAAAAATCATACTCTAGGAGATTTCAAGAACATTATTGAAATAGGAAATGTTAATGTAATAAAAGAAATGGTTAAAAGCGGAATTGGTTTGAGCTTTATGTATGAAGATGCAGTTCGTGAGGAAATCAGAAGAAAAGAATTAACAGAGATTAAAATAGCTGATTTTATTATTGAAAGAGAATTTAACTTTATTCATTTGAAGAATGATATAATGCAATCAGATTATGACATGTTTTTTTCTTTTTTCAAAGACAGAGTATAGTATAGAAGATAATAAATAGAAAAAGCATATTTACGTTGACATAAATATTTAATAGTGATATATTAGTTCCATAATAATTGAATAAATCTTCAGGGCAGGGTGCGATTCCCTACCGGCGGTAAAGCCCGCGAGCCGTAAGGCAGATTCGGTGAAACTCCG
>CAZUFW010000037.1:30090-30419 GCA_964619895.1 uncultured Clostridia bacterium | reverse complement strand
CTCAAGTTTGTCTATGGCTCTCCTCATGACTAAGTGTTGCTCTTTATCTTTAATATGTTCTATTAATGCAGCCTTATCAATAGCCATCATACTACCTTATAACTAGGTTTAGAATTCTTGACAAAAAAGATAAAAATAGGATTGCCAAAAGAGGAGAAAAGTCAATCATTCCTGTATCTATGTTAAGTTTTCTTAGAAGTTCTCTAAAAGGTGCTAAAATAGGTTCCGTTACTTGAAAAACAAATGATGTAATAGTACTGCTTCTTTCTCCCGCTATAAATGATAAAAGAGCTCTAATAAAAATAAGAATTTCAATAATATAAATTAGT
>CAZUFW010000037.1:2902-30080 GCA_964619895.1 uncultured Clostridia bacterium | reverse complement strand
TTTAATAACGCTCAAAAAATTCACCTCTTAATTATTTTTGCCAAGGAAATATCCCTTTGTTCTTTAACTCTTCCTTTAACCTTGAATCAATTTCAACATTATTAGGTGCTAAAACAAATATATCCTTAGAAACTTTTTGAATATTTCCGTCTAAAGCATAAATTGCACCATTTAAAAAATCAAAAATTTGCTTTTTAGGTTCAAGTTCCATTTCCTCTAAATTTATTACTACTATTTTTCTATTTTTTAGATCCTCAACCATTTTAGGTGCTTCTTCATACTTTGTAGGCTCATAAACCACAAGCTTAACTGTAGTATTTGTATGAATATTTAGAACCTTATTCTGTTTGTACCCACCTTTTTGTAAATCCAATTCAATTTCTTTACTGTTTTCAACTTGCTCTTCTTCTTGCTCTTCCATATCTTCTAATCCTATTATATATTTAACCTTATTTAAAAATTTGTTTGCCATATCTGTCATTTTTTATTCCCCCTTATATATTCTTTTTCCAAAAATACCAGTTCCTATACGTATTATGTTTGCACCTTCTTCTAGGGCAATTTCGTAATCATTTGTCATTCCCATTGATAAATACTTCATATCAGCATTAGTCATATTACATCCCTTAATTTCTTCAAATAACTTTTTTAAGTCCTTAAAAACAAATCTTACTTCTTCAGGATCCTCTGCAAATGGTGCTATTGTCATTAATCCCTTTATCTTTATCCTATCAAATTCTTTTATAGATTCAATAAAGGGAATAACTTCCTCTTTCTTTAAACCAAATTTTGAATCTTCTTCAGCAATATTTACCTGGACCAAAGCATTCACAAAGATGTTATGTTCTTCTGCTCTGCTCTGTATTTCTTTAGCTAAGCTCATTCTATCTAGAGAATGTATCATCTCAACCTTATCAATAATATATTTCACTTTATTGCTTTGTAAATGGCCTATCATATGCCACTTCACATTTTTATTTACATGGTCATATTTGCTTTGGATTTCTTGTACTTTGTTTTCTCCAATATCTGTTATACCAAGTGCAATAGCTTCATTAATCCTGTCTGTGTAAACAGTCTTAGTGACAGCTAACAAAGTAATGTCATCAAAGCTTAGACCCTTTTTAGCTAGTATATTATTTACTTTTTCTTTTATATTTACAATATTATCTCTTATGTAAATTTTGAATCCCTCCCTATACTAGTTTAGAATAGCTCCTTCTTTGATCTTGCTTCCATTAATAAAAATTTCATCAAACATCTGTAGCGTAGTAAATTTTTGAATTTTACCATTTACATTAAGTTCTATCTGGCTGCTGTTTCCTTCTCCATCGCTTACAATAGTATGCTCATCATCACTAGTTAATATTTTTACGGGTCTAAATTTTACTATACCACTAATATCCTTTATATAGACTCCTTTAATTCCGTCTTTTTCAGTTATAGATTTGTTAGGAATAATTAATCCCTCAAATGTATTTTTTATTATATGAATATCTATGTATCTCTCCTTATAGTGTTCATGTAAGAAATCTGTGAACTTTAAAATTATTAGGCATTTATCCTTTTCTTTAATAATTTTAACTATTCTAGAAATTATCTTTTTTTCGTCATTATTTAGTCTAACGTGTACTATTTTGCCTTCTTCTAGCTTGTCTACATCTTTGGCATCAACTTCGGTCATGGCATACCATGTAAAATTATCAATGATTTTATAAATAGGTTCCCCATACTTAACTTCCTTTTCTTCTGCCAAGTTTTTTTTGCTTCCATCAATAATCCTAAAGTTACTTAGTTCATATTCATTAATTTTGTTTACTGAGAATATTTCTTCCAGCCCATCTAATTCATAACTTAATATCCCTGCCTTAGGAGAATAACTGATAATATCTGCCTTTTCCATATTTTTCATTATGCTCTCTTTTCGCTTTAGAAGACCATCAATGCTTTGAGACATAAGATTTTTTTGACCTGTAACTAACTGTTGCTTATCAATGCTCTTTAATAAAGTATTTTTATAAATAGAAGCATTATCATAATTTCCTTTTAGAATACTATTTTGTAGTTCGTCAATTATTATATCAATATTATCCTGGGCCTTAGCTTTGTCTTTATTAAACATTTCTTTGCTATCTGATGTTTTTTTCAGTAGTTCTATCTGTTTATCTATTTCTTCTAATTCCCTTGAATAAGGACTGTTTTCTGTTCTATTAATCTTGGCAATCTGTGTTCCCTTGCCAACTTTTTCGCCTTCTTTCCTTATAAAAGATACGGTTCCCTGGGTCTCTGATTTGAGTACAAGCTCATCTTTGATAATAACAGCTTTAGAAGAAACTAATTCTTCTATTATTCCGTTCTCAGCAGTTATAGTTTTATGATTTGCTATGGAAAACACAGGAAACATCCTAAATAATAGATATGAAAATACCATAGTTATTAAACCTAGCCTAAATCTTTTACGCTTTATTCTTTTTTTTTTCTTTCTTCTTGGGACATTTAACCACCTCTTTGTATATAAATAATTCTTCAAATAATCCTTATTTCCTTCAGAGTTTATATAAAAAATTATTCTATTTACTAGGTCTAGAGCGATTATTTGAAAAAATGGCCATATTTGCTTACTATTTTTACCTTTTTAATCTTCTCTACTTTACATGTTTTTACTTCGTCTTTATGCGTAACAAGTAACAGCTCCTTATTTCTAGTTTTGGCTCCGATTACTATTCCATCTATTTTATTGTTATTAGATAAAACAACTCTAACCTCATCGCCAGACTTTAATCTAACTCCACCTATTGAAAAAACCTTCATATCAGTTTCATCTATATGTTCTTGAGTTACAGAACTCTTACCTAAAATAATCATATTATCACTCAAATGGAGTTTTTCTTTTATTACTACTAATATATAGCCAATAATACTAACTAAAAAAAGCATTACTAGGATTGGAATAATATGAAATGAAAGCATTACTATACCCACTTTCTAATGGTTTTATATGAAAAGTATATCACAAATAACGTGGCTAGAAAACATATAGATAAAAATCATACTAAAATACTATAACACGTTGAAAAAGCCACTAGAAATTTGTTAGTACCCTTAGTTCTAATAGATAAAAAATAAAAAATATCATGTCAGCAACTGTTTGCAATTTTCAAAATAATAGAGTATAATTAGTATGTTTACGGGATGTGGCGCAGCATGGTAGCGCACAAGTCTGGGGGACTTGGGGCCGTAGGTTCAAATCCTATCATCCCGACCAATTTTGAATATAAAAATGGGAAGGTTTACCTTCCCATTTTTATATTATAATACAGATTAGCCCTCCGCTTCCATCATTCACTATTCTTTCTAAAGTTCTTTGCATTTTACTTCTCGCGTCCTCTGGCATCATGTTTAACTTACTCTCTAATTGCTCTTTAACTAAGTCATGTAGAGATTTCCCGAACATATTTGATTCCCATATCTTTGATGGATCACTTTCAAATTCATCTAATAAATATTTAACAAGCTCCTCGCTTTGCTTCTCAGTTCCTATTATTGGAGAAACCTCAGTAGTAAGGTCTGCTCTAATAAGATGTAAACTCGGTGCCATAGCTTTTAGTTTAACTCCAAATCTATTTCCTTGCTTAAATATTTCAGGTTCAGCCAAATCTAATTCTTCAAGACTAGGAGGAACTAACCCGTATCCTGTAAGCCTAGCGTCACTTAAAGCTCTTTCAATCTTATCAAATTCCTTCTTCGCTTTAGCTAGACTAGTAACTAGCCCCAATAGTTGATGCTCACCTTCAATCTTGTATCCTGTTAATTCGTTCAATATTCTATAGAACAACTGTCCATCAACATTCATCTCAATATTTGCTACACCTTCACCAAGTTCAATACCTTTAATCTTTACGTCGCTTATTATATCTAGCTCACTAAATCTGCTAACAGCATAATTGATTTCACTAAGTCTTTGAAGATTGTGAACTATTTCTTTAATTGAACTAAGAATTGTACTCTTTACCCAATGGTTCTTTGGTAATCCCTCAATCCATTGTGGAAGATTAATGTTTATTTCCTTTATTGGGAATTCTAATAACACCTTTTCAAGTATCTTATTTATTTCAGGCATCTCCATGTTGAGACAATCTATAGCTATTACTGGAACCTTATACTTTTCTTCTAGGTTTTCTCTTAAGGCAATTGTGCTATCTAGTTCAGGATGTCTTGAGTTCAAAAGTATAACAAAAGGTTTATCTAGTTCTTTAAGTTCGCTTATGACTCTTTCTTCTGCCTTAATGTAATTAGATCTATCAATCTCTGTAATTGAACCATCTGTTGTAACCACAATACCTATTGTTGAGTGGTCTGTAATTACTTTTCTGGTTCCTATCTCTGCAGCTTCTTCAAAAGGTATTTCCTTTTCATACCATGGAGTTATTACCATTCTAGGAATGTTATTCTCTTCGTGACCTAAAGCACCTTTTACTAAGTACCCAACACAGTCCACCATTCTTACCCTGAATTTCACATTATCTTTTAACGTTAATTCTACTGCTTCAGTAGGAACAAATTTAGGCTCTGTAGTCATTATTGTTTTTCCTGAACCACTCATTGGTAGTTCATCATTTGCTCTTTCTTTTTTAAATTTATTATCTATATTTGGCACTACTAGTTTTTCCATAAATCTCTTAATAAAAGTAGATTTTCCTGTTCTAACTGGACCAACTACACCAATATAGATATCACCATCTGTTCTTTCGGAAATGTCTCTGTAAATATCAAACTTATCCACCTAACTAACCTCCTTTGCAAAATAATAAAATTTTATAATTATATTTTTATAGAGCTATAAATTTTATTAGCTGACTAAAAAATAAATATAGCCTAGTTAAAAAACAAAATCCTTTAATTATATATATGACTCTATGCTTTAACATTATGACATGCCAATAAAAAAAGACATACGATTCGTATGTCTTTACCAAAGGAATTGTTCCTCATTAACTATATCTTCTATTTCATGGGTTTTATCTCTTAGCATCAGGTTTACAACAGAATTTTTTACATTTGCTCCTTCATATAGAACCCTATATATTTCTTCTGTTATGGGCATAACAACATTATACTTTTGAGAAAGTTGATAAGCAGCCTTAGTTGTTTTTATGCCTTCTACTACCATTCCAATAGCTTTAGTAGCTTCTTCTAAGCTATGCCCTTGCCCTATTAGTATACCCGCTCTTCTATTTCTACTATGCATGCTTGTACATGTTACAATTAAATCTCCTATTCCAGACAAACCTGCAAAAGTCATTTTGTTAGCACCCATAGCTCCACCAATTCTAGCTATCTCAACAAAGCCCCTATTCATTAATGCAGCTTTTGTATTGTCCCCGTACTCCAGTCCATCTGATATCCCTGCACCTAAAGCAATTACATTTTTTAAAGCTCCACCTAATTCTACACCTATTACATCAGGATTAGTATATACTCTAAATTTAGGCGTCATAAAAATATCCTGAACAAGTTCAGCTACAGCTTTTTTTGCAGAAGCTGCTACTACTGTTGTTGGTATATCTCTAGCAACTTCTTCTGCATGAGAAGGTCCCGATAAAATTGTATATTCTGCTTTTGGCATTTCTTCTTTCACAATTTCGGAAATTCTAAGCAAAGTATCAATTTCAATCCCTTTAGCAACGTTAACTATAATAGGTTCTTCACAGGTATGATTTTTTATTGTCTTTAGAACCTCCCTAACTGCATGAGAGGGAACTGCTGAGACAATTATCTTTTTATTTGATACTGCTTTAATAATATCATCTGTGGCACTAATGTTGTTAGGTAATAAAACTCCCTGTAAGTATTTCAAGTTCTCTCTTGAAATATTGATTTCATCACATTGTTTTTTATCTCTTAGCCATAAATCTATATTAAAACCTTTTTTTGCAAGAACAATTGCTAAAGCTGTTCCCCAACTTCCTCCTCCAAGTATACAAATATTATTCAAATTTAGTTCACCCCTTGTTAATGTGCTTTCTGGCCTAATTTCGATTCATTTCCATTTAATAGTCTTATTATATTACTCCTATGCCTAAAAATAGCCATAGCTGCTAAAATCAAAGAAAAGATAAAAAAATGAAAATCGAAAGGTTTAACCATCACCGCGCTTAATATTGGTAGTAATGCTATGGCAGTAATAGAACCCAATGATACATATCTAGTTTTAATAACTATTACTAGTCCAACAATAATACATATTAAAGCTATCTGATAGTTAATAGTAGTAACAACACCTATTGTGGAAGCTATTCCTTTACCGCCCTTAAATTTTAATATTACAGGCCAGTTATGACCAACCACTACAAAGACTCCTCCGATTAGTCCTCCTATATCTCCTAAAATAAGTCTTCCTATAATCACTGCTAATGCACCCTTTAATGCATCGATTACGAAGGTTGCGGCGGCCAGCTTTACCCCAAACACTCTTAAAGCATTGGTAGCTCCTGCATTTCCGCTTCCATGCTTTCTAATATCTGTTTTCTTAAAAATCTTTCCTAGTATGTAGGATGTTGCAAAATTCCCCACTCCATAACCAATAAGTATAACAGTTATGATTTCAAACAAGATTAATCCCCCTTCTCTCCTTTTTCACGAAACTCAAATTGAATAGGTGTCCCTTCAAATCCAAAAGACTGCCTAATTTGGTTTTCAAGATACCTAGCATATGAAAAATGCATAAGTTCTTTGTCATTAATAAATATGACAAACTTAGGTGGTTTAATACCTACTTGTGTACCATAATATATCTTTAGTCTTCTACCCTTATCTGAAGGAGGTTGATTCATTAGTACTGCTTCCCCGATAATATCGTTTAAGGTACCTGTTGATACTCTCATTGAATGATTGTTTGAAACCACTTTTATTAAGTCTAGTAATTTGTTAACCCTTCTACCTGTCTCAGCTGAAATAAAAATAATTGGAGCATAGCTCATAAAAGATAGCACTCTTTTTATTTCTTCTTCAAATTTTAAATAAGTGTTTGTTTCTTTTTCAATTAAATCCCATTTATTTATTGCTATTATTGCAGCTTTTCCGTTATCATGCGCATAGCCAGCAATCTTTGTATCCTGCTCTGTAATTCCCTCAACAGCATCTATAACTATTATACAGACATCTGCCCTCTCTATAGCAGTAAGTGATCTTACTACGCTGTATCTTTCTATATTTTCATTAATCCTTTTTCTTTTCCTCATTCCTGCTGTATCAATAAAAACATACTCATCTTCTCCATGAGTAAAATAAGTATCTATGGCATCTCTCGTAGTACCTGCAATGTCACTTACTATTACCCTTTCCTCACCTAAAATTTTATTTATAAGAGAGGATTTTCCTACATTAGGCTTACCTATTACGGCAACCTTTATAATGTCTTCGTTATATTCAACGTCCTTATCCTCTGGGAAATGCCTAACAACCTCATCTAATAAATCACCTAGTCCTAATCCCTGCCCTGCAGAAATGACAACTGGACTTCCAAGCCCTAGTTCATAAAACTCATAAATAGTGTCTGGGGTTTTAGGAGTATCTATTTTATTTACAACTAAAATAATTTCTTTTTTGGTTTTTCTAAGCATATCCGCTACTTCTCTATCGGTAGCGGTTATGCCTTCTAATCCGTCAACAAGAAGAAGAATTACATCACCTGTTTCTATTGCTATTTCCGCCTGCCTTCTCATTTGAGACATAATTATATCATTGCTTCCAGGTTCAATCCCACCAGTATCTATCATGGTAAAATACTTGTTTTGCCATTCACCTTCTGCATATATTCTATCTCTTGTTACTCCAGGCATATCTTCAACAATAGATATCCTTTTACCAGCAATTTTATTAAAAAGTGTAGATTTACCTACATTAGGTCTTCCTACTATTGCAACAATTGGTCTTGCCATTTAATCACCTCATCTTATTCTTAAAAATATCAATAAACTTTCTTCCATCAACTTCAGAAATAATTACATTAGTATTTAAACTACTTCTAACATCATCTACTGTTACATCGTCTAAAAATACATTTTCACCACTTCTAAGCATAGAACTTGGTATTATTAACTCACCTTCCATTTCACAATCCTTTAATTGTTCAATTAAATCTATGCCTGTAACTAATCCAGAAACAGTAATTTGCTCTCCAAAAAAATTATTTGTTATTGGAATTACTTTTAATTTAAGTCCTTTGATTCTTGAAGTAATCATATTAGCTACTTCTTTAATAAAGTCATATGCTAATGTTCCTGTAGCAATAGTATAGTTTCTAGTTAAAACTGTGCCCTCCTTAATACTCTTTAGCGATTCTTGAACTTCATAATAAAATGACCTTATTAACCCTACTCCATTTTCATATTGGGGAAATCCTTCATAATTCTCATAATTAGGAACTCGCATTTTAGCTAAAATATAGAATTCATCTGAAGCAAAAACAAAACGAGTATCTATATTCTTTAAGTATTCCTTTTGCTTTTTATGAATAAACTCTAAAAGCTCAATGGCTATTTTACAATCATATGTCTTTAGTTGGCATAGGCCTTCTCTATGCTTTGTTAATCCTACAGGTACTACTGCTACACTAGAAACATTTGGATATAGACTTGATAAGTCCTTTAATGTCTTATTAAGATTATCCCCATCATTTATTCCAGGTATAAGAACTATTTGGCAATTCATTTCTATACCTGCCTCGCTAAACCTTTTTAATATCTCATACACTTTTCCTGCATTCTTGTTATTTAACATTTTTATTCTTAACTCTGGATCAGTAGTATGAACTGAAATGTTTATAGGACTTAATCTATATCTAATTATTCTATTTATTTCTTCATCTGTTAAATTTGTTAGTGTAATAAAATTTCCTTGTAAAAATGATAGTCTTGAGTCATCATCTTTAAAATATAATGTCTGTCTCATGCCTTTTGGAAGCTGGTCAATAAAGCAAAAAATACATTTATTTCTGCAGTTCTTTGCTTTATCAATTAGTGGATTTGTAAATGTAATTCCTATATCTTCATCGTAGTCTTTCTCTATTTCTAAATCCCAGAGCTCCCCGTCTTTTTTTTGAATAGTTATTGTAATGAAATCATCTGTTATTAGATATTTATAATCAATAATATCTGTAATACTGTTGTTATTTATTGAAACAAGTATATCTCCTGGCTCAATTTCCAACTCCTCGGCTATACTGTTTTTATCTACATTATCAATAATATTTTTCCCATTATAATAGGTGTCTACTTCATAAGTATTTACTTCCATAATATCCCCTTCTAAATGCCATAATATTTAAATACCTAGCACATATTATACTAAGCTACATAGTTATATCTACATTTAGTACTAGGTATTAGTATTATATCATGATTAATTTAATATTGCACATATTCTTCAATAATTATAGCACAAACAATTAAATTATGCTTAATAATAATTAGTTAAACTAACAAAGGTATAATGAGCAATCATTATACCTTTGCTTAATGTCTGACTATTACTAAACAACCATTTTCCAAATCGTGTACCATACCGGTTGTAATCTTTGATATTAATAATGCTACTTTCTTCTGCTCTTCATAATCTTTAGCATAAAAAGTTGGTACACTTCCTCCTGAAACTACTTTTTCATCTATTGCTACAATTGCTAATATACTGTCCTTTATTCCAATATCCATTTTCCCACTCCTTTAATCAGCAGCTTTTCTTCCAATATAGGATTGCAGCGGCTTTCGTTTCGCACTTTCAAGAACCAAGGTTTTTTTAACTGCTTCTACAAGACATTCAACATCAGGTTCAAGTGCAACTAAGGCCATAACAACACTTCCTGTGTGAGGATTTCTTCTTGCTATTGGTGTAAAGTCTGGCTCATCTACGTCTTTTCTCAGTCCTAAAAGGATTGCAGCATTATGTGCTATTGCCTGTCTTTGTCCTATGTTAGAAAGTGTTGCAATTCCATTTTCATCATGTGGAACAATCTCTACAGCTATCCCATTCTTTAAGTATATTTCCCTAGATGCCTCAAGCCCTACGTTAATAACTACTATGTCATTTATTAGTAATAAAGCTCCATTAAATGAAATAGTAGCAGGTTTTACTTCTGCAATTTCTCCTATGACTTGTCTTGATATAGCCCTATTCATTAAATAAAATGCAATAACTCCTGTAATTACACCTGCTGTTATTGAATAAACCTTAGGCAACCCCAGCATAGTAAATGTATAGATTACTATGCTTACAAATAAGGATACAAGCATAGTAGCATAATTTCTAGCCTCAAAAGCTTTTGCTATATCTTCAATGTATGCTGTACCTCTTTGCACTAGCTCTGTAGGTTCAATATTGTCTAAGCTTTGTCTTTCAAGATTTCTTACATCTCTAAATTGCTGAGCAGCAAGAGCCAAAAACGTGAAAGCTGCAAACTCATTTGAGACAATTGCAGGTACTGCTACTGAGCCTAATGCAGCAGCTATCATTCCAAGTGTCAAGTGTGAAAATACACCTTGAGGATAACTTGGATACTGTCTATAATCTACTCTCAACATAGATGTTCTAGACAAAAAACCTATAATAATGGACGGCACTATTATATAACCATATTTAAACAATTAGTCACCTACTTTATTTCATGCGTTTTATATATTAATAATATTTCCCCTAAATATGCCGTATATTCATTATATAGTCAAAAGAAAAAAGGCATTATAAGATTTAAAAATCAAATAATGCCTTTAACTCACTAAGAAAATATTTTAATATAGTGGGAATCTGTCACAAAGTGACTTAACTAAGCCTTTCAAAGTGTCAACATCGGTTTTTTCTTCAAGAGTCAAACTGATTATTTTAGCAATCTCTTTCATTTCTTCTTCTTTCATACCCCTTGTAGTAACTGCTGGAGTGCCAATCCTAAGGCCACTAGTAACAAAAGGACTTTCTGTTTCGAATGGTATGGTGTTCTTATTAGTAGTTACACCTATATCATCAAGTAGTACCTCAGCTTTCTTACCAGTCAATCCTTTCTTGCTAACATCTACAAGCATCAAATGATTATCTGTTCCACCTGAAACTAGTCTAAAACCTTTTTCCATTAGACTTTCAGATAATGCCTTAGCATTTTTTAGTACTTGTTTTTGATATTCCTTAAAATCATCCTCTAAAGCTTCTTTGAAGCTAACTGCTTTAGCAGCAATAACATGCATCAATGGACCACCTTGAATTCCTGGGAATATTGATTTATCAATTTGCTTTGCAAATTCTTCCTTACAAAGAATTGCTCCACCTCTTGGCCCTCTAAGAGTTTTATGAGTTGTAGTTGTAACAAAATGTGCATATGGAACAGGATTTGGATGTAGTCCAGCTGCAACAAGCCCTGCAATATGAGCCATATCAACCATTAAATATGCTCCTACTTCATCAGCTATTTCTCTAAACTTTGCAAAATCTATTACTCTAGGGTAAGCACTAGCTCCTGCTACTATAAGTTTAGGTCTTTCTTTTAATGCAATCTCTCTTACATTATCATAATCTATAGTTTCAGTTTCTTTATCAACTCCATAGGCAACAAAGTTATAGTATGTACCAGAAATATTTACAGGACTGCCATGAGTTAAATGACCGCCGTGAGAAAGATTCATGCCTAGAACTTTATCACCAGGCTTTAAAACTGCAAAATATACTCCTAGATTTGCATTTGCTCCAGAGTGTGGTTGAACATTAGCATGATCAGCTCCAAAAAGTTTCTTCAGTCTTTCCCTAGCAAGCTCCTCTGCTATGTCAACATACTCACAACCACCGTAGTATCGCTTGCCTGGATAACCTTCTGCATACTTATTTGTTAATTGACTCCCCATAGCCTCCATTACTTGCTTACTGACAAAGTTCTCCGATGCAATAAGTTCAATTTTACTTCTTTGTCTTTCTGTCTCTAATTCAATGACTTTCATTATCTCTGGATCAAATTTTCTAAGATTGCTAAAATCCATAACCATTTGTCTCCTTTCGTTTGATAGATTTTTAATAAAGTGTATTGAATAAATAACATTTTCATATATAATATACCATTATAACAAAATATAATAAACATTTTTTAATAGTTTTTAATAAAAGCTTGTGCAATAAGCAAATTATTTACTATGGTATAATAAACATTTTGATACTTCTAAATAATATAGTTTTGATATAATGTAGATATAATATTCATAGGAAAGACGGTGTTAGGTTGGAAACAAAAAAAGAAGCTAAAAGACTATTGAGAATGGCTATTCTAGCAGGTAAAATAATGCTTGAAAACGGAGCAGAAACTTATCGTGTTGAGGACACAATTTCAAGAATATGTAAGTCAAGAAGCTTTATTACATATTCAGAGCCTTTCGTTATTCCCACTGGAATACTTTTAGCAGTTGGATTTGACGATGATATATTGACATATATACAGAGAACAAAAAGTAAAACCATAGATTTAAACAAAATAGCTTTAGTAAATGAATTTTCAAGAAATTTTGTCAACTCTGATATGACTATAGATGAAGGTTTTAGGTGCCTTGATGAAATAGATAATAAGAAAGCATACTCTAATATAACAAACAATTTGTTTGGTGCATTTGCTGGCGGATTTTTTTCACTTTTATTCGGAGGTACATTTAATGATTTTATTTGTGCATTTTTCATAAGTATGATTGTAGTAAAAATAACTAATGTGCTTAGTAAAATGAACATAATA
This sequence comes from uncultured Clostridia bacterium, assembly GCA_964619895.1. Classification (GTDB taxonomy): domain Bacteria; phylum Bacillota; class Clostridia; order Tissierellales; family Proteiniboraceae; genus Proteiniborus. The sequence continues at coordinate 17,329 of CAZUFW010000037.1, read as the reverse complement.
TATTTCATCAATAATTTCCTAGCTGCTGCTATAGTAACTCTTTTCTCAATTCTATCAATTAAGCTCAATATAGGAAGCAATATGGATAAAATAATAATTGGCTCTATAATGCCATTAGTTCCAGGAGTAGCAATAACAAATGCAGCTAGAGACTCAATGCTCGGTGATTTCTTGGCAGGTATGTCTAGAGGACTAGAAGCTATAATAGTTGCGCTATCTGTTGCTTTCGGAGTAGGCCTTACGCTAATTATTTATCACGGAGGAATGTAATTATGTTTTATATAGCACAATTTGTCTACGCATTTTTATCTACTGCGGGCTTTGCGGTGTTTTTTAACATACCTCGAGACTCAATTATTAAGTCCAGCCTCGGTGGTGCCATTAGTTGGATAATATATATAGTTTCAATTGGTTTCTTTTCTTCTTCAATTGCGGGTGCACTCTTTGCTTCTATATCAGTAGGTTTATTAGGCGAATTTATGGCAAAACGTTTTAAAAAACCAGCTACAGTATTTATTATACCTGGTATTGTTCCATTAGTCCCTGGAGCAGGAATGTACTATACAATGTTAGCTATAATTGATAAAAACTTTGCAAATGCAGCTGAATTAGGTACAGAAGCAATATTTATTGCTATAACAATTGCAATAGGAATAATTGTGTCTTCATCATTTAGTAGAGTTATTTTTAAGCAAAAAATTAAAAGAGACTAACCATGCTTTAGTAATGTGATAAAATAATTCTATAAAAATAAGATCCAGAAAAATAGCTCTAGATAAGTTTTCCTTATCCAGAGCTATTTTAAATCCAAAAGCTATTTTTTCCTTCTATAATGAAGTAACATATTCAGTTTCTACTAAAAAACTATTACTATTATTTAGTATATTTAATCATAGTATCTATAAGATTATCTAGAACTTCATCTTCTCCTTTGTTTTCAAGATATTTCTTTAAACAATCTTTCATATGACTCTCTAAAATAATCCCACCAACTTTGTTAAGTGCTGCCCTAGCAGCTGCAATCTGTATCAAGATATCTCCACAGTATTTTTCTTCGCTTACCATTCTTTGTATTCCTTTTATTTGGCCTTCTATTCTTCTAAGCCTTTTTTGAATATTATCATTGTTATCATTTTCTTTGATAGTTTCCATAAACTCACCCCCAAGGTATATCTGAAAATCTAATTTATTTGTTTATTATTCTAGTCATCTCAATAATAACCTTGTTATTTTTCTTAACCTTTTTATCAACTGCTTTAAGAATAATATAGGATAATCCTAGAAACACTAAGCCTACAACAAAACCATATGTTTCATAGTTCGAATAACCTGCAGATTTAAATATTTTTATTCCACTTATTATTCCTAGTATCATGGCTAACAAGGGAAACAAATATACTATGACAGCAGATTTTAAAATCTGACTTGTTTGTGCCTTAAGCTCTACATAATCTCCAGGCTTAGCTCCCAGTGTGTTTTTTATCTCAAGAGATACTTCTTGCATATTACAGCTTGAGCCACATGAAGCACAATTTTCACCACATGCTGATGCTCTGCCTACTATTACTTTAGCCATATCCTCTCTAGTGTTGACGACAAATCCGATTTGCTCCATTCCTCTACCTCCAATGCTGATATTATATATTATTTATACCCAAAATATCTTTAATAACCTCAGAGGCAATAATTAAGCCAGCAACTGAAGGTACAAATGAAACACTACCAGGTGTTTGTCTTCTTACTACATTTGTTCTATTTTTGTTTGGACAAGTACAATCTGTTTCGCATTCTCCATCAAGATTTAGAGGTGTTATAGGTATTTCCTTTGAATATACAACTTTGAGGCTTTTAATATTTCTGTTTTTCAGTTCTTTTCTCATTACCTTTGCTAGAGGGCAAACACTAGTCTTATAAATATCTGATACCTCAAACATAGTAGGATTTAATTTGTTACCAGCTCCCATAGCACTAATTATAGGAATATTTCTATTTTTGCATCTTTCAATTAAATCTAATTTTGACGAAACCATATCTATGGCATCTATTACGTAGGTATAGTCGTTTTCTAATAGTCTTTCTGCACTATCACTATTGTACAGCTCCCTATGAGCAACCACATTTGCTTTTGGATTTATTTCAAGTATACGTTCCTTCATAATTTCTACTTTAGGTTGCCCTATTGTTTTTCTAGTAGCATGAATCTGTCTATTTATATTAGTCAAGCAAATATCATCATTATCTATAAGTACAAAGGATTCCACTCCACTTCTTGCAAGAGCCTCTACCGAATAACTACCAACTCCTCCGATACCAAATACTGCAATCTTGCTTTCCTTGAGTTTTTGCAATCCCTCTGTTCCTATTAACATTTCGGTTCTTGAAAAAGCGTGCTGCATATATTACATCTCCTTAAAGAAAATTAATATTATTTCTATTTAATAGCCACATAAATCATAGCATAGTTTTAGTTATGTATCAATAATATACTATTTATTCTCAGGTAATCTAGCCAGCTAATTAATAATTATATTCATATTTACCAACATTTCATAATATATGTAGTTCTACTTTGCTTAATCTTTCAAATGTGAATGATCAAAAGCCCCGAAGGCCCACTTTCATAATCAACGACAGGACTCGCACCCTTAAACATATCTACTTGATTCGTATTTGCATATATTATAAAATATTGTGTATAAATTTATTAATTATTTCAGATATCCCTATATATATATCATAGTAACTCCCATATTCCCATTTTAATTCTAATATCTTCTAAAAAAAGATTCCTTGGTATCTTTCTATCTCATATCTTGTATTTCAAAATATTTTGATTCAATGCCATCTTCAACAAATGTTTCAATTTCAGAAAATCCAACCTTCTTTAATAGACCTATTGATCCATAATTATTAGAATATGTAAATGCTCCAATTTTTTCTATATTATACTTATTAAATACTTCCTTAATAAAAGTCTTTGCAGCCTCTGTTGCTATACCTTTACCCCACAGTTCCTTTTCAAAAATGACAACACTTAGCATAGCCATTTTTTCATTACTTTCATCTATACTATAACACCAAATATCCCCAATATAATTTCCTCCGAAATAGATTACTTTTCCGTAACTCAAGGCATCTTTTTTCAGAGATTCCTCAAATAATATTAATGCTTTTTCTAAGGATTCAATACTAAAAGAAAATAATCTTTTTATTTCCTCATCTTGAGTCTTGTTCCAAAAAATCATAACATGTTCCTTTGTTCTTGTTTTTAGCATTATGTCCATTTGCCTACCTCCAACTCAAAATCCTATAAACAATTCCTATTTAGCACTTACTAACTAATGTGAACTAATAAACCCTCCAAAGCTTCACTAGAACAATTCGCAGCAGGACGCCGCGCCATCTGCGTGTGGTTTTGGAAAACTACCCGTATTTATGACATCACTGAGATAGACCCCATAGCGGAGCTTTGCTCCCAGCGAAGGGATGTGGTGCACATTGCCCTAGGCTTGCGCCCTAGTGCGCCCTTGCGCAAATATTTTTTTTTGGTGGCGTTTTTTGATAACATAACCAAAATACCTTATTCAATTATTGGATTTAAACGGGTTAAATAGCCTAAATGACTCATTTTACCTAAATATTGTGCAAGGCTAACTTTGTATCCTCAATAAATTTAGATAATGCTTCATTTATAAAACTATCATATCTAGATTTTTCAATTAGAATTTGATCATTACTTGATACAGATGATATAGACAGTGTAAATTCTATATAGTTGGAATATGATTTATATAACCTATCAAATGTTATAGACTCAAATCCTTTAAATATATCAAAGCTCTCTTCCACAATTAAATTGTTAAAAAATTCCCTTGTATTTTCAATATTATAATGCATAATATTATTTTTAGCGGTTTTTTTCTTGTCTATGCTATCTATGTTCTCACTAATTAATTCTTTACCTTTACTTTCAAAGTAATTGTCAAGCCAAAGGTGACAATAATATCCTATAAAAAACGATTTCTCATTTATATCTTTTATTTTAGGAAAATTAATAAATTGAGTATATCCATGCAAATCTACCTTTTTATCGTCATCTAAGAAATGAGATTTTTTGAACTCTTCATCAATGTCAAGTGAATCTTGAGTTTGTTCCCATACTAAATCTGGAGCTAAAGTACCCAAAATTAATGTACTCGGATTGAAATTAACTTTACTTTTAAGTAAATATAAAACTGAAAAGTTTAAATGTGTACTTTTATCTGGCATAGCTACCTCCTACAATTTCCCTTTGACCTAATAATGTTTTATTTTCGCAAATGTCACATAACTCTCAGGATTGTATCTGAAGTTGAAAACAAAATATATTAACCCTCAATATCCTATCTTAATAACTAGGGCTTTAACGCTACTTAATGCCTTCTTTCAATTTCAGATACAATTCAGTTGAACGATGCCGTCTAACACAATATGCTATGGAATTTCAATTGCCCCTATTTTTCCCTTTTGATTTAAATTTCTTTTATCTTCTATTAAGTTTACTATGATCTTAGTAGATATATTTGATATTTTTTACGTTATTCCTTTAATTTTACAGTTATTTGTTTTCTATTTTTCGTTTTCTTCTAAAAATGGGCATACTTCTCCTAAGAACCTGTCCCCATTAATCATACTCCGCTTTTAAGCCAAGTTAACTCAAATAAAAGTTCTGCTTTCTCATCGAGATTATCTGTAACTCCTTCTTCCATTAACAGTGTCCTATAGTATCGCTTCTTAAATATAATCTCTTCTTCAATACTTTTTAATCCCTCTTTTGGTCTACCCGCAAGGGCAAATAAGTCCATGAGACGATCATAACTAATGGAAAGTGCCTTTCCTGACCATCCCATATAATTTTTCTTTGCTACTAAATTCCACAATACCTTTTATTTTAATTCTACTTTTTCTTATAAAGTCCTTCAATTTATTGGTGAAGCTACTAAGCACTTATATGGTTTACTATTCAACTTAAAAGCACTTAAAATATCAAAGCCTAAGATCTTTTTACAAATCAGAATCTTAGGCTTTTTCTATATCTATTTATTCTTTTACAGTAGTACTTACATGTATCTCTTTAAGCTGATTTTCTGCTATAATAGTTGGTGCATTTGTGAGTAGACAAGTAGCACTTTGTGTCTTAGGGAATGCTATAACGTCTCTAATATTGTCGCTGTCTGTTAGGAGCATTATTAATCTGTCAAAGCCATATGCAATTCCACCATGTGGTGGTGCCCCATACTTAAATGCTTCTAATAAGAATCCAAACTTATCCCATGCTTCTTCCATAGTAAATCCAAGTGCTTTAAACATTCTTTCTTGTAGTTGAGAGTTGTTTATCCTAATACTTCCTCCACCTATTTCATCTCCATTTATAACTATATCATAAGCTTTTGCCCTTACTTTTTCTGGTGCTGCCTCTAATAATTCTATGTCTTCGTCTACTGGATGAGTAAATGGATGGTGTTTTGCAACGTATCTTTTTTCTTCCTCATCATATTCAAATAATGGAAATTCAGTTATCCAAACTAATTTGTATTCGTCATTGTTTATTAGATTTAGTCTTTTAGCTACCTCAACTCTTAAACTTCCTAAGGATGCAAAGACTACAGATGGTTTATCAGCTACTATTAGTATTAAATCTCCTTTTTGCGCTTCCATCTTTTCTATTATTCCATTTAGCTCTTCTTCTTTTAGGAATTTAGCTATAGGTGAAGTAATACCTTCGTCAGATATTTTAATCCAAGCTAATCCCTTCGCTCCATATGTCTTAACAAAGTCCTCTAATTGAGAGATGTTTTTTCTAGTAAATTCTTCTCCATATCCATTTACATTTATTGCTCTTACATCTCCGCCATTATTAATAGTATCACTAAATACCTTAAATTCACTATTTTTAACTATATCAGATAGACATTTAATCTCAAAGCCAAATCTTAAATCTGGTTTATCAGAACCAAATCTGTTCATAGCTTCATCATAAGTCATTCTGTCTATTGGTAGTGATATTTCTACTCCTTTTATTTCCTTAAATATTTTGTATATGAGTTTTTCATTTATAGCTAATATATCTTCTATATCAACAAATGACATTTCAATATCTATTTGTGTAAATTCAGGTTGTCTATTAGCCCTTAAATCTTCGTCTCTAAAGCATTTTACTATTTGATAATATCTATCCATACCTGATACCATTAGCAGCTGTTTAAATAGCTGTGGTGATTGTGGCAATGCATAGAATTTACCTGGGTTAACCCTGCTTGGAACTAGGTAATCCCTTGCACCTTCTGGAGTCGGTTTTGTTAGCATTGGTGTTTCAACTTCTACAAAAAAGTTTTCATCTAAAAATTCTCTTACTGCTCTAGCAGTTTTATGCCTAATCTTTAAATTTCTTTGCATTGAAGACTTTCTTAAGTCTAAATATCTGTATTTTAAACGCATAGCTTCTGCTACATCATCATTGTCTTTAATATATATAGGTGGCGTTTCTGCTTCATCTAATATTTTAAGTTCTTCTACAAAAACTTCTATTTCCCCTGTTGGCAACTCTTTATTTATAGACTGTCTTTTATATACCTTACCTCTAACAGCTAACACATACTCACTTCTTATTGCTTCAGCTTTATTAAAAACTTCTTCTGAAATATTGCTGTCAAATACTACTTGTGCTATACCAGAAGTATCTCTTAAATCTACAAATATTAACGAACCGAGATTTCTTCTTTTTTGAACCCATCCCATTAATACTACTTCTTGTCCTTCATTATCTATTCTTAGATTTCCACACATATGTGTTCTTCTTAAATTGCCCATTGATTCACCCATTATATTACCTCCCTAACTTAGATATTAATTCATCAATTAAATTATCTAACTTTACTTCTTGTTGTTCTCCAGTCTTCATGTTTTTAAGTGTTATTATACCCTTATCTACCTCGTCATCTCCTATTACTATAGTATATTGAGCCTCTAGCTTATCAGAATACTTAAATTGAGCTTTTATGCTCCTTTCTAAATAATCCTTATTAGCAGATATTCCATTTTTTCTTAGTTCACTTAGTAGCCTAAAAGCTTCTTTGTCCGCCTTTTCACCTATAGTAACTATAAATATATCTAAGCCTTTTTCTTTAGGAATTTCTACTCCATTATTATCTAATGTAAGTAAAAGTCTTTCTATGCCCATACCAAATCCAACTGCTGGAGTTGATGGTCCTCCAAGCTCTTCTACAAGTCCATCATATCTTCCACCGCCACATACTGTACTTTGTGAGCCTATTTCGTTTGAAATGAACTCAAAGGCTGTTTTAGTATAGTAGTCTAGTCCTCGTACTATCTTTGGATCTATTTTATACTCAATATTTGCTATTTCTAAATACTCCTTCACCTTTTCAAAATGCTCATTACACTCGTCGCATAAATGATTAATCATAAGTGGAGCATCTTTTATCTCTGCTTGACATTTTTCGTTTTTGCAATCTAATATTCTCATAGGATTTATTTCATATCTAGACTGGCATGTCTCACATAGATTATCTAATTTATCCTTTAGAAACTCTCTCAATTTTGCGTTATACTCTGTTCTACATTTTGGGCAGCCAATATTATTAATATTAAGCCCTATTCCTTTTACTCCTAATATTTTATAGATATTGTATACTAAGCTCATAACTTCAACGTCTACTGCTGGTTGATTGCTTCCGAATACTTCTATTCCAAATTGATGAAATTCTCTTAATCTGCCTGCCTGTGGTCTTTCATAACGGTAACACGGAGTAATGTAGAAAAATTTTAGAGGCATTGCTCCAGAATATAGCTTGTGTTCAATAAGTGCTCTGACTACAGGTGCTGTTCCTTCTGGCTTTAAAGTAATGCTTCTACCAGCTTTATCTTCAAATGTATACATCTCTTTTTGTACAACGTCTGTAGTCTCTCCTACTCCTCTTTCAAAAAGTTCTGTATGTTCAAATACTGGTGTCCTTATTTCCTTATATCCAAAACGTTCACATACTTCTCTAAATATTTTCTCAAGATATTGCCATTTATATGACTCTGTTGCTAATACATCTTTGGTGCCCTTAGGCGCCTTTGTCAACATACTTTTCCCTCCTTAATCTAATTTAGTTTTATAAAAATAAAAACACCTCCATCCTTGTCAAATTATTTGACAGGGACGAGAGGTGTAATTTCCCGCGGTGCCACCCTAGTTGGATATAAAATATCCCACTTAAAAACCATTAACGCTGGCTAACGTATATGCCTACTATATTTCAGCATATCTACTCCAGGATGTCTTCATTAAATGTTAGTATCGATTTTCCACCAGCATCGACTCTCTATTACTAAGTGATTTAACTACTCTTCCCACTCATAGTATTTATGTATTGTTTATTATTATAGTTTATCCAAATATTTATGTCAATGTTTTAATATATTTTTCCTTTCTTTGTATCATTTCCTCAACTCTATCTATATATTCTTTCAAATCCTTAACATTTGGCACTCTTTCTATTCTATTTTCCTCTGGATAACAAATTTTAGTTACTCCACCTGCACCTACAGCAATAATGGTTTGCTTTTCTTCCATAATTAGAATATTGTATATACATTCTTTCCCTATTTTGGAGTATCCTACATTTTCAAAATTTCCTAGTATTTGCTTTTGCCTATACATATAATAAGGATGCATATCCATACAGTTTGCATAGTTTCTAGTAATAGACAACATTTCTTCAATAGTATTTTGTGCAGTAAAAGAATATTCTTCTAAGCTTTCTTTTAGTCTTGATGCTCTTTTTATTGCCATAGTATGGACAGTGAGATTCTCTGGATTTAGCTTCATTATTTCTTCCATAGTAGCCCTTACTTCTTTAGGACCTTCTTCTGGTAAGCCAACTATTATATCCATGTTTATAGTTTCAAACCCTATATCTTTAGCTAATCTAAAAGCATCAATTATATCTTGTGGAGTATGTTTCCGACCAATTAAAGATAATGTTTTTTCGCACATTGTTTGAGGATTAATGCTTATTCGTTTTACATCATTATTTCTAAGCATCACAAGCATATCCCTAGTAATTGTATCTGGTCTGCCTGCTTCAACAGTAAATTCTCTAATATTATCCTTATTAAAAGATTCGTATATATTTTTTATTATTCTATCAAGATTTTTTACTGGTAATGATGTTGGTGTTCCCCCACCTATATATACTGTATCTATGACTTTATCTTTTAAAAGAGTCTTAGTTTTATGAATTTCGTAAATAAGTTTATCAGTATAGATATCTACTAAATCTTTGTATTTACTTATTGGGTTTGATAGAAAAGAGCAATATAGACATCTTGTAGGACAAAAAGGTATATTCACATACAAGCTAAATTTCTTGGTATCAACTGAATCTGTAACTTTTTTCTCAACTACAGCAATATCTAATGTAAGTTTTGCTTTGTCCTCTTTCAACTTATACTCTTTAACTAATATATTCATTATGTCAGTTTTCTCAACACCCCTATCTAATAAATCGTGAACAATTTTGGTGGGCCTTATTCCAGTCAAAACCCCCCAAGGAACCTTGATTGAATTAATTTTTGACAAAGCATCAAAAATTGATTGTTTAACGGCAAGTTTTGCTATTTTAACATAGTTGTTATCTATGATATCAATTTCCGAAATATCATCTATAGAATTACTACTAACGACTTCGCTGTTACTAAAAATCATTGTATTAACTGATACTTTTCCCGTAGTATCTGATAAAGTACTTACTATTAAAAGGCTTTGATTATCAACCAAAGCCTTGTTATCAATGAATCGTATATCTTTATTGAAGTAAAACACTTTTACTAGTTCATTTACTTCATATCTATAATCATGTCCCTCTAAGTATATAAAAATCATTTTTACTCCCCTTGCAATTCTACATCATATTCCCTATATAGCTGAGATAAATGAGATTTAGGAATTCTTAACTCACTTGCTAACTCCCTATCATTTAATCCTATTTCTTTTAGTTTTATTAAGTCTAAAACATCTATATCCTTTAAAAAGCTACTATCATTATTGTTAAAGTACAAGTTTTTCATGTTAAAGCCTCCCAAAGTTATTTGTTATTATTCTTCCACTTATCTTTGAGAGTATTCTATCATTTTATTTTCTAACAAAAGGATTAGTCCTTTTTTCAATTTCTATAGTTGTAGCTGGCCCGTGTCCCGGCAAAATAATTGTATTGTCATCATAAACTAATAATTTGTTGTTAATTGAATCAATTATTGTATCAAAACAGCCACCATATAAGTCTGTTCTGCCTATTGAACCTTTAAATAATGTATCCCCTGAAAGAATATAATTCTCTACTTTTAAGCTTATTCCTCCCATAGTATGTCCAGGTGTATGAATGACACTGATTTCTAAATTGCCTATTTTTAAAACATCTCCATCTTTTAGTAATTTATCAGGCTTTATGCTAATTCTGTCAAAGGACATAGTAGCTGAAAGATTAAGTTTTGGATCTAAAAGCATTTCCTCATCTTTTTCATGAACATATATAGGGCATTTTATTTCATCTAAAAAACCTGGTACTCCTGCTATATGATCGGCATGAGCATGTGTTAATACTATACAATTAAAATTAAAGCCTAGTTCTTTTGATTTTCTTATCACTTCTTCAGGTTCTCCGCCTAAATCTACAATCATAGCTTCTTTGGTATCTTCGCACATTACAATATAGCAATTGGCTGCATACACTCCTAGTGGTAATCTTTCTATGATCATCAAAAAACCTCCTAAAAATCCTTCTTACTATCTATTATTATTGTGACTGGTCCATCATTTATTAATGCTACATCCATGTGTTCACCAAAAACACCAGTCTTTACATTTATACCATAGGTCCTGCACTTTTCAACAAATTTTAAGTACATGTCATTAGCCATGTGAGAGGGTGCTGCATTCATAAAATTTGGTCTTTTACCTTTTTTAGTATCACCAAATAGAGTAAACTGTGATACCACAAGCAATTCTCCATTTACATCTAATAATGAAAGATTCATTTTATCATTTTCGTCTTCAAAAATTCTAAGATTTATTATTTTGTCACTTAAATAATCTATATCTTTATCCGCATCATCATTGCCAACACCTAATAATACTAAAAGTCCCTTGTTGATTAAACTCACCATTTCATCATTCACTCTTACATTTGCTGTTGAAACTCTTTGTACGACTGCTCTCATTTAAATCTCCCTTCTAAGTTATAACCCTATATACGTCAATAACTCCTTCAAGCCTTTTTATTTTTTTCATTAGCTCTTTTAATTGTTCTATATCTTTAATTTCTAAGGTCATATTTATAAGAGCTGTTTTTTCCTTATTTGTCCTTGCATTTAGAGAAGTTACAGTAAGTTTCATATCTGTTAATAATTGCGTGATTTCAGTAAGCAAGCCAGATCTGTCTGTAGCTTTTATCTGTATCTCAGCTTGGTAGGAAGTTTTCTTGTCAGTATCCCACTTTACATCAATGAATCTCTCATTAATGTCTAAGTTCTTAACATTAGGGCAATCACTTCTATGAACCGACACCCCACGCCCCCTGGTAATATATCCTATAATTTCATCCCCAGGAACAGGGCTGCAGCATTTAGAAAACCTAACCTTTATATTATCTACACCTTTTACTGAAATTCCTTGAGTTGGTTTATATTCTTTTTTAGGAGTTATTTGTTTATTAATAAATTCTTTTTCATCAATCTTTTGATTGTAATACTCCCTGTAGTTTTCCTTTAATTTACTAATTACTTGAGATAAAGTAATACTACCATAACCTATTGCAGCGTATAAATCATCAATGCTATTTAAGCTAACTTTTTTAGCTATTGATTTAAGCCAATCTTCCTTTAAAAACTCAGTTAATTTGTACCCTTGTCTTTTGGCTTCCTTTTCTAATAATTCCTTGCCTTTATTTATATTTGAATCTCTTTCTTCTTTTTTGAACCACTGTCTAATCTTATTTTTAGCTTGACTACTTATAACTATTTTTAGCCAATCTCTACTTGGTCCACTACTGCTAGATGAGGTTAGTATTTCGATAATATTGCCATTTTTCAACTTAAAATCTAATGGAACTATTCTACCATCTACTTTTGCGCCAACACAATTATTCCCTACAGCGGTATGAACTCTATATGCAAAATCTAGAGGGGTCGAACCAGCTGGTAAGCTAATAACATCTCCTTTAGGAGTAAATACAAAAACTTCATCAGTAAATAAATCAATTTTTAATGATTCCATAAATTCTTTAGGATCTTTAAGCTCTTTTTGCCATTCCAGAAGCTGTCTTAACCATGTTAACTTGTTCTCAAATCCATCGGTCTTATTTATGCCCTCTTTGTATTTCCAGTGGGCAGCAATACCATACTCAGCAGTCCTATGCATTTCCCAAGTTCTTATTTGTATCTCAAATGGTTCACCTTGGGGGCCAATTACCGTTGTATGCAAAGACTGATACATATTAGGTTTAGGCATAGCTATATAATCTTTGAATCTACCTGGAATTGGTTTCCATAAGGTATGAACAATACCAAGTACTCCGTAACAGTCTTTTACTGAATCGACAATAACTCGTATAGCAGTTAAGTCAAAAATTTGTTCGAAAGTTTTATTCTGATAGACCATTTTTCTATATATGCTATAAAAATTCTTTGGCCTTCCATTAATATCACTTTCAATTTCCATCTCATTTAACTTTTCTTTTAAAACTTCAATAACATTTTTAATATATGCTTCTCTTTCTCTCCTCTTTTTAGATACTTTTTCTACTAAATCATAGTATCCTTCTGGATCAATATATCTTAAAGAAAGGTCTTCTAACTCCCATTTAATTGTTGAAATACCAAGTCTATGGGCTATAGGAGCATATATTTCTAATGTCTCTAGTGCTTTTTCCTTCTTTTTAGCATCAGACATATACTCAAGAGTTCTAATATTATGAAGTCTATCAGCTAGCTTTATGATAATAACCCTTATGTCTTTTGACATAGCGATTACCATCTTTCTTAAATTCTCAGCTTGGGTTTCTTGCTTAGTTCTATATTTTAATTTCTTTAATTTTGTAACTCCATCAACTAGATTGGCTATTTCCTCACCAAATTCTTTAGCTAAGGTTTCATAAGTAACGTCGGTATCCTCAAGAACATCATGCAAAAGCGCCGCAGCTATTGTTGCGGTATCCATATTAAGCTCTGCCAATATCATTGCCACATTAAATGGATGAACAAAAAATCTTTCACCCGAATTCCTTAATTGTCCAGCATGAGCAGCTTCGGCAAAATTGTATGCTTTGATTATTAATTTCATGTCCCCATGAGGATTGTATTCTTCAATTTTTGAAACCAAATTTTCTAACAATTTTCTCAACCTCTCACTAAAGTCTAGTTTCGCCTAAATTTATATAAATATAGTATATCAGATTCAAATGGTTCTTGAAATAATTTGATGAAAAAAACAGAATAAATATTTCTTATAAAAATAGCCCAAAATTTGGGCTTTTATAAGTCTTAGAAAAGTAAATCTTTTCTTGCTCCTAGAACTTTACTAAAGAAAATATATCATAATTTGCAAGAACTTCTCTTCCCTTAATATCTTCTAATTCTATGAAAAAGCCTACTGTTGCTACTTCTCCACCTAACTTTTCAATCATTTTACATGTTGAAAGAGCAGTTCCTCCAGTTGCTAGCAAATCATCAATTACAGCTACTCTTTGTCCCTTCTCTATGGCATCTCTATGCATTTCAAGTTTATCTGCTCCATATTCTAATTCATATTCAAAGCTTATAGTTTCTGAAGGAAGCTTTCCTGGCTTTCTAACTGGTACAAAACCAACACCAAGTTCATATGCAAGAGGTGCACCTATTAAAAATCCTCTGGCTTCAGGACCTACAATAATATCAACATTCTTATCTCTAAGATGATCAGCCATCTGCTTAATACACTCACTAAATGCTTCTCTATCTTTTAATACAGTTGTAATGTCTCTGAAATTGATACCTTCTTTAGGAAAATCCATAATACTTCTAATTTTGTTTTTAAAATCCATTATGCTTCCTCCCTTAATCTAAGTGATTTAATATTGTTTTGAAAATTATTTACGTTTTTTGATGCTTTATAGAGTTTACTATAAATAGAAACACTAGTTATGTCAATTTTATTATTAGGCATACTAAACATTTTCACAAATAGAAAACTATCCTTAATAGAATAGTCTAATAGTTCTGCATTTTTCAGTATTTCCATAATGGCTCTAAGCTTAAATCTGCTTATGTTTATATTAGCTTTATTGGTTAAAGAATATAGATACTTGTCTATTTCAATCCTAAGTAGCTCGTCTCTCCTCATTTTAA
>CAZUFW010000037.1:0-2892 GCA_964619895.1 uncultured Clostridia bacterium | reverse complement strand
TTCATATAAATTCTTTATTTTTTCAAAGTCATTTTCGACTACCAAAACTTGCAAAATATTATGTTTAAAAAAATCAACAATATCCATTAAATAATCTTCAGTTAAACACATATCATACAGAATAACTTTTTTATACTCAGCTGATTTTAACTGATTCAAAATAGGATTGACTACAATATTACAGAATTTATGCTCAATAGGAATTTTATAAGAAATACCTATCTTTCTAACAAGCTCTCTTCCTTCAAATCTCAATGCATTAAGCAAGTTTACTAGGTTGAAAATATTATTTATTATAATTAATGTATCGTCATTTTCTCTAATAGTATTTATAGTATAGTTAATTCTATCATTTTCACTTTGACTTTGTAAAATAATATTATTTTTCCTAAGTTCTTTTTTGTTCTCAAGTTCTTCAAACAAAAATAAAAGTGAGTCAATGTAATCATCTGATTTAGCCAAATTTTCTCTATAGGATGTAATGATATCTTTTATTATTAGTTGAACACTTCTTTGTCCTAAGAAATCGTTAATATCAATAGACACTACTAAGTCTATTTTTTGACCAATTTTTAAAATGTTTAGATAGCTACCAAAATTAAATCCAATACAGTCTATGCATTTATTATCTTTCTCCAACGCCAGTTTCAAGTGCTTACCATCTTTTCCTAAAGGTCTAATCGTTTTGACTAAAGCATTTTTAAGTAGAAAACTTGGGCTTGAATTATCAATTCCAAATGGTTCAAGCAGTTTTAGTTCTTCAGCTGTTTCTAATATAGCTTCTTCAATATTAATTTCTGCATCGACTTTAATTTGAGGTACAAAATCTATTTCGTCTAACTCTTCATCTACTATTCTATTTATTTTTTTTCTAAATTCATCAATATTATCTTTTTTTATAGTTAGTCCAGCTGCCTGCTTATGTCCTCCAAATTTAACGAACAAGTCCTTGCATTTATTCAAATTTTCATATAAATCAAAATTTGATATGCTCCTAGCTGAACCCCTCCCCTCATCACCTTCTATGGATATGAGGATACTTGGCTTATGATATTTTTCTGTTATTCTAGAACATACTATTCCTATTACACCGCTATGCCAATTTTCAGATGCCAATACTAATACCTTATCTTTTTCTATATTAATTTCCTTATTGATTATTTTCTCGGCTTCTTTTAATATTTCTGCTTCAATAATTTGCCTTTTTGTATTTTCCTCATCTAACATTTTAGCTAGATTTTGAGCTTCTTTATAAATTTTCGTAATAAATAGATGAACAGCATATTTAGCCATTCCAATCCTGCCGGTGGCATTGATTCTAGGTCCTATAACAAACCCTATGTGTCCGCTTGTAATTTCTTTATTTAGTAAACCTGTAACATCTAATAGGGCTTTTATCCCTAGATTATCTGTGTGTTTAAACATATTAAGACCATTTTTTACAATGATTCTATTCTCACCAGTTAAGGAAACTACATCTGCTACCGTACCTATAGCCACAATAGGCAGTATATTGTTATAATCTATGCTTGTATTTAATTTTAATGCCAAAGCTTGTATAAGCTTTAATGCCACTCCTACTCCTGCTAACTTATTAAAAGGATACTCACTATCTATTCTGTTAGGGTTAATTACAGCTACAGCATTAGGTAATTCTTCGTCGCAAGTATGATGATCAGTTATTATTAAATCTATTCCAGTAGCTTTACAGTATTCTGCTACATCAAATGATTTGATACCACAATCAACACTAATTATTAATTGTCCACCCTTATTTTTAATATAATCTATGGCTTTAATATTAAGACCGTATCCCTCAGTCATACGGTCTGGTATGTAAAATTCCACATTATTGCATAGGGTTTCTAAATAAAGAATTAGTATTGATGTGCTAGTAACTCCATCTACATCATAATCCCCATATATCCAAATATTCTCGTTTTTATGTATTGCTTCAACTATTCTATCTACTGCTACATCCATATCCTTCAATAAAAATGGATTTATAAAATCGTTTATATTAGGGGCTAAAAAATCCTTTGCTTTATCTATATCTTTTATCCCTCTATTATTCATAACTTTTGAAGTAAGCTTAGAAATATTTAGAGCCTTACTAAGTTTCTCTATTGTTAGGTCATCACTTTCAGCGATTTTAACTAAGCTATCGAAGTTTATCATTTGCTCACCTACTAAAAAGAAAATACATTACCATTATAGCTTATACTTATATACTGTTCAACAGCAATATATTATTCTTTGTCTATGGTCTTGCCATTCTCTTTGGTATCAGAATTCTTCTCTTGTTCCTTTGCTCTATCATTGTTTCTATTAAGCGTTTGAATATTACTTGATATCTCTTTTTCTTTTATTTCTTCAATTTTATTCTCTAAAATTTGTTTTTCGTTTTCTAAAGAGCTTATTAGCTTACTTTGCTCTTTAATTTTCATAGATAATTTTAAATGTCTCACTAGTCCAAGGATAGTTACTATAACCGCACCAAGAGCAGCAGAAACAAAAATAACTATAGCCTGAGATACTTCAATTTTTGCAAATAAAAAGTCAATATTTACATTGTTTCCGTTCCTAAGTGCAAAAACTGCAACTAAAATAGCAAAAACTAAAGATATAATAAATCCTACCTGCATTCTAATTCCTCCCTATATAATGTTAAGCTATACTTTTGCATTTCTAGAATATAATCTTCCTTCATGACTATATATTACCATGATAACAACAAATTTAACAAGAATTATTGTCTTAGAAAAAAGAGTAATATAAAAAAACTGCCTTGAAGGCAGTTTTTTGTGTTATTATGCTCTTTTTGTATTAACTTCATTTTTTCCTTTAACTTTGGTTTTTAAAAGGTACCATAGTGGGCTGGCGATAAATATT
>CAZUFW010000036.1:0-30477 GCA_964619895.1 uncultured Clostridia bacterium | reverse complement strand
AAGGAAGCTCAGAAAGCAAGTTTCTGAGTACTACAATTACACCAAATCGAAGATTTGGGTAATTGCAGCATAGCTCAAACGCAATGAGAATCCAATTTGCACGACCGGAAGGAGTGAACAAATTTGTGTTTCGAGACTGCGGTGGAGATTAAAAAATCATTTCTAAAGGGGGGATAAAAATGGGTAGACAAAATGGCATTACTATAGAAGATGCTTTGAATATGGAATATATGAAAAATTGCAAGCTTATAGCAGGTTTTAAAGGAATAAGAAATACAATATCTAAAGTAAATGTTATGGCAGATCCTGATATATTAAGTTGGGTGGATGAAGGTGAGTTACTTCTAACTACTGCCTATTCCTTTAAAAAGGATAATATAGAGGAACAGAAAAAGCTAATTAGAGAATGTGCAAAAAAGAAGTTAGCAGGCATAGGCATAAAAATTTATCCATATTTAGAGTCTCTTTCTGAAGAAGTAATAAGCTTAGCAGACGATTTGAGTTTTCCAATTATTGATTTATATTACGCTACTCCTCTTTCTGATATAATGACTCCCTTATTTAATGAAATATTTAACAGACAAGCGTATTTATTAAAGAAGATAGAAAAAATTTATGAGCAGTTTATGGATGCAATGCTAAAGGGAGCAAATACAAATCAAATTGTCAAACTAATAAGTGATAGTGTAAAAAACCCTATTTATGTAAGATTTGAATTTCCAGAAGAAATAATTACCCATTTTGATTATATTGATGACTCGGTGAAGGAACTGTTACTTGAAAACGCCGATAAATATTTTAGTACCAATATAGATATGCTAAAAGAAAAAAAGTTAGAGGAAAGCAACGAACTAATAGGTGGTAAGTATATTAAAAGAATGGTTTTCCCAATAGTTGCTAAAGATAGTATATATGGACATATAGTTGCATGGTCTATAAATACTCCTTTAGGTGGGTATGATTTATCAGTTCTTGAAATTGCCTCTACAACTATGGCTCTTGAAATACTTAAAGCTCTTTCTGTTAAAGAGGTGGAAAATAGGTACAAATCAGAATTTCTTGAGGATTTGATTTCTCTTGAAGAAAGAAGAGTAGAGAAAGCAATAGAAAGAGCTCCATTTTTTAATATTAATAAAAAGGATAGGTTTGTAAGCATAACACTAAAAATAAAAAATAAAGAAGATAGTTTGAATAAAGTAGATATGACATCTGGTCAAACACAGCAGTACATTACAAAAGTTCATGACTTAATCGAAAGAAACATTATAAAGCAATTAGGGCTTAATTCCATAGTAGTAAGTAAAACCGAAAGGATTCAAATCTTGCTATCTCTAAAAAAAGATGCAAGAATAGGGCCTTTACTAGAGGAAATAAGTAAAGAATTTGAAGAAATAATAGAAAAATTTAAAGATCTCGATTTTAGAATTGGGATTGGAAGACCTTATGAAGGATTGGAGAACTTTAGCAATAGCTATCTTGATTCTGTTAAAGCTATAAGTACTGGGAAAATATTAAGTGAAAAAATAATTACAAACTATGAAAATCTAGGAATATTTAAAATCCTTTGCCAGGACCACATAGAAGATGAGCTTGTAAAATTCTATAATACTACATTAAAGCCTTTAGTTGATTATGATGAAAAAAAATCAACTGAACTAGTAAAAACTCTGGAGGCTTTTTTTGAAAATAACGGAAACCTAAAAAAAATGTCTGACTCATTATTTACACACTACAACACAGTGCTGTATAGAATTCAAAGAATAAATGAAATAACTAAAATGGACCTTGAAAACCCTAATGACAGGCTAAACTTAGAAATTGCACTTAAAATAAAACAACTATTAAAAAAATAGCGGCTAAAATAGCCGCTTTAATTATTCTTCTAATAATGCAACTGCTCTTATAGGCGATCCTGTACCTCCTCTAATCTTTAGAGGAAGTCCAAAGTATAAGAAACGTTTATTAACTACCTTATCTAAATTACAAAGATTTTCTGTGTTAGTAATATTGTATTCTCCACATACAAGATGACCAGCAAAAGTTAAATCATCTGGTGTTTGGTCTATGGCAGGTGCATCTACACCTATGTTAACTACACCTTTTTCTGCAAGCCACTTAGCTGCTTTATAACTTAAACCAGTATAATAGTTTTCATAGGCTGGAGTGCCATAACTTCTATTGTACAAACCGGTGTACATAAGGAATATGTCTCCTTTCCTTATTTCCTGTCCAGATTTAGCTAAAGCTTTTTCTAAATCTTTTACTTCTATGTAGTCAGGATATCTAATATGACTCAAATCTACACAGATAGCACTGCCATAGAAGTATTCTATTGGCATTTCTATAATATCTGCTCCTCCTGGTTTGTACTCTATCACAGCATCGCTGTGAGTTCCACAGTGTTCACTCATTAGAATATTCCTTGCATAAAATCCCAATGTAGGACTTCCTGTGTCTTTTTGGTTCTGCTCGTGTGTTTGGTTTGTCATTATAAATGTTTTTTGGTGCATTCCAAATAAAGGCATGCCTTGATAAATATCTTGAGTCAAATCGATTAGTTTTAAGCCCATTTTAATACCCCTTTCTTAAATTTATTTTGTTATAGTTAATTATTTTCTACTCTCAAAAACCATCATTCAACAAGTTAATTTAGTTAGAGAATGGGTAAAAAAATAAATGAAAATAGTTGTATCTAATATCAAAAATTAGCACATAATATTTTGGAAGTTGTTAACCATTTTCAATATTATAACATAATATAAGTCTTTTAACTTTTTTTGGTCAATTCTAATAGTTAAATTTAGCTATTGAATATCATTATACTATTTAATCAAAAAAATTCATTCATTAAATATTTACAAACAAATAATTTATTGAAAAGAGAAGATGAGGATGTGATATGAAAAAATGAGAAAAAACAAAACATAGTTATATAAATAGTGACTAAAAAAATAATACCTTTGATCGAGTTATATAAATAAATTACAAAATGAGAGACTAAATTCAAAACGAAAACCTTAATGATTTATATAAAAACAACAAAGGTAAATAAACATTATTTATGGTATTATATTCTTAAAGCAAATTAGTTGCTATGCTTAAGAAAAAAACAACATAAAAATGCTTGGAAAATTCTTTAAAATAGTAAAGGAGGAATACAAATGACTGCAGAAAAACAGTATATTTTGGCAGTACCTAACTTTAGTGATGGAAGAAGAAAAGAAGTAATCGAAGCAATAGTTGAAGAAGTAAGAAAAATAGAAGGCGTAAAGCTTGTTAGCTATGAGCCAGAGCACGACTTTAACAGAACCGTTGTGACAATAATAGGAGAACCAGCCCCACTAAAAGAAGCACTTCTTAACATGGCAGCAAAATCTATAGAGCTAATTAACATGGAAGAACAAAAAGGTACACATCCAAGAATCGGAGCGCAAGATACAATACCACTATTCCCATTTAAGAACATAACAGTAGAAGAATGCGTAAAACTAGCAGAAGAAATAGGCCATGAACTACATAAAAAAACAGGAGTGCCAATATTCTTTGCAGCAGAGAATGCAAGAACAGAAGAAAGAAGAGCGTTGGCATTCATAAGAAAAGGACAATATGAAGGATTAAAAGCATTACTAATAGAAGCAAAAGATGATGCTTCAAGAAAAGCAGAATACGAATCAAGAAAACCAGACCTAAGCAAAGATGGCTTACTAAGCAGCACAGCAGGAGCAACTATAGTAAGTGCAGAAGCAGAAGGGTTGACAGCATATAACGTATTCTTAGCAACAGAAAATCTAGAAATAGCGAAGAAAATAGCAAAAGCAGTAAGAGGACCAAGCGGTGGATTCTCAACAACAAGAGCAGTAGGAATCAAATTTCCAGAAAGAGAAGGAGTAGTAGTATCAGTAAACATGTTTGACTGTGTAAACACTCCAATATATAGAGTATTTGAACTAGTAAAACAAGAAGCAGCAAGATACGGAATACCAGTAACAGGCTCAGAATTAGTAGGACCAGTAAAATTAGAATATATCATAAATTCATTAGAATATTATATAGGATTAGAAGGATTCAGAAGAGACCAAATACTAGAAACACACTTAATGCAGTAAGCTAACACTTTTCTTAACATCAACACTGAGCATAGGGGGAGATATTCCCTTTTGGAATTACTCCCCAATATAATTTTTGTCGCCGTGAAGCGAAGAGAAGACTATAATTATAGCACCTATAGTCCAACTTTGATTTAGCTTAAAAGTTGTTTATTGGAGTGGATTTAGATTTAAACTTAGAATAGCATAAAAGAGTTTGAACTCTTAGAATTGCTAGCCATAGGGAATAAAAATAAAATATATTTAACCTGAGGAGGAGAAATCATAGTGAAAACAGATGTTCAAATAGCACAAGAAGCTAAAATGAAACCCATATCAGAAATAGCAGAACAAATAGGTATACTAGATGATGAGTTAGAGTTATATGGGAAATACAAAGCAAAAGTATCACTAGACGTATTCGAAAGATTAAAAGACAAGCCAGACGGAAAACTAATACTTGTAACAGCAATAAACCCAACACCAGCAGGAGAAGGAAAGACAACGACAAACATAGGCCTAAGCATGGGGCTAAATAAACTAGGTAAAAAGACAATAACAGCACTTAGAGAACCATCACTAGGGCCATCATTTGGAGTAAAAGGAGGAGCAGCAGGGGGAGGATATGCACAAGTAGTTCCAATGGAAGACATAAACCTACATTTTACAGGGGACTTCCATGCAATTACATCAGCCCACAGCTTACTAGCAGCACTGCTAGATAACCATATACATCAAGGAAACGCACTAAACATAGACATAAGAAGAATAGCATGGAAAAGAGTAGTGGATATGAACGACCGAGCACTAAGAAACATAGTAATTGGACTAGGTGGAAAAGCAGACGGAGTGCCAAGACAAGACGGATTTGACATAACAGTAGCCTCAGAAATAATGGCAATATTATGCCTATCCAATGACCTAGAAGACCTAAAAGAAAGACTAGGAAACATGGTAGTAGCATATAACATGGACGGAGAGCCAGTAAGAGCAAAGGACTTAGAAGCAACAGGAGCACTAGCACTAATACTAAAAGATGCAATCAAACCAAACCTAGTACAAACATTAGAAAACACACCAGCTTTAATCCATGGAGGACCATTTGCAAACATAGCACACGGATGTAACAGTATACTAGCAACAAAAATGGCATTAAAACTAGGAGACTACGCCATAACGGAAGCAGGTTTCGGAGCAGACCTAGGAGCGGAAAAATTCTTTGATATAAAATGTCGTGCATCAAATTTAAAACCAGCAGCAGCAGTAATAGTGGCAACAGTAAGAGCACTTAAGATGCATGGAGGAGTAGCAAAAGCAGATTTAGGCACAGAAAACCTAAAAGCACTAGAAAAAGGATTAGAAAACCTAGAAAAACACATAGAAAACGTAGCAAAATTCGGAGTACCATCAGTAGTAGCAATAAACAAATTCCCAACAGACACCCAAGCAGAAGTAGACCTAGTATTTGAAAAAGTAAAAGCATTAGGGGCAGAAGTAGCAATATCAGACGTGTGGGCAGCTGGAGGAGAAGGCGGAATAGAACTAGCAAAAAAAGTAATAGAAGTAGTAGAAACAAAAGAATCAAACTTTAAGCCATTATACGAAGTAGAGCTTCCAATAAAAGAAAAGATAGCAAAGATAGCGAAAGAAGTATACGGAGCAGATGGAGTAACATTCACAAAAGGCGCAGAAAAAATGATCAAAACACTAGAAGGACTAGGCCTAGACAAGATGCCAATATGTATGGCAAAAACACAATACTCCCTATCAGATGATGCAACATTATTAGGAAGACCAACAGGCTTTACAATAACAGTAAGAGAAATAAGATTATCTGCAGGAGCAGGATTTATAGTAGCCCTTACAGGAGAAGTAATGACAATGCCAGGATTACCAAAAGTTCCAGCTGCAAATAATATGGATATACTTCCAGACGGTACTATCGTTGGTTTATTCTAGGAGTAGATATATATAGCTCAACAGACTTGGAGAGAATCTCTCCCCAGTCTGTTGAAAATTAACATGAAAACGCTAACATTCTGTTAAATATTATTAAAAGGAGGAAACAAAAATGTATGATTTGATTCTTAAAAATGCTAGAATCCCTCAAGGAGACAATACTGTATTGACTAACATCCTAGTAAAAGATGAAAAGATAGCAGGCTTTACAGATTGCGTTGATGGGATAGAAGCTAAAAATACAATAGACGCTGGGGGACATTTAACTTTACCTGGATGTATTGACTCACATACTCACTTAATGTACCAAGGGTTCCCTCATAGAGAAAACTTCTTAACAGGTACAGCTGCAGCTGCAGCAGGTGGAGTAACTACAATTATAGATATGCCATGTTGTTCGGTTCCATCAGCAAGAAGTGTTGATGAATTAAAATTAAAAATTGATGTATGTCAGCCACAAGCTGTAGTTGACTTTGCTATGTGGGGTGGAGTTACTGGAGAAGATGTAAGAGAAGGATGGCTACACAATGTTCAAGAACAAGCTGACTATGGAGTAGTTGCATTTAAAGTATACATGACTCCGTCAGTTCCAACTTATCCAAGAGTTACTGACCCAGAAATGTATGAAGCATTTAGAGCTGTTGCTAAAACAGGTCTTCCAATAGGAATTCATGCTGAAAACTTTGCTATGTGTGATTATTATGTTAAAGAGTTCCAAAAAGAAGGACGTATGGATGGACCAGCTTGGGCAGAAGCTAGAATGGAATTAGCTGAAAAAGTTGCTATAGAATTAGGCATTAGCTTTGCAGAAGCTTCAGGAGCTAGATTACACATAGTCCACATGAGTACTGGAATAGGCGCTAAATTAGTAGGAGAAGCAAAGAAGAGAGGCTTAAACGTAACTTCAGAATCTTGTCCTCACTATTTAACATTAAATTATCAAGAGTCTATGACAATACATGGTGCAAATGCTAAGATTGCTCCACCGCTAAGAACTAAAAGAGATAATGAAGAGCAATGGGAAGGAATTAGAAATGGTAGCATAGACTTCATAGCTACTGACCATGCTCCTTATGAATTAGAAAGCGAAAAGATAAAAGAAGGATTAAATATTTGGACAGCATTCCCAGGAATACCTGGTACTGAAACAATGGTACCTGTAATAGTAAGTGAAGGATACAACAAAGGTAGAATTTCATTAAGCAAACTAGTTGATATTCTATCAACTAATGCTGCAAAACACTATGGATTATATCCAAAGAAAGGTGCTTTACACATAGGATCAGATGCTGACTTTGCGATAATTGACCTTGATAAGAGATGGGTTATAGATCCTAAGAAACAAGCTTCAATGTGCGGATACACTCCACTTGAAGGAATGGAATTAAAGGGAAGAGTAATAAAAACTATAGTACGTGGACATTTAGTATATAAAGACGAAGATGAAAGCGTATTAGCATCATTAACTGATGAAGAACTACAAAAAATAGTTCATGAATATCCAGAAGGAGTTAGAGAAAGATATTCAGAAATATTTGAAAAATTCCCTAACCTGCATAGTGCTGAATATGAAAGAAGCTATAGAAAAGACCATCCAGAGGTAATAGATAAGCATGTGAGAGAAATTAGAGGAATTCAAGTAAAACCTGGTTTTGGTAGATTTGTTAAGAGGCAGAGCATACAAGTTTTACCTAAAACAATAACATATTAATTATAATGGTTTTCAACAGGAGTTGGGCTTATGTTAAGTGTAAGTCCACTCTGTGAAAACATAATAAATGAACAAAAATAAAAAAAGTAAAAGGAGAGATATAGATGGCAAGACATGGAATATTAGTTATAGACATGCTGAATGACTTTATTGGAGAAAAAGCTCCATTAAGATGTCCAGGTGGAGAGGAAATAGTTCCAAATCTTCAAAAATTATTTAAATGGGTAAGAGAAAGAAATGCTCAAGGAAAAGATGATGTTCAATTAATTCATATTCAAGAAGCTCATAGAGAAAAAGATGCTGACTTTAGAGTAAGACCAGTTCATGCTGTTAAAGGAACTTGGGGTTCAGACTTTATAAAAGAATTATATCCTGAAAAAGGAGAATATATAGTTCAAAAGAGAAGACATAGTGCTTTCTGGCATACTGACTTAGACCTATATTTAAGGGAAGAAAGTATAGACACAGTAGTAGTTACTGGTGTATGGACTAACGTATGCGTTAGATCTTCAGCTGCAGATGCTTTAGCAAATGCTTACAAAGTAATTACTTTAACTGATGGAGTTCATTCAAAAAATGAAGAACAACATAAACATGGACTAGTAGACCTTAGCTTATTTACAAAACTTTTAACAATAGATGAATACATTGACGCTTGGGAAAAAGGAATAGATCCATGGACAGGAGCAGGAGATAAAGAGAATAAAGTAGAATAATTATATATGACTGTCCTCAAGACGGGGACAGTCATATCCCAAATTACATTGAAAGAAGCCATTATTTATACAAAAAGTCGCCAGCTAAAAAATATAGAGACGACTTTTTGTGCCAAATAATGAAGGTTTTTATTGACTTAAATTTGCTTGGCTAATAATAGAAAGCGGGGAAAAGTTATATGAGAGTAATAGTTGGGATATCTGGTGGTAGTGGAGGCATATACGGAGTTGCTTTGTTAAAAGTACTTCAAGAGTTAAATATAGAAACTCACCTTGTAGTAACTTCAATGGGAGAATATGTTGTAGAGCATGAGTGTGGAGTAAATCTTGAAGAACTAAAAGGATTAGCAACTTATTATCACGAAAATAAAAATTTTGCAGCACCTATAGCAAGTGGCTCTTTTAAAACAGATGCAATGGTAATTATTCCTTCCTCAATGAAAACTGTAGCATCTATTGCAAATGGAATATCAGATAATTTGTTAACAAGGGCTGCAGATGTTATAATTAAGGAGAATAGGAAGCTAGTAATAGTTCCTAGAGAAACCCCACTTAGCACTATACATTTAGAAAACATGTTGAAGCTAGCAAGGGCTGGAGTAATAGTATTACCTCCAACTCCTGGATTTTATAATCATCCTGAAAGTATAGGAGATATTGTAAGTATAATAGTTGGCAGGGTATTAGATCAACTTGGCATTGAACATAATCTTTCGAAAAGATGGGGAGAATAGCACTTGGAAGGAGGGAAAGCATGGAAAGACAAATGTTAAGAGCTACCTTAAAAAAGCTAGAGCAGATTGGAGAGCTAGAAGCTTGTAATGTAACAGTAGACCCAAAGTTTGAGCTAGGGGCAGTACTTAGATATTTTGAAAATGAAAAACCCATCTTGTTTAACAAAGTTAAGGGATATGATATGCCTGTAGTAGGAGGACTTTATGGAAACAGAGAGCTTTACTACATAATGACTAATACTACACCTGAAGAAAGAATATTTAAGTACATGAACGCCATAGCAAATCCTCAGCCGGCAAAGTTAGTAGATAATGGTCCAGTAAAAGAAAATATAATTACTAGAAATATCGATATACAAAGAATGTTTCCGGTACCTACCTCACATGGTAAAGATGCGTCAAGCTTTATAACAGCAGGAATGCTAATAGTAAAAGACCCAGAAACAGGTAGTACACACATGGCTGTTAGAAGATTCCAAGTTCATAAAGGAAATATTATTAATGCACTAATATCTGGACATTCACCAGCACTAAGAGAACAATTTGCTGAATTTGAGAAAATGAATAAACCATTAGAATGTGCAGTAGTACTTGGATATGATGCTACTTTTTTACTAGCATCACAGATAGGTTCTAGAAAGTACGGACTTAACAAATATGAAGTTGATAGTGCTTTAAGGGGAGAGCCTCTAGAACTGATTAAATGTCACTCAGTTGACTTAGAGGTTCCTGCATATGCAGAAATAGTTCTTGAGGGAGTATTAGTTCCGAATAAGCGTGAAGTAGAAGGACCATTTGGTGAGTTAATGAACTACTATGGAGAAGTAGCTCCGAATCCAGTAATGGAAGTTAGAACTATTATGCATAGGAATAATCCAATATTTCAGCATGCCTTTCCTTGTAGAGAGGAACACCTTGCTAATGGTCTCATTAGAGAAGCTGAGTTATATGCTGCTGTTAAAAACATGGTAGATGTGAAGGATGTCAATATTACAGTAGGTGGTGGATGCAGATTGCATGCCATTATCTCAATAAACAAGAAAAAACATGGAGATGGCAAATCAGCAATATTAGCTGCACTTGGTGCTTTTTACGATATCAAGCATGTGGTTGTAGTAGATGATGATATTGATATATATAATGCAAAGGGTGTTGAACTTGCACTATCTTCTAGGGTCCAGGCTTCACAAGATGTAGTTATTATACCAGGTGCATTGGGTTCAGGATTGGAAGCATCACATGTCGTACGTGGAGTTACAGATAAAATGGGAATTGATGCTACAAAACCTTTAGGTGAGGATGCACATTTTTATGAGATGGCAGTGATTCCTGGATTTGAGGGAAAGATAGACATTCAAAAGTATTTCCCAGGAATGAAAAAATAAATAAAGGTGGTAATAGAGTATGAGACAGGCCATAGGTATGATAGAAACCAGAAGTTTAGTGGCTGCTATACAAGCGGCTGATACTATGGTTAAGTCAGCTGATGTGCACATAGTTGATGTAAATTTCGTCGGCTCTGGAGTCGTTGCTGTAATAGTATCAGGCGAAGTAGCGGCAGTAAAGGCAGCTGTAGATAATGCAACAGAAGTGGTAAAAAACATAGCAGAAATAGTATCTACAAACGTTATAGCTAGACCTCATGACGAAGTAGATAAAATATTAGAATAGCTAAATGGTGGTGAAAAGAATGGCTAACCCATTAGCAAAAGTAATTATGAATAATATTGCTCAAAACAGCAAAAAGGTTGATACGAAGAGTAGTTCTGTAAAAATCTCGTATTCAATATCAGGACTAGACCCAAAAGATGAACAATTACTGCTAAATGTGATGAACAAAAATGCAGGCAAAACTGTTGAAAACTCAAAAGGTCTAGGGACTCTTTATTCATCAACTAAGCCAGTAGAGTGCAATAATAAAGGAGATTTCTTTGATAAGGTCAAACTAGAGGATTTGGTTAAAGGCAATATAAAACCAAATAATAATAATGAAACTACTAAAAAATCAAATACAATGTTAACTTTAAATGAACTGGCTGACAAAGTAAAGAAATCAAATAATAGCGAAATGACTAGCGGAGAAGATCTAGTAGGTCAAAACAATGTAAACAATAAAGATGTTTATGTGAAAACAGGAGTTATTAACAATTTAGAAGCTTATATTCCTAAAGTATCCTTGGATTCAATAGGGAAAAAGGGCTCCTTACTATAGTGATAGAAAATAAGGAGGTGTAGTTGTGAGAGCAGCTCTTGGATTAATCGAAGCAGTTGGTTTAACTACAGCAATTACAGCGTTAGACGCTGCAAGTAAGGCAGCAGATGTAAAGCTTGTAGGAGTTGAGAAAGTAATAGGTGTAGATAAGCTTGTAAGTGTTACCATTAATATAGCAGGAGAAGTAGCTGCAGTAAAAGCAGCTGTAGAAGCTGGAGTATCTGCAGGCAACAGAGTTGGAAAAGTTGTGTCTAGTCATGTAATACCAAGACCTCATGAAGAGGTAGACAGATTAATAAAGGAATTTGAGAAAAATTTAAAGAACAAAAAAGAAGACAAAAAACCTGAAGTAAAAAAAGAGGAAAATGAAGAAAAAAAAGCTAATATAGAAGAAAATAAAAAGAAAGCAAACACAAAGTAATTAATTAAGGGAGGAATAATAATGAGTCAAGCGTTAGGTATGGTAGAAACAAAAGGTTTAGTAGGTGCTGTTGAAGCAGCAGATGCTATGGTTAAAGCAGCTAATGTTACATTGGTAGGATATGACAAAATAGGTTTCGGTCTTGTAACTGTTATGGTTAGAGGAGATGTAGGTGCAGTTAAAGCTGCTACAGATGCTGGTGCAGAAGCTGCTAGAAATGTAGGAGAACTACATTCAGTTCATGTAATACCAAGACCACACTCAGAAGTTGAAAGAGTAATACTTAAGAATTACGAATAATGAGATTTTAATAAAGCTGCTACTATAATAATGATAGTAGCCCAATCCTTATGGGGTGTTAGAATATGGATAAATACAATCAAACTAACGATATAGTTAGTCAGTTAATTCAAAAGCTAAATAAAGGATACAACATAAAGGAAATAGATAAACGAAACTACCAACAACGGCCCCATACAAATCAGCGTATTTTAGCTGTTTTTACTGGAACAAATTATGGGCTAAATGAATCGCTTAGAGAGCTTTCTAAAGCGAAGCGTTACGGTTTTACTTTTAATATTGCCGTAACTCAAAATGGAGAAGATGTTATTGGTAGTCAAGGTCTATCTTCTATAAAGTCTGCCTTACAAACAGATAAAGTTTATACGGAAAAAGACAAACTAATTTTTGGAGAGATTCTAGAAAGTGTAGATGGTATTATAGTGCCTATGACAACTCAAGACACAGCAGTTAAATTAGCCTTAGGAATACAAGATTGCTTTATATCTACATTGTTATGGCAAGGACTATGGCATGGCAAGAAGGTTCTAATGGATTTTGAAAATGTACTTGCATATAGAGGAAATAAATCAAAGAGATCAATGCTTCAACAAATGATGGATGACTACGTAGATAAACTTCAGAAGATGGGTGTAAAAGGTGCCTGTCAAAAGGATTATATTGTAGAAATGTTAAATGTATTTAAAGATGGCTCCACAAATGAAAGCACTACTACACAATACTCTCAAAATGCAGTTACAGAACAAAGCCATAGCTCTAGACAAGTTATTACAGAAAAAGATGTAATCAATATGAGAGCTAGTAACCAAGAAGTGACTGTGCCTATGAGAGCAATTATAACTCCTCTAGCATATGACAAAGCAAAAGAATTAGGGATAAGAATAGTCAGGGGACATTAAATCAAAGGAGTGATAAAATGCAGTTGGGTAGAGTTATAGGTACAGTGGTTGCAACAAGAAAAAGCGAAAGCTTAGTAGGAAGCAAGCTTCTAATAACACAACCAATTGACATAGATTCAAAGCCTTCAGGCAAGCCTTTAATAGCAGTAGATACAGTTGGTGCAGGAATTGGAGAAATAGTGATTTTTGCATCGGGAACTGCATCGAGAAATGCTGCAGACAAGAAAAACTCTGCAATAGATGCTGCTATAGTAGGCATAGTAGATAATATGGATGTATACAAAGAGTTTATCGATAAGTAGCAAAGGAAAGGAGGCGTAAGTTTGTTAAAGCCACAAGACATAAAACAAGCAATGGAATATAGAGAGCTAATCGATGTACTAATGTCAGATAAACATTTTGCTGATATAGTGCTTCATAACGGTAATGTGATAAATGTAATCACAAGAGAAGTTTATACAGCTGATATTGCTATTAAAGGAGAATATATAGTACTTGTTGGCGATTGCCAGTCATTGATAGGACCAGAAACAAAAGTGGTAGACGTAACAGGATTATATCTATCGCCAGGATTTATGGATTCACATATGCACTTTGAAAGTAGTATGTTAACTATTACTGAATTTTCAAGGTTATCTATACCATCTGGGACAACTACTTTAATAGCTGACCCACATGAAATTGGTAATGCTTTAGGACCAATAGCTATGAAGGCTATGGCCGACGAATGTAATGTAGTGCCAAACTTTGTAAGATTACAGGTTCCAGCTTTGACTCCTGATGCACCAAGATTAGAAACAGCAGGTGTTGACGTAAATTCTAAAGATATGGAGGACCTGCTAAATTATCCAAATATATTTGGTATAGGAGAGCTACAAGGATTTTCTCTTGCTAAACACGTATATAAAAATACACCAGGGATAATAACAGACCTATTGACTTCAACTACTTATGCTAAGAGTATAGGAAAGCCAGTTGATGGTAATGCTCCTGGATTATTTGGAGCAGACTTAGCAGCTCATATTATATGCTGTGGAGGAACTTGTTCTGACCATGAAACAACAACTAAAGAAGAATGTGTTGAAAAGTTAAGACAAGGTGTATACGTATTTATGAGAGAAGGTTCTACTCAAAGAAATATGGCAGAGTGCATAAGAGCCGTAACAGAAGAAGGATTAGACTCAAGAAGACTAATACTAGTTACAGATGATATGGTAGCTGAAGATTTAGAAAAATCAGGCCATATGAATGATGTAATTAGAAGAACAATAAGAGAAGGGGTAGACCCTATTGAAGCTATACAAATGGCAACAATCAACCCTGCTACTTATTGGG
Source organism: uncultured Clostridia bacterium (assembly GCA_964619895.1). Classification (GTDB taxonomy): domain Bacteria; phylum Bacillota; class Clostridia; order Tissierellales; family Proteiniboraceae; genus Proteiniborus. The sequence goes on along the minus strand of CAZUFW010000036.1, from coordinate 16,105 downwards.
GATTAAATGATAGAGGAGCTCTTTTACCAGGAAGAGTAGCTGATATAGCTGTTATTAGTGACATAAAAGAAATGACAGTTGAAGCTGTATTTATAAAAGGAGAATTAGTAGCTTCGAAAGGACAGTTATTAATAGACCTACCAAAATATACTTATCCAGATGTAGTTAAAAATTCAGTGAGAAGAGCACCTATAACAGAAGCAGATTTAGAAATTAGAGCTGACGGAAATACTGCTACTGTTAGATACATCCAAGCTATACCAGATCAAAACTTAACAGAAACGGGTGAAGCTCAGGTTAGAGTTAATAGGGGCATAGTAGAAGCTGATGTTAAGCAGGATGTAATATACCTAGCTAACCTAGAAAGATATGGTCGTAACGGAAATATTGGTAAAACCATGGTTAAAGGAATTGGATTGAAGCAAGGTGCATTTGCACAATCAATTGCCCATGACACTCACAATATAACAGTTACAGGAACTAACTTAAGAGATATGGTTGTTGCTGTTAATAGAGTTATAGAAATGGGTGGTGGAGTTGCTGTTGCTAATAATGGTAGAGTTTTAGAAGAGCTAGCACTTCCAGTTGGAGGACTTATAACAGATGAATTAACAGGTCAAGAGGTAAGCGCTAAGATAGCAAAATTAGAGTCAACTGTAAGGGAACAATTAGGCGGAACCCTACATGCTCCATTTATGCACGTATCATTCTTAGCTTTATCCACAAGTCCAAAGTGGAAAATAAGTGATAAAGGATTAATAGATGTAGATAACTTTGAAATCCTTGACCCAATAGTAAGATGATGGTTGCTAACCCAAGCTTTTACATTGACATGTAGAAGCTTGGGACCAATAATAAAAGAAAAAAGTTTTCATTATTGTGTTTATTAAATTCATAAAATATTTTATGTTTTTAATAATCATAATAATAAATGTGCTATAATATATTTTTTAATCCTAAAAAACGAAAAGGTAATATCTATGTACAAGCTATAATTTAGCAGTAAATACAATGACTGCTTAATTATAAACCTTAAGTTTATGGGTATTTTAAGAAACCAAAAAAACATAGAAAGGAGGATAGTTGTTAGGGAGTATTTTTTATAAGGGAAAAAATTAAAAATAGGGGGTTTATTAATGAGTAATAAGGTTCAAACTCAAACAGGTTTTTTAGAAAGAACATTTAAGCTTAACGAACACAAAACTGATGTTAAAACTGAAGTTCTTGCTGGTATTACTACGTTTATGACAATGGCTTATATTTTAATTGTTAACCCAATTATTCTTTCTGAAGCTGGAATGAACTGGGGTGGAGTATTTACAGCTACTGCGGTTTCATCAATTATTGCTACATTAATTATGGCTTTTTATGCTAACTATCCATTTGTACTAGCACCAGGTATGGGACTAAATGCTTTCTTTGCATATACTGTTGTATTATCAATGGGATATTCTTGGGAAGTAGCTTTAACAGCAGTATTTATCGAAGGTATAATCTTTATTTTAATGTCATTTGTTAACGTACGTGAAGCTATAGTAAATGCACTTCCTATGACATTGAAAAATGCAGTATCTGTTGGTATAGGTTTATTTATTGCATTTATAGGACTTGCAAATGCAGGCGTAGTAGTTCAAGGCCAAGGTACTCCATTATCACTTGGAGATGTTACTTCACCAACAGCACTAGTCGCTCTTATAGGAATTATAATTACAGGCGTTTTATTATATAAAAAGGTTAAAGGAGCTATACTAATAGGTATATTAGCATCAACTATAATAGGAATTCCTCTCGGAGTTACAGCAATGCCAGAAAAAATATTTGCTCTTCCTCCATCACTAGCTCCAGTAATGTTCAAACTTGACTTTTCAAAAGTATTTTCATTTGAAATGTTAGCAATAGTATTTACATTCTTATTTGTTGACGTATTTGATACTATAGGAACTTTAGTAGGAGTTGCTTCAAAAGCAGATATGCTTGATGAAAATGGTACTTTACCAAGAGTAAAACCAGCGTTATTTGCAGACGCTGTAGGTACTGCAGCAGGAGCATTATTAGGAACAAGTACAGTTACAACATATGTTGAAAGTGCATCAGGAGTTGCTGAAGGTGGTAGAACAGGACTTACTGCACTTACGTCAGCTGCACTATTTGCATTAGCATTATTCTTTGCGCCAATATTCGGTATAATCCCAGGAGCAGCTACTGCACCAGCACTTGTAATAGTTGGTCTATTCATGATGTCACCAATTCAAAAAATTAATCTAGATGATTTTTCAGAAGCTATACCAGCTTTCTTGACAATCATAATGATGCCTCTTGCATATAGTATTGCAGAAGGTATAGTATTTGGTATGATTTCATATGCTTTATTAAAACTATTAACTGGAAAAGCTAAAGAAGCATCACCAGTCGTATATATACTTTCAGTTCTATTTATTCTAAAGTTCATATTCCTATAAAAATAATTCCGCTCCCTTTTAGGGAGCGGAACTTTAAAACAATAATTCAATGAATCAAACGCTTACAGTAAAAACTGAGTTCAGAATATTCACTTAATAATTAGTTATGAACTCTAAAAAATATATTCTGGGTTTATTTTTTATTGTAAAATCAAAAACTATAGCAATATAATAATTGCTAGACCATAATTTTGCAATAATTATATGTAAATTATGTTAACTAAAAACATGTCAAAACTATATAAAATATTATAATACCTTTTCTAAACTAGATTAAGGAGGATAGATATATGTCAATAAAATATGCCCATAAGCCAAGTACTGTTATAGAAGCAGTTGAACTACTACATCAATACAAAGAAAAAGGTAAAATTATTGCAGGTGGTACAGACTTAGTTATAGAGATAAAAAATCGCAAAGTGAATTTTGAAGCCCTAATAGATATATCTAGCATAAAGGAAATGTCATTTATAAAAATGGATAACGACATAGTAAAAATAGGAGCAGCCACAACTTTTACAGAAATAGTAGAATCAAAACTACTCAGTAATAGACTTGCAGGACTAAAGGAGGCTGCACATTCTGTAGGTTCACCTCAGATCAGAAATAAAGGTACTATTGGTGGAAATATTTGCAATGGTTCTCCAGCCGCGGATATAGTTCCTCCACTTCTAGCATTAGATGCAATTGCAGTAATAAAAAGCAAGGATGAAGAAAGAGAGATTTTACTAGAAGAGCTATTTTTAGATAAAGGAAAAGTTGCTTTAAGAGATGACGAGCTACTTGTATCTGTAAAGTTTAAAAATCCAAGTCATAATCAGATTCTATCATTTAGTAAGCTAGGTCTTAGGAAAGCGCTTGCCATTTCTAGAATATGTACTAGTGTATTTGCAGAATTTGATGAAGAAAAAACCTGTAAAGAAATCAGAATAGCTAATGGCTCATTAGGAAAATTTGGAATGAGAGAAAGAGAAGTAGAAGAATTCATTAAGGGCAAGAAGTTAACTGAAGAAGTTATTGAAGAAGGAGTAAACTTTATGCATCAACAAGTTGCAGAGAGACTAGCTGGAAGATCTACAGTTGAATTTAAAAGTGCCGCTGTTAAAGGTGTATTAAGAGATGCTTTAAACAATGCAATTAATCCGAATAGTTAGATTCCATATATTCATTTTGCTCAAGGAAGGAGAAAACTATGAAAACAATAGAACTTAATGTAAATGGGAAAATTCATAACGTAGAAATTGAAGAAGATATGAGACTTATAGATGTTCTAAGAGATAAATTGGGACTAATAGGAACTAAGGAAGGCTGTGGAGAAGGTGAATGTGGAGCTTGTACCGTAATTATGGATGGAGAAACAGTGGCTTCATGTTTAGTAATGGCATTTCAAGCCGAAGGGAAAAAAATAATCACTATAGAAGGTCTAGGAGACGAAAATGGAATCGACCCTATCCAACAAGCATTTTTAGATGAAGGTGCAGTTCAATGTGGGTTCTGTATACCTGGAATGGTGATGTCTGCAAAAGCCCTATTAGATAAAAATTCTACCCCAAATAGAAGTGAAATAAGAGAAGCCATATCAGGCAACCTTTGTCGTTGCACTGGTTATAACAAAATTGTAAATGCAGTTGAAAAGGCTGCAAAAGATTTACAAGGAGGGAAGTAGAAGTGAAGCTAGATGTAGTAGGGAAAAGTGTAATTAGAGTAGATGGCCTTTCAAAGGTTACAGGAAAAGCTATATATCCCCAAGACATATATATGGAAGGAATGCTTTACGGCAAAACCTTTAGATCTACAAAACCTCATGCATATTTTAAATTAGACATTACTGAAGCACTAAAAATAGATGGAGTAGTGAAGATATTAACTGCAAAGGATGTACCAGGACACAACAACCATGGAGTCTTGTTTAAAGACCACGAAGTTCTTTGCAATAAAAAAGTAAGAAGGATTGGAGATCCAATAGCTTTTGTAGTAGCTGAATCAGAAAAGGCAGCAGAAAAAGCATTAAAAGCTATCAAAATTGAATACGAAGAACTAGAGGCCTTATTTGACCCTTCTGAAGCGATGAAGGAAACTGCTCCACAGATACACGAAGGAAACAGTAACATAATATATCACTATAAGCTTAGAAAAGGAAATATTGAAGAAGCTTTTAAAGAATGTGATGTCATAGTAGAAAATGAGTATTTTGTTCCAATGGTGGATCATGTATTTTTACAGCCTGAAGCAGGAATTGCATATATGGAGGAAGACGACACAATAGTTGTAGCAGTTGCTACACAATATCCTCATTTTGACCAAATAGAGGTAGCTGAAGCTATGGGTTTACCAACAGAAAAAATCAAGATAATTAATCCTGCTGTTGGAGGAGCTTTTGGTGGAAGAGAAGATATTACTATGCAGATACATCTAGCAATGGCTACAAAAATTACAGGCAGACCAGTAAAAGCTATATTTTCAAGAGAGGAGTCTTTTGAAGCTCACAGTAAAAGACACTCAGTAAAAATGAAATATAAAACTGGTGCTACAAAGGAAGGTAAGCTATTGGCTATGGAAGCAACACTAATAGGAGACACAGGTGCTTATGCTTCTTGGGCTATAAATGTTATGAGAAAAGCAGGGGTCCATGCTACTGGCCCTTATGAAATACCAAATGTAAAAGTTGATAGCTATTCTATATATACCAATAATCCATTTGCAGGAGCCATGAGAGGTTTTGGTGCAACACAAGTACCAGTAGCATATGAACAACAGATGGATATTTTGGCAGAGAAACTTAATATGGATCCAGTGACATTTAGATTAAAAAACATTTTTAGAGTAGGTTCAGAAACAGCAACAGGACAGTTATTAGATGAAAGTGTTCCACTGGATAGATGTATAGAAGAAGTAGAAAAGAAGATGAACTTTATTGAAAGATTCAAAGGTGGTGTAGCCCAATGAAAAAACGAGGTATAGGATTTGCGACTATGTTTTATGGAACAGGATATGGCAATGGGTTTCCAGACGTTTCAACAGCTATTGCTGAGCTAAGAAAAGATGGCAAAATAGCTATATACGTCGGAGCTTCAGAAGTTGGGCAAGGTGCGAAAACAATAATGAGTCAAATACCAGCAGAGATTTTAGGCGTACAAGTAGAAGATATAATTTTCATATGTGAAGATACAAGTATTACACCTGATGCAGGTACGGCAGCAGCAAGTAGGCAAACATATAATACGGGTAATGCAATAAAAAAAGCTGCCGAAGCTTTAAGAGAAGAAATAATTAAAATTGCAGTTGAAATGCTGGCAGTAAATAGTGATACGGGTTTAGTAGTTAAAGAAGGAAAAGTATATATTAAAACCTTCCCAAGCCAAAAAGTAACTTTTACAGAAATAGCTGAAAAAACAGGAGATGGTTTATTAAGAAAAGAAGCTACTTTTATAGCTCACTCTACACAAATGGATGAGGAAACAGGCCAAGGTTCACCATACTGGCCATATACCTTTGGAGCATGTGGAGTAGAAGTTGAAGTAGATACAGAAACTGGATATGTTGAAATAATAAAAGCTACAGTTGCTCAAGATGTTGGTAAAGCCATAAACCCTTCATTAATAGAAGGGCAAATAGATGGAGGCTTTGCAATGGGTTATGGCTATGCAATATTAGAAAACTTAAATGTTGTGAAAGGGCAAATCAAAGGAAATAGATTTGCAAATTATTTAATACCTACTGCTATGGATATGCCAGAGGTAGATAAGATTATAGTTGAAGATCCAGAGTCTACTGGACCTTTTGGAGCAAAGGGAATCGGAGAGCCTGTAATGGTATATGTTGCACCTGCTATACTAAATGCCATATATAATGCAATAGGAGTTAGAATGACTGAAATACCTGTTACACCTGAAAAGCTGCTTAAAGCTTTAAATGAAAAGAACTAAAGTAGTGAATTAACCCATAGACTTAAAGGACTTAAAAGATAAAGCTTTGCATTCAGAAGAGGATAGGGGCTCTTCTGAATGCATTCTTATCCTATTTAAGTCTTAATGTGGCAGTAATATAATGGGAGGATTGATGTTATGAAGTCGGAAATAAAGCAAAAAATAGATCTAGCATATGGCAGAGAAAAGCCAGAGCTAGTTCTTAAAAATGCTAGAATAGTGAATGTGTTTTCTCATGAAATAGTTGATGGTGATATAGCTATACACGGGGGGAAAATAGTTGGAATAGGTAATTATGCTGGGAAAACAGAGATAGATCTAGAAAGTAAGTTTGTAGCACCAGGACTTATTGATGGACATGTTCACATAGAATCTTCCATGGTATCCCCATCACAATTTGCAAGAGCTGTAGTGCCAAGGGGAACTACAACCATAATTGCAGACCCACACGAAATAGCAAATGTAAAGGGAATAGAAGGAATCGAGTACATGCTTGAGGCAAGCGAAGGACTGCCACTAAATGCATATTTTATGCTGCCCTCATGTGTACCTGCAACCTCATTTGAAACATCAGGGGCGAAATTATTAGCGGAGGATTTAGCTGAGCTTATAAATCATGAAAGAGTATTAGGGCTTGGTGAACTTATGAACTATCCAGGGGTTATTAACGGAGATGAAGATATTGTAGATAAGATTAAGTTAGCTAGAGAACGTGATAAACTAATAGATGGTCATGGACCTGAAATAAAAGATAGAGAATTAAATGCTTATGTAGCAGCGGGTGTATTAACAGAGCACGAATGTTCCACAGCAGAAGAGATGCTTAACAGACTTAGATTGGGAATGTATATTTTAATTAGACAAGGTTCTGCGGCTAGAAATCTTAAAGAATTAGTAAGAGGTTTAAAAAGAGAAAATATGAGAAGATGCCTATTTTGTACAGATGATAAGCATCCTGAAGATATATTATTAACAGGTCATATAGATAACAACGTGAGACTGGCGATTAAGAATGGAATTGACCCAATATCGGCTATTCAAATGGCAACAATAAACGCAGCAGAATGTTATAGACTACGAAATATTGGAGCCATAGCACCAGGCTATAATGCAGATGTAATAGTAATAGATGATCTTAAAGATTTCAATGTACTACAAGTATATAAAGATGGTAAATTGGTAGCAAAAAATAAAGAGGCTTTATTTGATGTGAAGGACTTTGATAACTCAAATGTTATTGACACAGTGAGAATCAAAGCAGTAAATAAAGATGACTTAAGAATAAATATAGACAATGATATAGCAAATGTTATTAGATTGCTTCCTCACAGTTTAGTTACTCAGAAGGTAGTAAGAAAAGTTGAAGTAGAAAATGGCGAATTTAGGAATAATAATAAATTAGATATACTAAAGCTAGCAGTTATCGAAAGGCATAATGCAACAGGAAATGTTGGATTAGGTCTTGTTGAAGACTTTAAACTGAAGAATGGAGCCATAGCTCTGACAATAGCTCATGATTCACATAACTTAATAGCTATTGGAGACAATGATGAAGATATGCTTTTAGCAATAAACGAAGTTGCTAGGGTTGGTGGAGGCATTACTGTAGCATCCAGAGGTAATGTTCTAAGAACCTTAGAACTTCCTATAGGCGGAATCATTTCAGATGAATCAATGGAAAAAGTAAATGAGAAGTTAGCAGAAATGTTAGAGATAGCATATGAACAACTTGGCGTAAACAAAGATATTGATCCATTCATGACATTATCATTCTTGGCTCTGCCAGTTATTCCAGAAATTAAGGTAACTGATATTGGATTATTTGATGTTTCAAGGTTTGACTTTATTGATTTATCGGTAAATGAATAGATTCAATCTATGAAGATCTTAGATTAAGAAGAAACCCATATATAGCAACTCCTATAAAAAGAAGAGTTGAGGATAATAAATTATTTAAGTTTCTTGCCATGATTGATGAAAATGGTATAATATATCAAGTAGGATTATCTATTAATTCTCTTTTGAAATTTTAGGTAAATAAGGTTCAGTACAGGTGGAGTTTTAACTCTACCTGTAGGCTTAAAATTTAATATAGATACTTGTTAATAGTGGGCAAGTTTTTTATAATTGAACTAAGTTGATTTTATTTTTTTGTCATCGTTATATATCAAGATACATATCGGCTATCTACTATTAATTTGTAGCTAGAAAACGCGATATATTTTTACAATTTAGGAGGGATTTTATGAAAAAAGTAAATGTAGAAGATGCAGTGGGAATGGTATTAGCTCATGATCTTACTAAAATAGTACCAGGACAATTTAAAGGTGCAGCATATAAAAAAGGATATATTATTAAACCGGAAGATGTTGACAATTTAAAAGACATGGGTAAAAATCATATAAATGTAATGGAGCTTACGGAAAATGATGTCCATGAAGATGATGCAGCCATAAGAATAGGAACAGCAATATCTGGAGAAGGAGTTTATACTACACAACCTTCTGAAGGAAAAGTAACTATTAAAGCTAAGGAAAGAGGTTTGTTAAAAATAAATCTTGAAGCCTTAGAGACTGTTAATGATATTGAGTTAATTATCATAGCGACTCTTCATAATAATACAGTTGTTGAAAAAGACCAAGCAGTTGCAGGAACAAGAATAATACCTCTTGCTATTGAAAAAAACAAGATTGAAAGAATAGAAGAAATTTGTAATGAAATGGGCAGCATAGTTTCAGTAAAAGAATTAAAACCTTTAAAGGCTGGTATAGTAGTTACAGGCTCAGAGGTTTATCATGGTAGAATAACAGACAAGTTTGGTCCTGTATTAGAGGAAAAAGTGAGACTTTATGGAGGAATATTATTAGGAATTAAGTATGCATCAGATGATAGTGAAATGATACAAGACTCAATAAACTCATTAATAGAGCAGGGTGCAGATATTATTCTTACATCAGGTGGTATGTCTGTTGACGCAGATGATGTTACCCCTATGGCTATAAAAAACATCTCAGATAGAGTAATCACATATGGGTCGCCTGTATTGCCAGGGGCTATGTTTATGCTAGCTTATAAAGGGAATACACCTATACTTGGAGTTCCTGCCTGTGGAATGTATCATAGAACCACAGTATTAGACTTGGTATTACCGAGGGCAATGGCTGGAGAAGTCCTTACAAGAAAAGATATAACAAGCCTTGGTCATGGTGGACTTTGCTTGAACTGTAAAGTGTGTCATTATCCTGTTTGCCCATTTGGGAAATAGGTAAGTGGATATGAGTATTATCAATTGTTTTGAAATTGACGTCAATAAAGCAGAAATGATATCTGTAATTGGTGGTGGAGGTAAGACTACTACTATTTTTAAATTAGCTTCTGAATTGAAACTCCTTAATAAAAGGGTTCTTATTACTACTACCACTGCAATATATAATCCTAGCAAGGATTTATATGATAACCTAGTTGTGTTAGATAATGGACAGAGCATAGAGTCTAATTGGGAAAATGGCACTATTACTGTTTTAGGAAGATGTATCTCTTTACAAAATAAGCTTTTAGGAGTAGATAGTGATTTTCTAAATAATATTTTCAATAAGAACTTTTTTGATATTATATTAGTAGAGGCTGATGGTTCAAAAGAAAGACCTATAAAAGCCCCTGCTTCCCATGAACCTGTAATACCTAGTTTTACTAGCAAAGCAATAGGTGTAATCGGAGTGGATGCTCTAGGTAAAACTATCGATGAGTCTAATGTTCATAGACCAGAGGTATTTTCTAGAGTAACTAATAGCAAAATAGGGGACACAATAACAGAAGAAACTATATTTAGAGTGGTTACATCAAAGGACGGACTTTATAAAGGGACTCCTGTAGATAGCAAAAAATATTTGCTTCTTAATAAAGCAGATAATGAATCGCAAATAAATCAAGCTAAACTTATAGGGGACATGATTAGAAAAAGCCAATTTGTATTAAATGGCATAATAGCAGGTAGCATGGTTCATGAAAGAATAAGAAGAGTTTAAAAGAAGGTGTTTAAATGATAACTGGTATAATAATGGCATCAGGATTTTCTAGAAGAATGAATAGGGATAAATTGACTCTTAATATAGATGGAGAGCTAGCAATAGAAAAGGTAATTAAAGCAGCAAAGTCATCAAGACTTGATGAAATAATACTGGTTTATCATAAAGAAGAAATAAGAGATATTGCATTAAGGTATGGAATAAAGACAGTCTTTAACCCCTGCCCTGAAAAAGGGCAAAGCGAATCTATGAAGTTAGGTATAAAAGCATCTGATATAAATACTGAAGCATTTATGTTTATTGTTGGAGATCAACCTTTATTGAATTCTCATACAATAGATGTAATAATAGATGAATTTAATAATGACGACAATGAAATAGTAGTACCTACTTACAATGAGGAAAAAGGTAGTCCAACAATATTTTCAGCCAGACTTAAAGATAAACTTCTTAGAGTAGAAGGAGATAAGGGTGGAAGAGCAATAATTCAAGAGATGGCACATAGAGTTAAATATGTTTCCATAGAAGATCATAGAGTTGGGCTAGATATAGATACTTGGGATGAATATAAGCAATTAATTGAAATGGAGATGAAAAGATGATACAAGATGTTGTTGTAATAAGAGGCGGAGGAGACATTGCAACAGGGGTAGCTCATAGACTCCATAGAAGTGGATTCAAGGTATTATTAGTAGAGATAGAAAAGCCAACAGTTATTAGAAGGACTGTGTCTTTTGCTCAAGCAGTATTTGATGGACAAACAATAGTTGAAAGTGTAAAAGCTATTAAAGTAAATAATATAGAAGAAATATATAAATGCTGGGAAAACAGAGATATTCCAATAATAGTTGATGAAGAATTAAAAATTTTAAAAGAAATTAAAGCAGATGTATTGGTAGATGCTATACTTGCAAAAATGAATTTAGGGACAAGCAGGGCTATGGCACCAATTACAATTGGATTAGGGCCAGGTTTTGAAGCTGGAGTAGATGTAGATGTTGTAATTGAAACCCAAAGGGGTCACTATTTAGGCTCGCTGATATCTGAAGGATTTGCAGAACCGAACACTGGTATTCCTGGAATAATTGGGGGATACGGTAAAGAAAGAGTAATCCACTCTCCGGCAGATGGAATTATAAAACATATTTCTAAAATAGGAGACTTGGTGAAAAAGGATGACGCCATTGCTTTCATAGGAGAAGTGCCAGTCAAGGCTCCCATAGATGGAGTGCTGAGAGGACTTATAATGGAAGGACTAGAAGTAAACAAAGGATTAAAAATTGCTGACGTTGATCCAAGAGGTATTCAGAAATACTGCAATTCTATTTCTGAAAAAGCAAGAGCAATAGGCGGAGGAGCTCTTGAGGCTATATTGTATTTAAAGATGAAACAAGAAACATTATAATTATTTTCCCATTATCTTTCTATTAAAATTCCTTTTCCATAAGTATTGTAATAGTATATTATGTAATATACTATAAGTATGAAATCAACTTTAATAACTGTCCGTAGGACAATAATTAGTAGTGTCCACCAGGACCAATATTAATTTCTGTCCGCAGGGCAATAGTTAGTAGTGCCGTTAGGGGCAACATTTTGGAGGTGGAAACCTTGATTTATCTAGACAATGCAGCAACATCTTTTCCTAAACCAGAAATTGTGTATGAGACAATTATGGAGGCAATGAGAGAATATGGAGCAAATCCCGGCAGGTCTGGACATAAACTAGCCTTAAAAGCAGGTAGGGCTATTTATGAAACAAGAGAGCTTCTAAGTAATTTCTTTAATATAGAAGATCCAATGAGAATTATATTTACTTCTAATGCAACTGACGGATTAAACCTTGCAATTAAAGGGTTGCTAAAGCCTGGGGATCACGTAATAACCACATCAATGGAACACAACTCAGTTTTAAGGCCTTTAAAGGCACTAGAAAACATAGGTGTGGAGACTAGTATTATACAATGTGACGAAACAGGGAGCATATATATAAAAGACATAGAAGAAAATATAAAAAACAATACAAAACTTATTGTAACTACACACGCATCTAACGTAACAGGGACTATATTTCCTGTAAAAGAAATAGGTAAGCTTGCAAGAAAGTATGATATTGTTTACATGGTAGATGCAGCTCAGACCGCAGGAGTATATAACATAGATGTAATAGACATGAATATTGACATATTGGCATTTCCTGGGCACAAAAGTTTACTAGGACCTCAAGGCACTGGGGGAGTTTATATAAAAAAAGGTATAGAGATAACTCAGATGAAAGAGGGAGGAACCGGCAGCAAATCTGATTCATTAATACAACCTGATATATATCCAGATAAATTTGAGAGTGGTACACCTAATATGCCTGGTATAGTAGGCTTGGGAGCAGGAATAAAATATATTCTAGATAAAGGCATAGATGACATTAGAGAACATGAAAAAAAATTAGCAAAGACTTTTATAGATGGATTAAAGGAAATTAAAGATGTAAAGATTTATGGGACTTGCGATGTTGAAAAACAAGCTCCAGTAATTTCAATTAATATTGGAGAAGAGGATTCCTCAGAGGTAAGCTATATATTGGATCAAGTATTTAATATTGCAGTAAGACCAGGTCTTCACTGTGCCCCACTTGCCCATAGAACTATAGGATGCTATGAGCAGGGGTGTATTAGATTTAGTGTTGGACCATTTAATACTATTAACGATATACAATCTGCCATAGAGGCAGTGAAAACCATTTCAAAAGAAATATAGGCTTGAGGGAGAGATTTATCTCTTCCTTAATCTTTTTAGAGGACTTAGTCATACGTTTTTTATTTTATTTGGTAATACAAAATATAATTGGCGACATTGTAATCAAAAATTAATTTTGTAGCAGGACTTTTCATATTATAATAGAATTAATGTACAGAACGCAGATAATAAAACTAACAGAAAGGAGAAGCTATGGAACTAATATTTAATATTTTTACAGACTACATTACAGAAATAGTTATAGTAATGTCCGTACTTAATGTTTTACTGCTGTTATTATTTATTATTAATAAGGTAAAGGTTTCTAGCATCACTAAAAAATATGATCGCTTAGTGGAAGGTTCTAGTACTCATTCTTTAGAAGGTATGCTTTTTGAGCATATTGACGAAATGAGAAATGTAAAAGAACAGATGGACAATGTAAAAAAACAATTGCAAATTTTTGATGATAGACTACAATTTTGCCTTCAAAAGATTGGCTTCATCAGATACAATGCTTTTAGTGATATGGGAAGTGATTTAAGCTTTTCTGTTGCACTGCTAGATGATAAGCTTGATGGGTTTGTTTTAACTAGTATATATGGAAGAGATGAAAGCAAAATGTATGCAAAACCAGTAGTAAAAGGGGAGTCTGCTTATCCATTATCGGTAGAGGAAATGCAGGCCTTAGATAGAGCAAGAAAGCAATCAGTAGCTTCATAAATGTCAAATAGGCTTGGTGATATTATTTGAATATATTATTTATAGTAAACCCTATAGCAGGGACAGATAGAGCAAAAAAATTAATACCACTTATTGAAGAAAAGATGGACAAGACAAACATTAAATATAGTATAGCCATAACAAGCCAGCCAAAGGAAGCAACAGCACTAACTATAAAAGGCTTAGAGGATGGGTTTGATAGTATAGTTGCTGTAGGCGGAGATGGAACTATAAACGAAGTTGCAATGGGAATTGTCCAAAAAGGTTGTGGAACTTTAGGCATTATACCAGGGGGTACAGGAAATGATTTAGCTAGAAGCCTTGATATCCCTTTGGATCCTGAAGAAGCACTATATTCTTTATTAAGTGGGACAAAAAAACATATTGACTTCGGAAGAATTAACGGAAGTTTATTTTTGAATGTTGCTAGTATGGGATTAGATGCGGAAATAGTAAAGAGAACTGATAAGATTAAGAAAATTATTAAAGGTGGTATTGCTTATACCATAAGTTTAATTATTACTCTAGTCGTATATAAATCCAAGAAGCTCACAATAGAACTTGATGAAGAAGTTATTGAAATGGATGCAATGCTAACTGCAGTGGCAAATGGAAAATACTATGGTGGCGGAATGAAAATATGCCCAATGGCTTCATTGAATGATGGATATTTTCATGTGGTTGTCATAAAAAAAATAAGTAAGCTTAAACTACTTACTTTATTTCCACTGGTATTTAGCGGAGGTCACGTAAACTTAACTGATTTAGTTAAAGTTTATAAGTCCAAAAAAGTGAAGCTAAAATTCGATAAAGAACTGTTGCTTAATATAGATGGAGAAGTAGTTACAGCAAAGAATGAAGTGAATTTTATAACAGATGAGAGAAAAATTGAACTCTATATAAACAAATAAGAATAAAAACTCTCCTGATGATAACAATATTAATATATTTCATCAGGAGGTTTTATTATGAAAAAGAAGATTGTAGTACAAGAAGGGTTAAATGATTTAAGAAATAGTCTGAATAATCTCGGATATGAAGTAGTTGATATTAATGAAAACAACAATGTAGAAGCAATAGTTTACATGGCAGATGGATATGACATACAGTATCATGATAATTTAGTCAATATGGACAGTGGAGTAGACATGACAAATAGTAGAGGCACTATTCTAATTAACGCCACAGGAAAAACAGCTGAAGAAATAGATAAAGTAATAAAAAGCAGAATATACAGTCATTTATTTGATTGACAGCAACTTAATTTAAGTAGTTGTCAATTTTTCTTTTTGTTTAAAAAACTTCCAAAGAGAAGTAATGAATCCCGAAGAAATGACATCAGCCATTTTCATAACTGTGGATAATCTAGTGTTTTGTAAAACTATATATTCCATAAAACCACCTAGATTGACTACTCCTGTTACATGTATGTCACCAATATGAGGTAAATCTTTATTGACTCCTGCTCCAGGCTTTAAAGCGCCTTTAGCCACATTAATATAACCCACTCGTTCTAATTTCCCCAAGCAAGCATCTACAGCTATAACAAAAGGATTATTATGAGAAGAATATATATGCTTAATCTTTTCTTCTAGATTTTTTGCATGTACAGGTTCTTCTAGTGTTCCATAAACATGAACATTAGAATATATTCTAGAAATATATGAAAGCTTGTAACCAGTCAAAGGGCCTAAGCAATCACCTGTAGATCTATCAGTTCCAATACATAAAATTATAATGTTATTGTAGTTATCACCATAATACTTTACTATATGCTCATAAATGATTTCACTAAGCATAGACTTGGCAGAAAGAGAATTAGAATCTACCGAGATATTTTTAGTATCTAAAAAAAAGGTCATGCACTTACCCCCTAGTAACTAGTCTTTGTAAATAAAGTTTTTCCAAAATCATGGCTATTGATACACCTAACTTAGGTAAAAAATTTAAGCGCTATAGATATAGTATGTAGTAGACAATGTATTTATGTGGAATAAAGTACCATTGACTACTAGTATGCTTGCGTGGTATATTAGTCACTGTCGCTAATTTAAAAGAATTATGAGTATTTTAGAAAAAGCGAAAACAAAACGTTAAAAACCTATTGACAATGTTTCTGAAATCTGTTATAGTAATAAAGTCGTCACTAAACGACAAGAAAACAAAGCAAAAAGATAAATTAATAAAAAGTGTTGACAAGATGAAACAAAAATGTTAACCTAATAAAGTTGGCTCTTGA
>CAZUFW010000035.1:0-30763 GCA_964619895.1 uncultured Clostridia bacterium | reverse complement strand
TAAAAACCGAATAAATGCTTCGAAGCTCTGCTACGATATTGCCATTTCACTTAACTTATAAATCTCCGACGTAGTGTCGGTAATCCTACCGAAAAGTTATGTTTTGCGACATAGTGCCGATAATTCATCCAAAGTAGTAAGTTTTGCGACACCAAATTCAACGCAATATACTAGTAAATATTCTCGTGTAAAAACGAATATATTTTTAAAAATAAAATTTTCTAACTTTTGAAGTTCTTATTTACTTCTATATAATCTAACCTTTTCCTTCTTTTTCTGTTTTTTAAAATTTTATTATTAATAACTATTACATGCACCGATACTGTTCATATTCTGATTTATCACATATTATATAAAAAACAGGTGTATATCACCTGTTTACATCAACGCTTTATTTAATTTTTTTATAGCTCTTTTTTCTATTCTAGATACATATGATCTTGATATTCCTAGCATCTTTGCTATTTCTCTTTGGGTTTTACAGCCACCATTCACTAGACCATACCTAAGCTGTATTATTATTTTCTCTCTATCCTTTAGCACTTTGTTCATCTTGCAGTATAGTTTTTTAACTTGTATTTTTAAATCTACTTCATCTATTACCTCATCTGGCTCTGTCCCTAGAATGTCGATTAGAGAGAGTTCATTACCTTCTTTATCCACACCTATTGGGTCCTGAAGAGAAACTTCTGACTTAGTTCTCTTGCAGGCACGAATAGTCATCAATATTTCGTTGTCTATACATCTTGCTGCATACGTTGCCAGCCTTGTACCTTTGCATCTATCAAATGTAGTTATTGCCTTTATAAGCCCTATTGTTCCAATAGAAATTAGGTCATCTACCTCTCTTCCTGTATTATGATATTTTTTTACTATATGGGCAACTAATCTTAGATTTCTTTCAACTAAAATATTTTTTGCATCTTCGTCTCCTTGTTCATACAACATTAAATAATGCTCCTCTTCCTCTTGGGTAAGGGGCTTTGGAAAAGAGCTACTACTTGAAACATAGCCAATCAATGGTATAATAGGTTTAACAAAGAGACCAAGGTTTGCTAATACTGCTGCTAGCATGTAAGCAAACACCTCCATAATATTATGCACTATAATTAATTATATGAAGATGTTTAGCTTTGTGTGCACGTACCATTTTAGTTTTATCAAAGATCTTCTTATGTTAAAATTCATTACATATTTTCTTTATTCCTCTCAATAAAATAGATATTTTTTATTATTTCTTCGAATATTGGTGCTGCTGCTTTGCTACCGGAACCTCCTTCTTCAACAAAAACTGTTATCACATACCAAGGATTTTCTCTTGGAAAATATCCTGAAAACCACGCATGAGTAGTCTTTTTGCCATTTTCAGCCGAACCTGATTTACCTGCTGCACCACCAATGCTTGATACATTAATATTGCTAGCAGTGCCGTTGTCTACAACACCTTCAAGACACTTTTTTATCTCCTTAGCTAAGTCTACTGAAATAATTCTTTCTTCCTTTGATCTCAAAACTTTTTTAACAAGTCTTCCTTCTTCAGTTACAATACTATCAACAACTCCAATATCTTTTTTAATCCCTTCGTTTGCAATAATCATCATCATATTGGAGACCTGTATTGGTGTAACTTCTATATTGGATTGACCAATTGAAATGTTACCAATGGCTGGACCTAATAATTCATTGTTTTTAGGAAGATTTCCTGCTGTTTCATTTAATATATTTTGAACTTTTGAGCTAAATCCTAACCTTTTAGCCATGTCTATTACTTTTTTAGCTCCCACTTTTTTTCCTATCTGTATAAAGGCTGAGTTACAAGACTCTGAAAATGCTCTATATGCAGTTATCTCTCCATGCCCATCAGTATTATTACATTTAATTCGAAGATTACCTAGATCTACATATCCCTCACAAACAAAGGTATCATCTAAGCTAACCAAACCCGCTTCAAGTGCCGCAAGCATAACAACTATTTTAAAAACTGATCCCGGTGGGTAAGCCACTTCTAGAACTTTATTATAAAAGTCCATATTAGAACTATTAAAGTTTACTTCTATATCATTTTGATTTAAATTTGGTCTGCTTGCCATTGCTAATATATCACCTGTTTCTACATCAGTGATAATAATAGCCCCATTAACTTTTCTATTGTCTAATATATTTTCTATTACTTTTTGAATATTTATATCTACAGTTAATTTTATACTATTAGAGCTAGTCTTTTTGTCACTAATAACTTCTGCATCATTTAGGCCAGGAATAACTCTCTGTTTCCCATCTACAGCAATGTATTTAATTCCAGACCTATGATTCATTTTTAAAATATTGTCATATTCTTTTTCTATTCCATATTCACCAGTATTTTCACTTTTCTTTATATATCCTATTGTATGTGAAAGTATATTACTTCCATCATATCTTATTATTCTATCTTCTATGGCTATTCCTTTCATAAAAATATTATCTTCAATTGTCTTATTTAAAGGTATTTCAACGATTCTACTATTAGATTTCTTAATTATTTCTATATCCTTTTCCGATAAACTAAAAGTCTCTTTAATACGCTCCAAGGCTTTGTTATCATCTGATACTACGTCTTTAAATATATAAATAGTTTTTTCCGTTGTTGTATTTGTTAGCTGAATATTATATCTATCAAATATATTCCCTCTTGCTGGAGCTACTCGAATCTCCCTAACATGCTGCTTTTCTGCTTCAAGTCCATATCCTTGTCCTTTTACTACCTGTATCCAAAACAATCTTGCTACAAGTAGTACAAAAGCCATAACTGAAACTGTAACAACTTTCATCAATCTGTAATAAATATTTTTTCTAACTTTCTTATTCATAAAAAAACCTCCATATAAGCTTATGGAATAATTATTCCCAACTTACTATGAAGGTATAATCTCTATTTAGAAATAATGGATCTAACTTTTGTAACCATAAGGTCAATAGCTACTTTATTATATCCACCTTCAGGAATGATAATATCTGCATATCTTTTACTTGGTTCTATAAATTGCATATGGGCTGGTCTTACGGTAGTCATATACTGTTCAATAACTGAATCTAAAGTTCTTCCTCTCTCTTTAATGTCCCTTGTTATTCTTCTAATGATTCTGACGTCAGAATCAGTATCAACAAATATTTTAATATCTAATAGATTTCTAATTCTCTCATCATCTAGTATTAAAATTCCCTCTAAAATAATTATGTCCTTTGGAAAAACAGCTATAGTTTCTTTTCTTCTAGTATGCTCTTCAAAGTCATAAATAGGTTTTTCAATGGGTTGCCCATTCATTAAAGCTGTAAGATGTTCAATAAGTAAGTTATTGTCAAAGGCAAATGGATGGTCATAATTAGTTTTGACTCTTTCTTCTAATAAAAGATGACTTTGATCCTTGTAATATGAGTCCTGTTCAATAATAACAATGTTTTTTTCTGGTAATGAACCGAAGATTTCCATTGCAACAGTACTTTTTCCTGAGCCAGTCCCCCCAGTAATGCCAATTAAAATCGGTCTGTTCAAAACTATCATTCCTTTCTAGGTTTTCTTATAATGTCCCAAGTCTCAACAGGTTTATCCATTTTAATCTTAATAATCTGTTGTGCATGAGGAGCAACCTCGATTTCATTATTATCTTTGTCCCACATTTTTTCAATTACTTGATTAAAATGTTCTTTATTTGGTCCAAAAACCTCTACCTCATCACCCACAAATATTCTATTTCTTTGCTCTACCCTTGCTATACCTGTGTCTTTATCGTAATCAAGTACTAATCCAACAAAATCATATGTTCTTATATATGAACTGCTAGTATATAGTTGTTCATTCCCACTAGGTTTTCCAAAATAAAAACCTGTAGTATGATCCCTATGACTAGCTTTTTTGATTTCCTCTAACCATTTTTCATCATATTTAAAGTTTATAGGATCGGCTAGATATTTGTCTATAGCCATTCTATAAGATCTCACTACTGTAGCAACATAATAAGGACTTTTCATCCTACCTTCTATCTTAAAGCTTTTTATTCCTGCATTTATTAGTTCTGGAATATGTTCTATAGTACATAGATCCTTAGAGTTAAAGATATAAGTACCTTTCTCGTCTTCGTAAATTGGATAATGTTCATCTGGCCTTTTTTCTTCTACTAAATGATACTTCCATCTACAAGACTGTGCACATTCTCCCCTATTTGCATCTCTATGGGTCATATAATTGCTCAAAAGACATCTTCCCGAATAAGATATACACATTGCCCCATGAATAAAAGTCTCAATTTCTAACTCGGGCGGTATCTTTTCAATAATTTCCTTAATTTCATTTATTGATAATTCTCTAGCTAAAACTATTCTTTTAACTCCCAACTTGTGCCAGAATATTGCGGATAAATAATTAGTAGTATTAGCTTGGGTACTAAGATGTATCTCCATATTTGGAGCAACTTCTTTTACTACTGATATTACTCCAGGATCAGAGATGATTACAGCATCTACTCCTATTTCTTCTAATGTTTTAATATATTCAGGTAATCCATTTAAATCTTCATTGTGAGGTATAATATTTAAAGTTATATATACCTTTCTGCCTCTTGAATGAGCAAATTCCAAACCTTCTTTGAGCTCATCAATAGTGAAATTTTTTGAAGAAGCCCTAAGGCCAAAATACTCCCCACCTAAATATACTGCGTCTGCTCCATATATAATTGCCATTTTTAACTTTTCTAAGTCTCCTGCAGGAGCTAAAAGTTCAGGTCTATTCATCCTTTTTCGCCTCCTTTTTATAAGTTATCGCAACTCCATCTCCTATCGGTATGACACTTGATTCTAGAGTATTATTGCTAGTTATATAATCTAAGTAATTTCTCATTCTCTTAACTATTGTTTTTTTTCTTCTTACTACTAATTCATCGCTGGCAACCATACCCTTATACAAAACATTGTCTGATACGATAATTCCACTATCAACTAAATTCTTTATACAATAGGGAAAAAACTCCATATATTGGCCTTTAGCAGCATCTATAAATATAAAATCAAATTCATCATTGATAGTTGGGAGTATTTCTTCAGCTTCACCTTTTATTATCTGTATCATACCAGAATATCCATTATCCTGTATATTCTTTTCTGCAATGTTTATCATATCATCTCTTTTTTCTATAGTTGTGACTCTACCACATTTTTCCATAGAACTTGCCATCACTAATGCAGAGTAACCTATTGCAGTTCCTATCTCTAATATTCTTTTAGGTTTAGATATTTTAATTAGTACTCTGATTAACTGAGCCACTTCTGGATGAATTATAGGCACATGATTAAGCTCTGCGTATCTTTCAATCTCAATAAGAAAATTATCTTTTTGTGGGATTAGGCTTCTTATATATTCTTCTATATTGCTCTCGTTAATATTGCTCAAAAAACTCTCCCCTTGCTTTAAAAAATCATAAATAATACGTGGGTAAAATCTCCACGTATTACCTTTCTCAAAAATATTCTGTCCAACAATAGTAGTTAAAATACTTTCTCTTATACATCAGTAAAATACATTAAAGATGTATGTCTTTAGAATATAAATCATTTATTTTTCCTTATCTTGTTAATTGCTTTTAAATGTTCCTCATAAGTTACACTAAAAGTGTGAGTACCTGCTTCATTCTCATTATATACAAAATATTTATAATCTACATTAGCAGGATTCACAGCTGCTTCAATTGATTTAATCCCAGGTGAAGCAATGGGACCAGGAGGCAGCCCTTGATTTATATAAGTGTTATATGGAGACTCTATTAAAGTATCTTTATTTGATAAAACTGGTTTTCTTTCTCCTAGAATGTATTGAACTGTAGCACATGACTGTAACATCATTTTACTTTTTAGTCTATTATGAAAAACAGCAGATATTATTTCCCTCTCACTATCAGCTCTGCCTTCTCTTTCAATAATTGAAGCTAAGGTAATAACTTGATTTAAATTTAGATTCAATTCTTTTGCTTTTGCTTTTATATCATCAGTGTATAAGCTGTCAAATCTGCTTAACATTTTTCTAATAATATCTTTTTCGTTGGCATCAACATATACTTCATATGTGTCAGGATATAAATAGCCCTCAAGAGATAGTTCTCCTGGGACTTCCTCTAAAAATTCAAATTCAGAGGAAAAATTTGAAACCTTTGAAGTTAATTCAAGAAAAGAATCCTTATCAACTAAGCCCATTTCGCTAAGTCTCTCTGCTATTTGCTTTAATTCAAATCCTTCTGGTATAGTAAAAGTAACAGAATCCTTTGAAATTCCCCCTGCTACCAACTTTTCCATGATTTCTTCCTGCGTCATTCCATTATTTAGAACATATTTCCCTGCCTTAAACTTTCCATCCATTTTTTCATATTTAGCAAAAGCGCTAAAAAACATTTCATTTTTAACAAGGTTATTATCTTTCAAAATTTTTGCAATACTACTTGTAGATGCACCCTTTGGTATTGTTATCTCTATCTCTTTAACATTTTCCATTGCCACTGGCTGTAACTGGTTGTCCACAAACTTTCTAAAACTAATGACCGCTATTGTAACGATAATCAGTACAACAATAAAAAAATATAGGAAAAAAGGCTTTTTTGATTCTTTTTTATTATTTTCAATCATCTGGGTCATATTGCTCCCCCTTTTACTTGGTTGTTTCTTAAATTATACAATACTTATTATTTCAAATACAAGGAGTATAAACAAAAATCAACAAATAAGTATAAATTTTTTATAAGTTTACGTAATTGTATTATGTAAACTTATATAATCAAACTATTAAGATGGGTTTCAAGTATATAATAAAATAGTATTGATTTTCTAAAAGACTAATTGTATCCACTTTTCTTAATTCTTTGATATGCATATAATACTATATTGCCAAATAACCCAACAGCAATTAGTTCACCTATTCCTATACTTGCTGCTACAGCCCAGTAAGTCATTTCTGGGAAAAAAGAAGATACCCATATTGATACTAATAATCCATTTAGAATAACTGGTGGTAAAATTCCTAAAAATTTATTTGGCATTTTGCTAGTTAAATATGCTGCTACTAGAGTTATTAAACTGCCTCCTACAACATCAATAAGTCCAAAACCTGAAGAAAAAGTCAATATTAAGTTTGCAATTACACATCCAACAAAAACTCCTGGGATAGCCGCTGCTTCTACTAAGGGTAACAGCACTAATGCTTCAGCTATTCTCACTTGTATGGGACCAAAGGCGAGTTGTCCTAAGGGAATTTCTATTATTACTAGAATAACATATAGTGCTGCAATCATTCCAGCTTTTGATAAGTATTTAGTGTTCATCATTTTCCTCCCTATGTGAAAATTAAGGTTAACTAAAGAGAAGTCGTAGTAAAATACTACGACTATTATACCTCCATAATAATTGGAAGAATCATTGGGTTCCTTTTAATCTTTTCGTAAAGGAAATTTCTTAAAGCATCTTTTATATTAGATTTCAATGTAGCCCAATCAGTTATTTTGTTTTTCTCACATTCAATTAATACTTCTCTTACAATCATTCTAGCTTCTTCCATCAAATCCTCTGATTCTCGTACATATACAAAACCTCTTGATACTATATCTGGTCCTGAAATAACAGAGCCATCTTGCTTACTTATAGTAACCACTACAACTATAAGTCCGTCCTCTGAAAGATGTTTCCTATCCCTCAATACTATATTTCCTACATCGCCAACACCTAGTCCATCTACTAGTATATTACCTGCAGGTACACTTCCAGCAATAGTTCCACTATCTTTCGTAAATTCAACTATTGATCCATTTTCAGCAATGAAAATATTCTCTTTGGACATTCCTAATTCATGAGCTAAACTAGCATGTTGTTTCAAGTGCCTATATTCTCCATGTACCGGAATAAAAAACTTAGGCTTTAACAAACTGTGCATAAGCTTTAGCTCTTCTTGACAAGCGTGCCCAGAAACATGCACATCTGCTAACGCTTCATATATAACATTAGCGCCTTTTTTAAACAATTGATTAATTACTTTAGCTACTGTTTTTTCATTACCTGGAATTGGACTAGCTGATATTATAACCAAATCTCCTGGCATTAGTTCCATTTTTCTATGATCTGATGAAGCGATTCTCGCTAAGGCAGACATAGGCTCTCCTTGACTACCAGTAGTAATAACTACTATTTTACTATCAGGAAATCTATGCATATCATTTATGTCAATCAATGTACCTTCAGGTACGTCTAAATATCCAAGTTCTGTAGCTACTTTAACTACATTAATCATACTCCTGCCTGATACAACAACTTTTCTATCAAAGAGAACTGCAGAATTTATTATCTGCTGTACCCTATGGATATTAGAAGCAAATGTAGCTACAATAATTCTTTGCTTAGCAGTTAAAAAGATATCATTAAATGTATCTCCAACAGTTTTTTCGGACATGGTATATCCGGGTCTCTCTACGTTAGTACTATCAGCTAACAATACTAATACACCTTTTTGTCCTAGTTCTGCTAACTTATGAAAGTCCATTACTTCTCCATTAATTGGAGTATAATCGATCTTAAAATCTCCAGTATGAACAACTGTTCCAATAGGTGTATGGATAGCTAAGGCTACTGAATCAGGTATGCTATGACTAGTTCTGATAAATTCAATTTCAAAATGACCAAGTTTTATGCTCTGCGATGGTTTAACTACATTCAAAATGGTGTTATTTATATTATGCTCTTTAAGCTTGTTTTCAACAAGTCCAAGTGTAAGTCTAGTTCCATATATAGGTATATTAATTTTCTTTAACACATAAGGCAATGCTCCAATATGATCCTCATGTCCATGAGTTAGGATTATGCCTTTTATTTTTTCCTTATTTTTTAATAGGTATGTTATATCTGGAATTACAACATCTATTCCCAGCATTTCATCTTCAGGGAAAATCAAGCCACAGTCAATAACAATGATTTCATCATCATATTCAATAGCCGTAATGTTTTTCCCTACCTCATATAATCCACCTAAAGGAATTATTTTTAATTTTGATAATTTTTTTGTCACCCTATCACACTCCCTTTTCAATCGTCGTACTTAAATATATAAACCAGCTCACGCTCAATTAATTTTAACCCTATAATTAAATAACCATTTTAAATAATTTCATTTTCCATCTAATATTATTCTATCCATAAAATCCTTAAAAATTTCAAACACCTATAGCATACAAAAATTTTCTTAGTTACATATCTCCGAATAACATATTTTCATACTTTTGCATGGTTATAAAAAAATAAATCCCAAAATGGGATTTACTACTTACAATCTTTGCAATAACCAAAAAACTTCACATTATGGTCTACAACCTTAAACTTTTCATGTTTTTCGATTTCCGATTCAAGATTCTCTAGTAAGTCCAATTCAACCTCTAATACTTTACCACAATTTAAACAAATAAGATGGTGATGTTGGTGATCATTAGAAGTAGAACTAAGTTCATATCTACTGCACCCATCATTAAAGTTAAGTTTATAAATAATATTTAGTTGTTCAAACAATTGTAACGTTCTATAAACAGTAGCAAGCCCTATTTCAGGATATTTATCTCTTACACTATCATATATTTCTTCTGGACTTAAGTGTCTACCATGGTTTTCCAAAATAACATCTAGTATAACTCTTCTTTGTGTTGTAAGCTTATATCCCTTATCTTTAAGCTTTATTTTTAGTTCTTCAAAGAAATTATCCATCGTTCCACCTGCTTAATTGCTTTCTAATATATAGTCTATTATTATAACATGCAAAAGTCAACATATATGTAAATATTTATTGTCAACTTACTAGCAGTAAGCCTTGTATTAATACTGCCTACAATATTTCATCTACAATAGCTTCATAAACTGCTACTGCATTTTCAAATTCTTCTTCATCTTCTATATTGATTAACATAAGATCGCCATTCTCATCATATTCCATCCTTAATATATAAGCTCCCTCATCTGATTCATCTTTTGATAATGGGAATAGCACTGCATATTCATCCTCTTCAATATCAAAAGTAGCCATTACTTCAAACTTCTGTTCTTTGCCATTCTCATCAACTAGAGAAACTATATTATCATCATTGGGCATATTCTCATTCTCCTTTTTTATTTTTTTCTAAATAAGAATTTAATATATAAGTTGCTGCTACCTTATCAATAACATCTTTTCTTTTTTTTCTACTTACGTCTGCATCTATTAATAATCTTTCAGCAGACACTGTAGTTAGTCTTTCATCCTGCAGTATGACTTTTAAATTGAATTTCTTGTTAAACTTTTCTACAAATTTCAATACCTTTTCTCCCTGTGGCCCAATAGTATTATTCATGTTCTTTGGTAATCCAATTACTATTTCTTCAACATTATATTCAGTAATTAACTTTTCCAATTCAACAAAATCACTATTGATACCTTTTCTTCTTATGGTTGTAATTCCTTGGGCAGTAATACCTAAAGGATCGCTTATTGCAACACCAATAGTTTTATCCCCTACATCCAACCCCATTATTCTCTTCATAGATTCCTCCAACTAAATAACTTTTATGCAGAACTCTGGGCATTTTCTTGCACAGTAACCACAAAGAACACACTTCTCCATAATTGGAACTGCTTTGTTGTTTATTAACTGTATCCCACCATTTTTACAGGTTTCTACACATGAACCACAGCCTATGCACCAATCTGAAATATGAAGTTTTCTTTCCTTCTTATTTATTCTTTGCTTAATATCATCAGGTATATACCCATTATTAATTAAATTTATGTTTGCATCTACCTCGTCTTTGCTTTGCATTCCCATGGCAAAAGAATGTAAATAAGGTACTTTTCTAACAAAATCTACTGCTTCTTCTACATTTTTTATTAAATGACCTCCACCCAAAGGTTTCATACCATAAATGCCTTTTCCACAATCGTAGGATATTTTCAGTGCATCTATCATTTCATTTACACTTCCATCCTGTATTCCTATCCCTAATTTATTGATTATAGGATGTATAACTTCAATTTCACTATATTGATTTGCAGCTAAGACAGCTTCAATTCTATGGGTAGATATACCAAAAGCTCTTATAATTCCCTTTTCTTTAGCTTTAAGAAAATATTCTATAGCTTCGTAATGTCCACGAATTGTGTGTTTGCTTTCCTGCTCATGTAATAAAAATATATCTATATAATCAGTATTCAATTCATTTAGAGCCTTTGTTAAGCTTTTTTCAGCAGTTTCTTTAGAGTAAGAATATGATTTTGTTGCTATAGTAATATCATTCCTATTTACTGTTTTTAATGCTTCTTTTATATGTTGATAATTGTTGTAAATCTCTGCTGTATCTATAAAATTTATACCTTTACTAAAGGCATAGCTAATAATTTCTGCACCTTCTAAAACACCTAAATTTACTTGCAAAGGACCGATGGTTAATGACCCAAAGCACAATTCAGATACTTTAATTCCTGTGTTTCCTAGTTCTCTACTTTTCACAATTACACTTCCTTATAATCTATCATAAAATCTAATATATAATACATCAAAACAACTACTAAATAAGTATTGGATATAGCCGCTAGAAGAACTCCTGAATCATTAACTAATAGTCCTAAAATACTTCCAATAAGCAGGCTAATAAACCCGATAGAAATATACCTTCTATTCTGAAGAATTTCCTTAAGCTGTTTCCTACACCCTAACAAAATATAAACTTCGGCTAGAATAGTTATTAATAATACTTTTGACCAAATAGAACTTCTCATAAGCTTTATATTCATCTGAATCTTTCTCAATGCAACACTTACAATTGACATTGGTCCACTTTTTGCAACTTCCATAAGCATTCTGCCTAAATGAGTAGGATTTGGATTTATATAAATATCGATTATACCCATAACTAAAATAAATAACAAAACTATAATACCAATAATAATTATTTTTTTCAAATCGATTCTTACATCAAAAATATATAACAAGAAAATTAGTGATGTAAACAATATGGAAATAGTTCCCCCTACATTTGCCCCTAAATTAGGATGAGAAACACACAAAACCGTAAGTGGCAAAATCAATAAAAATATTTTTTTCCCTTTTGCCTTTTCCATATAAATAGCAGTAAGTAAACTCATTGTAGCCAAAATAATACCTACAAGTTCATTACCAACGCCAAAAAATCTAGCACCAATAATTGGGTCATAACTTAGTATTGAATACTTTAATAGATTACCACCTAATAATAGGTCTATCACTAGTATTAAATAAGTTAAAGTAAATAAAAAAACGACTTTTGTTTTGCAATTAATAAAGTGCAAAACAAAAAATATACCTATCGTTAGTAAAAAAGCAATTATTAAAAAGGCAAAAGAATTTACTATATCAAAGTAAGCAATTAATAAGAAAACCACTGGTAAAACTAACAGTAACGATAATAAAAACTTGATAATCTGTGTTGGTTTGCTTGAATAAGCTCCTTTGGTAAATATAACAAGTGTTCCCAATATAAAAGTAATAATAATTAAATAGCTATAGAAACTTAAATACGGTGCCCTAAGTCTTGATACCATGTTAGTTCTATCGTTAAGATGTTTAATAAAGCTTAACTTATCATTAATATTTACAGTATTTATTACATGTCCAACATAATAATTATTATCAGTATCTAAGTAATTTGAAATGGTTGGGGCTATGTCAATATTTGCAACTATACCATTCCTTCTAGTTGTTCCAGATGTAAGTACTCCCTTATGCTCTCCACCATCCCATATAACAAGAGGGGAAAGCCTACTGTTATCTATTCTGTTTTCAGGAGAATTTGGACTAACTATGATCAACATAGATTTGTTATCAATAATTTCTTTTAATAAGTTTCCAATAAATGCATCAATATTTCTCAATATTTTTTCTCTTTGCTTAAAAAACATCTCCTCAGAAAGATTGCTGCTATATTGACTAAGTCTATCAATATCTCCTGTTTCAATAACAAAAAACGAAGAATTTTGTTTTGCACTAATTAGCTCATTTAGCATTTTATCAAAATCAGTTTTAATACCAAAAGGATAACTGCTATCTTTAACAAGAATATCATCAACATTTCCATAATCTATTAAACCATTACTATCTATTGCAATAAGACAGTTCGTTCTAATAAAACTATCAGCAGTATCTGAATTACCAAATACTGCTGTTTTAAAGCCACTATTGTGTAAATTGTCTCCTAAAGCACCTATTACGGAATTATAGGTGTTGTTATTGTTAATATTATTAAGCTTATTAATTTCAATATTAGCAATATTATATCCCTTTACAGTATTTCCTGTTCTTCTCTCGTAAATAGCTTGGACTTCCCTGTCCAAATTAAAGGAGTTTGCGGTTTCATAGGTTGAATAAGCCTTAGATGAAGCATTTATAGTAATGTATCCTTCAGCCCCATTAGTACCAGTAATGCCTCTAGTGTTCATCAAACCTATACTTCCATCTTCAATTATTGATTTTAGATTACTCATATAATCAAGGTCAAATAAAGATAATCTATTAACTATAACAATAAAGACCTTATTGTTGGAATTATTAGTTTCTTCGGCATATCCGACTGATGAAAAAATCAAAAATAGCAATAAGGTAAAAAATATCATATTTCTCTTTTGTAAGTTATTCAGCAATTAGACCTCTCCTATTACTTTTTTCCTAAATATTTTTTAAACACTTCTTCTAAAAGTTCATCTCTTTCCAGTTTTCTAATAAGTGTCCTTGCGTTCTTATGACTAGTTATATAAGTAGGATCTCCGGACAATATGTATCCTATTATTTGATTTATTGGATTATATCCTTTTTCTTCTAATGCTTCATAAACTGAAAACAATATTTCTTCAGCTTGGCTCTTGTTATCCTTTGAAACACTGAACTTCATTGTTTGACTAATATTGTTCATGAAAACACCCCCTTATATATTTATATCATATATTCTTAATTGTATACACCCATTTATTATAATTCTACCTAGTAGAATAAAATTTAAACCTACTAGGTAGAATTTTATTTTAAAAAAACTACTTAAGCTGTGATATTACAATATCTTTTACTATACTTAAAGCCTCGTCTAATTTTGATGGATCCTTACCTCCTGCTTGAGCCATATCTGGTCGTCCACCACCGCCGCCACCAGTTACCTTAGCAACTTCTCTTATAATATTTCCTGAATGTATCCCCTTACTCACTATATCTTTTGTTGCCATAGCTACTAATGAAACTTTATCCTCTAATACTGAGCCAAAAACAATTAAGACGGAGTTCATTGAATCTCTTGTTTTATCTCCTAATTGTCTAAGGTTGTTCATATCCATCCCATCAATTCTTTTAGCAATAACTTTAACTCCGTTTACATCAAAGCTCTCTTTTATAATATCATCTAATTTAGACATAGCCAAATCTGATTTAAGCTTTTCTATCTCTTTTTCTAAGTGCCTTGTTTCATCAGCTACTTGTTGTACCCTATTTATTATATCCTTTCTATTTGATTTTAAAATATCGGACACTTTAGATATCTGATTATCCATCTCAATAAAATATTCATAAGCTTTTTTTCCTGTAATAGCTTCTATTCTTCTCACTCCAGAAGCTATACCTGACTCACTGACTATCTTAAATATACCTATCTGACTTGAATTTGAAACGTGAGTTCCACCGCATAGTTCTTTGCTGTAATCTCCAATTTTGATTAATCTAACTACAGCTCCATACTTTTCATCAAATAATGCTGCAGCTCCTTGTTTCCTAGCTTCCTCTAGTGTTGTCTCAACAGCATTTACTACTAATCCCTCAAATATCTTATCATTTACAATTTCTTCTATTCTCTCGATTTTTCCTTTATTTAATGTCTCAAAGTGAGTAAAGTCAAATCTCAATCTATCTGGCATTACCAAGGAGCCTGCTTGATGTACGTGTTCACCAAGGACTTCTCTTAAAGCTTTATGAAGCAAGTGTGTTACAGAGTGATTTCTAGCAGTAGATAGTCTTTGTAATTTATTAATTTCTGAGTGAACTTCAGCTCCATTGCTAAGAGTTCCTTCTATTACTTCCACAAAGTGTAATATTTGTCCACTGCTATTCTTCTTTGTATCATTTACTTTTGCAACAAACCCGTTTCCCTTCAATAATCCAATATCGCCAACCTGGCCTCCTCCTTCTGGGTAGAAAGGAGTTCTATCTAATAATACTATACCCTTTTCATTTAAATTTAATAATTTTGTTGTGTCTCCATCCTTTAAGGCTTCAACAATTTTTGAATTGAATTCTGTTTCAGTATATCCAATAAACTCAGTTTTTATTGAACTATCTATAGACAATACGCTGTCTTTGCCCCAAGCTTGATTGTCACCTTCTTCTCTTGCTTTCCTAGCTCTCTCTCTTTGCTTTTCCATTTCACAATTAAACTCAGCTTCATCAACTGCTAAATTATGTTCTTCTAATATTTCTTTAGTTAAATCAAGAGGAAAGCCATAAGTATCATATAATTTAAAAGCCATTCCACCATTTAATACTTTTTCTTTGTTTTTTACCATACTGTCTATATACTCATTTAGTATACTTATTCCTTGATCTATGGTTTCCTGAAACTTTTCTTCCTCAACCTTTATTATTTTCTGAACTTGAGGTAATTTTTCTACTAAATCTGGATATGCTTCTCCCCACAATTCAACTACGTTTTCTGATAAAGTATTTAAAAAGTCATTTTCTATACCTAATAATTTCCCATGTCTTGCTGCTCTTCTTATTAATCTTCTTAGAACATATCCTCTTCCTTCATTACTCGGTAGGACTCCATCAGCAACTAAGAAAGCCATAGCTCTAATATGATCAGTTATTACCCTTATAGACATGTCCTTCTTTTCATTTTCACCGTAAGTTGCCCCACTTTTTTCTTCAACCTTTTTTAATAAAAGCTTGATAACATCTGTATAAAATATGTTTTCTGCATCTTGCATTACAGCTGCAATTCTTTCAAGTCCCATACCAGTATCTATATTTGGATGTGGTACAGGGTTATAGTTGCCATCTTCATCCTTATCAAATTGTGAGAAGACAAGGTTCCATACCTCTACATATCTATCGCAGTCACACCCTGGCTTACAATTTTCGCTGCCGCATCCGTACTTTTCGCCTCTATCCACGTATATTTCAGAACAAGGACCACATGGTCCAACTTCAAGTTCCCAGAAATTATCCTCTTTTCCTAGTTTAACAATTCTATCTGACTTAATTCCAATATGCTTATTCCATATTTCATAAGCCTCATCATCTTCTACATAAACTGAAACCCACAGTTTTTCTACTGGTATTTCCATTCTTTCAGTCATAAATTCCCATGCCCACTCGATAGCTTCTTTTTTAAAATAATCTCCAAAAGAAAAGTTGCCTAGCATCTCAAAAAAAGTAGCATGTCTTGCTGTTTTACCTACATTTTCAATGTCGCCTGTTCTAACGCACTTTTGACAAGTTGCCATCCTTCTTCTAGGCGGTTCTTGTACCCCAGTAAAATATGGCTTCAAAGGTGCCATTCCTGCATTTATCAAAAGTAAACTCTTATCATTTCTAGGTACTAATGAAAAACTAGGAGCTACTAAATGCTCTTTTTCACTAAAAAAATCTAAAAATTCTTTTCTAATATCATTCAATCCTATCTTTTTCATAATCTTGTCTCCCTTCAAAAATTTTAATAAAAAAACTCGCCCCTATATCCTATACTTAGGGACGAGTTTACCCGCGGTACCACCCTACTTACTAAAACCTAGCCTCTCAAAAAGATAACGGATAAACCGAGAACCTCTACTGAATTTCAAGGTTCCAACTCTAGGGTTGCTTCAATATTCTCTCCTAAATGCCTTCCAGCCTAGGGCATTCTCTCTATAAGGTTCGTAATATCTACTAATCCCTTTCATAGTTATTTGATATTTATGCTTTCATTAATATTTCATAATTAATATTCTATAAATAGGCTGCTCTATAGATAGGATTATATTTGAAAAGCTGTATTTTGTCAATATAAGTTATATACGAGAAATTTTATCAATTATAAAGCCTGAAGCTATCTTCAGAACTATTGCTAAAGGAATTGCAAAAAGCATACCTACGATTCCAAAGTAGCTGCCTCCTATTAATAAAGCAAGCATTACTACAACTGGATGGATCCCAATACTGTCTCCAACAATTTTGGGTTCAACAACATTACACTCTATTTGCTGAATAATCGTAAAAGAAATAATAACCCAAAGTACTTTTATTGGACCTTTTAATATGGCAAACACTAGTGCAGGGAAAATTCCTATTATAGGTCCAAAATAAGGTATAATATCTGCTATTCCAGCAATTAACCCAATAATTATGGCGAAATCCACACCAATTAATAATAGTGCTATTGAGGTTGAAACCCCAACATAAGCACAAACTAATAGCTGCCCCCTAACAAATTTTCCCAAAACTATATCAACTTCTCTAGCAATTTGTAAAACATCATTTCTTTGATTTTTGGGAATCATAAGTATTATTTTTTTCTTAAAATAATCCTTATCTTTCAAGAAATAGAAGGCTATAATAGGAACAATAATAAAACTTATCATTTTTGAAAACAAGCCAATTACTGAATTAGTAATATTTCTTAAATAATTTAGAAGTATTGCTTGAATTTCTTTAAGGTTATCTAAAAAAATCTCTCTAATCTCCTGAAGCCCTGGCGGTAGTTTATCTATGTGCTTAGAATATCTTTCAAATGTATTATTGAAGTAGCCGTATATTCTATTAAAGTAGTTAGGTAATAGTCGGACTAAGTTTTCAAACTCACTAGATACCTTGGGTACAAGAGAGAATAATACTATAACTATTAGAGCCATTAAAAATAAATAGACAAGTAAAATACTATACGATCTTTTAACTCCTCTCTTTTCTATTAGGTTGACTAGTGGATTAAGTAAATATGATAATACTATAGAATAGAATACTAGCAAAAGTATCTGAGCGATTTTGCTAGGTCCTTTGAAAATATTATAAAAAATGACTAATAAAATTACTATAATAGAGGTAAAAAAAATTCTTCTACGAGGTAAATGAAGTTCTTTTTCAGACTTTACATATTTATTACCAATATTTATCAAAAAATAAATACTTAACCCAAGCAGTACTGTTATAAATATACTTTTCAAATAGTCACTTAATTTTAGAAGATTATCCATAATGTGGCTCCCTTGATGTGAATTAAAGGCAGCTAAGCTGCCTTATTAAAATAATCCTATATTACTTACAACACTTGTCATTATTCTTCTACTTGCTTTCATCATCCTTCTTCTTTGCCTTGGGCTCATTCTAGTTAATGCATACATTCCAGCTGTAGCACCTAATAAACTACCTGCTACAATTCCTGACACAAATCTTCCTTTCATATTTTCACCCCGCTTAAAAAATCTTTATACTTAGTTTACAACAAATCTTTAAAGTAATTCTAGAAGTTTTTTGTAATCTTCCTTATATCTGTAAAATATTTCTTTTGTCTCATTGGTAATAATAATTGAACTTTCCCCGAAAGATATTCCTGCTGTGTAAGGCAAAACATTTCTTCCCTCTTTTAGGTCTTGAATTAGACCATCCGTCAGTATAAAGCCAACAATTTTTCCTTTTTCTCCATCTATTAGAATGTCTCTCACATGTCCTAAGCTCTCACCATCTTCAGTCAATATTTCTTCTTCAATTAATTTTTTTTCATTAATTAATTGATTCATTTCTGGCAGCATACTGAATTTTTCTATTACAGCCTTGTTTTTTACAATTAAAGCATCTTTACCAATGGAAACAATATTATTAAATCGAATTATTTTAGCTTCTCTAAAAATATTTCCTTCGCTTACTAAGAAACCTATTACTCTATATTTTTTCTTTGAATATATTACTTCTTTTACTGTTGCAATTTTACTTCCATTCTTTTTGCTTACTACTGGAAGTCCAATTAATTCACTTGCTTTTCTCAATTACATTACTCCTTTGAAATAATTCTCATCATTAGTATCCCACATTTAAAAGCTAATATAATTTGTGTTATTCTTCCAAAATAAAAAAAGCTACCGATATAATATGCTCCCCTTGAAGTAGACAGTTAAAATAATGAGAACTGTTTAAGACAAGGAGGAGCATATCAATACAGTAGCTTTCTTATTTCTTACATATGATCGTGAACATCTTCATCAGGATTAAAATCTTCTAATCCTTCTATTGTTATATTGTTTCTCTTAGAGTAGTCATATAGTGCTGACTTAATAGCTTGTTCAGCTAATACTGAGCAGTGCATTTTTACTGGAGGTAAACCATCTAATGCCTGAGCTACAGCTTTATTTGAAAGCTGCATTGCTTCATCGATAGTCTTTCCCTTTATCATCTCAGTAGCCATACTTGAAGAAGCTATTGCAGATCCACATCCAAAGGTCTTAAACTTCACATCTACAATAGTATTATTTTCTATTTTTAAGTACATCTTCATTATATCTCCACACTTTGGATTTCCAACTTGGCCTACTCCATCTGCATTTTCAATTTCTCCTACATTTCTTGGGTTCATAAAATGGTCCATAACTTTTTCTGAATACATAGGTTTACCCCCTTATTTCTTTCTTTACATTTTCATATAATGGTGACATTTGCCTTAATCTATCAACTATCTTAACTAAGTTTTCTACTACATAGTCTATTTCCTCTTCAGTATTAAAATCTCCTAATGTTAGCCTTAAAGAACCATGGGCAATTTCATGAGGAAGTCCGATGGCTAGTAAAACATGTGACGGATCCAGTGAACCTGATGTGCATGCAGAGCCGCTAGAGGCTGCTATTCCCACCATATCTAGACTCAATAGCAATGCTTCACCTTCAATAAATTCGAATGAAAAATTCACATTACCAGGAAGTCTTTTTTCAGGATGTCCATTTAATTTGACATAATCAATATTTTCATATATATCTTTTATAAATTTGTCTCTCAATTTTATAAGCCTTTGATTATGCTCATCAATAGTTTCATAAGCTAATTCTACAGCCCTTCCAAATCCTACAATTCCAGGAATGTTTTCTGTTCCAGCCCTTCTGTTTTTCTCTTGGGCACCACCATGTATATGTGGGTGAATCTTTACTCCCTGTCTTATATAAAGAGCACCTACGCCTTTCGGCCCATAAAGCTTATGTGCAGACATAGAGAGTAAATCAATGTTTAAATCTTCTACGTCAATATCTATATTACCAATTGCTTGGACAGCATCTGTATGAAAGTAAATGTTTTTTTCTTTAGCAATATTGCCAATCTCTTTTATTGGTTGTATTGTACCAATTTCATTATTAGCAAACATTATTGAAATTAATATAGTTTTATCTGTTATAGAATTTTTTAGCTGTTCAGTATCCACCAATCCATTTTCATCTACATCTAAGTAAGTAACATCAAAACCATTTTTTTCTAAATATTCACATGTATGAAGAACTGCATGATGTTCTATTTTTGAAGTAATAATATGGTTACCCTTGTCTCTATTTGCTAATGCAACTCCCTTTATTGCCCAATTGTCAGCTTCTGAGCCACCAGCTGTGAAAAAAATCTCTCTTGATTTTGCATTTATTACTTTAGCCACTTTCTCTCTAGCTTCATCTATAGCAGCCCTAGTTTCTTGTCCAAGTCTATAAATACTAGATGGATTCCCATACTTTTCTGTAAAATAAGGAATCATTGCTTCAAGAATTTCTTTTTTAACAGGAGTAGTTGCCGCATTATCTAGATAAACTTGTCTTATCATTTTTCATCCTCCCAACCAAGATTACATTTAAGTACAATTCTAAATATAGTACATGTATCCTTTCTTTCCATTTATTTTAATAAAATCATCAACCATATCTTGTAAAGTAATTGAATCAATTACTTCGTTTATGCTATTTTTAATTTTAATCCAAACATTTTTGGTAACACAGAAATCCTCTTTTATACACTTGCCTATGTTTTCATCTAATACACAGTCCGCTGGTGCAATATCTCCTTCTAAAGCTCTTATAACATCTCCTACCGTAATGTTTTTAGGACTCTCATTTAATAAATATCCGCCTTGGGCTCCCCTTACACTAGATGTCAGTCCGTTCTTCCTTAATACTGCAATTAGCTGTTCTAAATAGTGTTCAGATATGCCTTGACTTTCAGCTATATTTTTTAAAGGCACAGGACCTTCTCCATAATGAAGAGCTAGCTCAAACATAGCCTTAAGCCCATATCTCCCCTTTGTTGAAAGCTT
Source organism: uncultured Clostridia bacterium (assembly GCA_964619895.1). Lineage (GTDB taxonomy): Bacteria > Bacillota > Clostridia > Tissierellales > Proteiniboraceae > Proteiniborus. The sequence continues at coordinate 9,432 of CAZUFW010000035.1, read as the reverse complement.
CATTGAACCACCTCTTTATAATTCCAAGTATATTACTAGGCTTTCTTTTCTAAGTATATTATACCCTACTATTTCTGTCAACATTCACTTAATAAAAAATTTTTTTACTATATCCAAAATTTACACATAAGTTTTTTGTCGTTTTTTGTAAAAAGTTATGTTAAAATGTTAAACATGGAGTTAGAAAAAGACTAAAAAACTTTAAAGGAGTTGATAATTATGAAACAAGGTAAGAAAATCTTAGGAATGGTGGTTGGAACTCTAGTATTTTTAGGCTCAAGTGCGACAGTAAAGGCTGATGTGTTAAACAATAACTGTAATGCAAATAACTCCTGCGGCTACAAAATTTTCAGTTATAAAACATGCACAGGTAATCAGTCAACTAATTGCATCAATACACAAGGATGTAGCAAATCATCTGATATTATCTTCAAAATTTTCAATGATAATACAAATTCAAATGTAGTTACTATTCCTAAGAGTAATACATGTAACACTAACTTAGGAACTAGTACTTCATGCAAAAACGGTAGTACTTGCGCAGTAACTGCTACTAAACCAAGCAACCCAGGAAATACAGGCACTGGATCTACTACTAAACCAAGCAATTCAGGAAACACTACTACTGGAACTGCACAGCAAAACAATAAAGGAATTAGCGCTGAAGAAAAAAAATTATTTGATTTAATAAATCAAGAAAGACAGAAAGCTGGAGTAAGCCCTCTTCAAATAGACGAAAAGGTATTTAAGGCTGCTAGAATAAAATCCCAAGATATGAATGACAAATCTTATTTCTCACATACTTCTCCAACTTTTGGAAGTTCTACTACGTTACTAAAAAATGAAGGTGTTTCCTATAGATATTTCGGAGAAAATATAGCAAAGAATTATAGTGTTGAAAGTGCACATAATAGCTTAATGAATTCAGATGGACACAGAAAAAACATTTTGAATCCTAATTACACTCATGTTGGTATAGGGATTGTAAATGGATACTATACAGAAATATTTATAGGAAAATAGATTTGCAAAAAATATTAAAGGCCACTAACTCAGTTAGCAGCCTAAGAGGAGCAAAAGCTCCTCTTTTTTTATAACCATAGGAAAGTATAAAATTCCTTAATTTGCACTTTCCGTAAAATGTGTTTCAACAAAAGCTTCCCTAACTTCAAAAGCTACAATTGGAGCTTTTATTAATCATCTGGAAATAAGTCTTCAAATTGTGGTGGGAAGAAATCTGGGAATGGTTCATAGTCAAAATTATCGCATATACTTAATGGGCTAAATTCTTCACACTCAGGTGGCTCTGGGCAGAAACCAAATGCTGGAATAAGTAATTGCACTCTACCTACAACTTTTACAATTATGAATACTCCGACGGCAAATGATAGCACACAACCACTTTGAGTTGGTTCTCCTAGAACTCTTGAAGCAGTCTCTACTACTATTCTAAAATCGAATTCATCTCTTGCATTAGGGATAAATAATATTATGTCTTTTAAAATATCTGGTAAAAATCCGTTAATAACACTGCCATCAGTAGTTACTACCTCGAATGGTACTCTCAAAGTAAATCTTACTCTTCTGAAATTTGGTCTGTTTTGTATGTCTGTTACCACTAAAGTGTTCTCTACAATAAATCCCGGTCTAAATCTAATGCTTGAAAAAGTCTTTTCTCCTAAATCAACATCTACTCTAGGGAAGCACTCTCTTTGTTGACAATGAGCATATACCTTATCAGTAATTATACATACTGTTTCAGTAATATAACTTAGATCATCTGGCATGAACGGTTCACCAGGACTTGGATCAAATCCGTTTACCATAGCTTTTCACTCCTTTACACAAATATAATTTAATAAAATCATCTTTACTTTCATATTATGAATTATAGGTAGATTTGTGATTGTTTTTTAATATGTTTGAAAGGGTGATATTTAAGTGAATACTTATTACATTAATAACTACATAATTAAAAATTTCACAGGAGAAATACTAAGATTTTATTTAGACAAAAATAATAGAATCAATTATGACTTATATGATAATAATTGCACTTTAGTCGAACAGTACTTAGTATCAGATGATGCAGTTAATAATTTTTCATTAGATATTGATAATAGGGACAGGATACACTTGATTTATCTTACAAATGAAGGAAAAGTAATATATAGTCTTTATTCAAATAAAAAATGGGCGAAAAAGACTTTAACTCAATTTGATGTGAGATCAAACAGCTATGGAAATTTAACGCTGAGAGTTTGCAAGGAAAACATTCATATATTGTTTTCGTTCTCTAATCTTATAAATCCTAAAGTATGGACTATCCAACATCTCATTGGAACTAAAGGTAATTGGGAAAAAACAAATGTAATAAGCTTTACATCAGGTAAAACAATACCTCTCTATTTTATTGATTTTGATAAATTTGATAATATTCATTTGATTTATACTTCTATTGAAGAAGGTACACAAAAGATTAATTATACCTTCTTTAACTCATCTTTTAAAAAATGGAATTTAATTCCTAAGCTACTGTCAACCCATCAAAGTAATAGTCATTGTCCAAATATCTTAGTTGATAAAATTGATAATATTCATGTTATATGGTTAACTCAAGAAAAAAATAGCTATGAAGTAAACTATAAATTTATCCCTCAACTAGGTAATAACAGAAACACTTGGAAGGAAGAAAAGCTTCCTCTAATAAGCAGCGAATATACTTATCCAATTATTTACGAAGAAAAAGAAACCCTAAGAATTTATCTAAAGGAAAAAAGCATAATTCATTCTTTAGTTTCATATAATCATGGTTTTAATTGGACCATAGATGATGCTATTGTTATTCCTCCTGAAGTTAAAATTTTTATAGCAAAATACCTTACAAATTTCCCTTCAGAGACAAGTACTCAAAAAGTATCTCAGATTTTCTTCCATTTAGATGATATGAAAATTTATCTTAAACAAAATTTAACTGATTATTTTAATAAACATTCTTATAAAAATGATAGTAGTAATAAAGATATCCATATTGAAACCGAAAAGTTGGAGGAAACAATGAATATTGTCAATGATTACAGTTCTTTATCTGTCAATAAAGAAGAAAATGTAAGTGAATGTTTGAATATGGCAAATGATATGAAATCAATCTTACATGCCTTGTCAGATATATCAAGAGATATTATCAGCTTAAAAGATATTTCTTCAGACTTTATTTCTCAATTAATAAACATAGATAATACTCTTTTAGCACTTAAAGAATCGATTGACATTAACAATCAATGTTTTATCGATATAGATAAAAAAATAGATGAGTCAAATAATAAAAATCCAAAAAAAGGATTTTGGTCTAGATTTTTTAAACATGCATAGATGGGTTCTTAAAAACTTACAGCTTCATAAACTGTACCACCATCTTTTTTTTCTACATAATAAACACCATATATTTCTTGATCAAAATCCTGTGAATATTGTTTTAAGTAATTGATATCATTAAGCCTATAAAACTTAATAGAGTAACTACACCCCCCTTTCAACTGACAAGGTGTAGATATTAGTTGAAATATACCATAACCAGCTTTTTCTAATTTATAATATAGTTGGACAGCATAGTTTTTTGATTTGAATACTGCTAAATAATGTTTTCCTCTACTAATTGATTTAATGTCCATATTATCACTTCCTTTAAGTTATATGATATAAATATGTTTTTAATAGTTAATATTGTTACAAAAATTTTCTACTTGAGGGAGGAAGTATGCAAAAAAATATATTGTTAAATAATAAGCTTTCAGACAATAATATCGAAAGATTACCTAATTATAAAGTAAAGCTAAAAACTAATAAATGGCCTACGAAGCATGTCAATATGACAACGGATATAAAAGTTTCTGTGATTACTTGTACAAATAGGCCAAAGTATATGAAAAACGTTTTCGATAATTTTAATAGACAATCGTTTGTTGATAAAGAATTAATAGTTATATTAAATAATAACAAAATGAATATAAAAAAATGGATTTTAGAATCGAAAAAACATACTAATATTTCAGTTTTTCAAATAGATGAAAGTAAATCCTTGGGATACTGTTTAAACTATGGAATTGAAAAATCTAAATACAAAGTCATAGCTAAGCTAGATGATGATGACTATTATGGGCCAGAGTATCTTTCTCAAGCAGCTAAAGCACTAAATTATGCTGATGTAGTTGGAAAATATACCACTTATGTTTACTTTGAGGATAGTGAAACCTTGGCTATTAGAAATCCTAAAAAAGATAACAGATATGTATATAGGGTAGAAGGGCCAACTCTTGTATTTCGAAAAAAAGTTTTTGATAAGGTAAAATTTCATGATAAGTCATTAGGAGAAGACGTTCAATTTTGCAAAGATTGTGTAAAAAATGGGATTAAAATATATTCTACAGATAAGTATAACTATGTATATATAAGACATGGTTCTTCCGATAAGCATACTTGGAATATTAAAGATGAGCTATTCAAGAAACTATGTAGAATTATTGGTGTGGTAGATGATTACAAGGAATATTCAGATATAATAAATAAAAAGCTTTAAAAACAGCTAAATTGAAATATGATAGCCTTCAATTTAGCTGTTTTTTCTTGCATTTTTCTGGTAAATAATTTAACTGTAATATGAATATATTAATCACCTTTACCTCTTCTAAGAAATCTATCTCAAAGATTATTTTTTCGCATAATAAAATCTATAAAATTATCGGTCTTCATAATTAAGTCACAGCCTTTCATATAGTCTTTATTATCAATTTTATAAGTATGATGTGATTTTGCTCCATATCTTATATAGACAAAATTAAATCTATCTGAGGAAAATGTTTGTATACCTTTTTTTATACAATCCATTACAAATCTATCATCTTCTCCTAATGATATATCTGCAAACTTTACTTTCTCAAATATTCTTTTTTTAAAGATTAATGTTGCCCCAGTTAAAAAGAATGCTCCACTTGTATTTTCTTTATCAACTCTTTTTAGTGCTAGTATCTTGTTTTTTTCAAAATAAACAAAAAATGTAGCTTTACCAATAACACCTATTTTGTTATTTCTTTTGAATACTTTTATTGAATCAGATAAATACTCTGATGAATAGTAATCATCATCGTCAAACTTAGCTATATATGGATAATTTGATTTTTCTACTGCGTAATTCAAACACTTGCCTAAAGAGTAAGATTCACTACATTTATACACCTTAATATTATTATATTTTTTTGCTTTCCTTTTCCATTCTTCTAAATTCAAACTGTCATCATTTAGCACTATTATTAATTCTTTGGGTTTGTACTTTTGTCTATTATAATTTGCAAATAAGTTGTCAATAAAACCAGCTCTACAAGTACAAGCAATGACAGAAACACCATAGTTAGAAAGTGACCTAGAAATATTATTTTGTCTTTTATATTTATTTAAAGATCTATTTTTATTCTTAATTTTAACGTTATGGGTTTGCATTTTACACAGTCCCCTTTATTTAATTATAGTTCTAATAACAATTGAATTAACCTTATGAATAAATTGGATTATCCCTAATGCATTAATATGTTTCTTAATAATTATTGTTACTGTAATAAGCTATAATTAACTAAAATTGGAATATCTCAACACGCAAGTGTCAAACGCACTAGATAAATGTACATTGCATATATTAGTACTAGGTTTATACCAAAATCTCTGCCATCCCTATCACAAATTTCAATAAGCAGAGATATGTGGTCCTATATAAGAATAGTGTAAAAGGATGAAACTTAATGAGCAATATAAAAAAAAATAAAATTCTAAGAAATTCAAAATTCTCTAATATTGGAGAAAAAGCACAAGAATACTCTTCAAAAAATATGGTGAAAAAGACAAGCTCTGTTAATCATAAAAAGGAAATAATTGAACGGGTATCGATAAATAAAAAAGCTATATCATTGACCTTTGACGATGGCCCACATCCAGTATTTACCCCAATGATATTAAAATTATTAAAAGAAAATAACTCTAAGGCCACTTTTTTTGTATTAGGTAAAAATGCAGAAATCTATCCCGAAATTATAAGACAAATAAATGATGATGGCCATCAAATTGGTAATCACACCTATAGTCATTTTGATTTAACAAAAGTCCCTACAAAAACAATAAGAAAAGAGTTTGAAAAAGCGCAAAAAATAATCTTTGAAATAACAGGGAAGAAGCCAAGAGTTTTTAGGCCTCCTTATGGATATTACAATGATGAAGTCATAAAAGTATCAAGAGAAAACGGGTATAAAACCATCTTATGGTCGCCTAAACAAGATCCTTGGGACTGGAACCACCCAGGAGTAGAAAAAATAACAAACAAAGTTTTATCTAACGCTAAAAGAGGAGATATAGTATTACTTCATGATCGCGTTGAGGGGAAAAGTGAAACCTATGAAGCATTAAAAATAATAATACCAAATCTAAAAAAGCAAGGATATGAACTTGTAACAGTATCTGAACTGCTAAAATTAAATTAAAATGAAACAAAATATAGCATTAATAATTAGAGACTATGGTTTTTGGATGAAATCTTTTTTTATAAAATTCTTATATGAGGTGAAAACAATGTATGGGACAAAAAAAGTTACGAAAATAATAAATAGCGATTTTGCCGATTTAAAAATACGTGAAATATCTTATGTTGATGAAGGAGATAATAGCGAGGTTTACCTTGTTAATAATTTATATATATTTAGGCTGCCTAAACACGAGCGGGCATCAACTTCCTTAAAGAAAGAAATTAAGATTCTTCCCAAAATAAAAAACAGCTTAAACCTATCAATACCTGATTTCACATTTATAGGAAAACCTTCAAGGATATTTCCTATGTACTATGCTGGTTATAAAAAAATAGAAGGCAAGGCATTATCGAAAAAAACATTCAACAATTTATCTACACAAGAAAAAGATAAAACGGCTCAACAGATTGCAGTTTTTTTGAAAAAGCTACATTCTTTTCCAATCAAGGACAATGAAAAAGAATATTTAAAAGTTAAGGATTTTAAAGCTAAATGTAAGAGCGATTATCATGGAGCTAAGGAAAAAATATATCCTATTTTAACTTCTGCAGAAAGAAAGTCATTAGATAAGATTTTCAAAGAATATCTTAATAATAGTTATAACTTTAAATATAAACCTACCTTAATACACAATGATTTAAGTTATGATCATATTTTTTTTGATACAAAAGAAAATAGGATTTGCGGTATTATTGATTTTGGTAACATAACCATAGGTGATCCTGATTACGACTTTACGCTTATAGCCTATTATTACGGGGAAAAATTTATTAAACGTATAATAAAATATTATGAGCATCAAAATGAAAAAAGATTAATGGAAAAGTTAAAATTATTTCAAATATGTAAATCCACTAGAAGAATTATAGATGGGTTGAAATATAAAAATGTGAAAAAATACAAAGATAGCATAAGGTTTTTAAAATCCCAGCTTGAAGCTAGGTAGAATTTCCTTTTAAATAAACTAATACGAAAGAAGGTATGAATTCAGTATTTGATATCTGTGTCAATATCCGTTTTTCAACATATAATAGAGCACAATAAATCTGAGATGTAATTAAAATAGTATTGGTATCAAAATACCAAAAGGAGTATGAAGTTCCCATGCCTATTGAAAAAAAGCTCTCTAGATCAAAATATCCAGCAAACAAAACTATAAAGAAAAAAACTACCAAGCAAAACAAACACAAAATGGAAAAGCAAGGTGTTTCCATAATAACTGCTACTAACAATGAATCTTTCATTAATAATATTTTTGATAATTTTGACAGACAAACATATAAGAATAAGGAGTTAATTATTATAGTAAACAAAAACAGTTTGAACATAGATAAGTATGAGTCTAAAGCAAAAGCCTATGATAATGTGAGTGTTTATAGAATGGACGAAAGTATATCATTAGGCCATTGTCTCAATTATGCTGTTAGTATTTCTAAATGCCCAATAATCGCAAAATTTGATGACGACGATTATTATGGTCCTAAATATCTATCACATTCAGTAAAAGCTTTTAAGCATACAGAAGCTTCTGTTATTGGTAAATGTTCTCATTTAGTTTATTTTCAACAATTAGGCCTGTTGGCAATCAGAAATCCGAAAAATGAAAATAAATATGTTAAATTCGTTAATGGCTCTACCCTTTTATTCAAAAAAAGCATATTTGATAAGGTACAATTCCCGGATATTTCTATTGGAGAAGATACTAGGTTTTGTGGACGCTGTATAAAAAATGGGATTAAAATTTACTCTACAGATAGATATAATCATGTCTATATTAGACAAAAATCAAAAGCAACACATACTTGGAAGATAACCGATAAGGTATTATTAAGCAGTTTCTGTAAGCCAATTGTGCATACAAAGGATTATAAATCATATGCAGATAAAATTAAGAATAAATCAGGGCTATCCCAAAGATAACCGTCATATGACGATTATCGTTAGAAACTAAGAAATTATTAATAAATGGGCCTACTATATGTGTAAAACAACATGCCCTTTGAAAGTAAAGTTTAGAGCTGGAGTAGGCCCCTATTTTTTCAAAATATGACAAAAACGTTTGAAGATATACCATATAGTAAAAGAGTATATCTTGAATCTTACAGTTATTATCAATATATAATCAAGGAGGAAAAAATGGTCCAGAAGGCTGTAAATAAAACTACAAACAAACAAAAAAAAAGCATGCCTAAACATGTTGAAAATAAAAAAGATAACTCTTCAGCTGTATCAATTATAGTATGTACAATGAGAAAAGATTCCATGGAAAATGTATTTGAAAATTTCGAAAGACAATTATATAAAAATAAAGAAATGATAATAGTTCTTAATAATAATGATATCAGTATTAGTACGTGGGAGAAAAAGGCTAAATCCTATGGTAATGTAAGTGTATATCAAATTGACGAAGAAATTACTTTAGGAAGTAGCCTAAATTTTGGTGTTTCTAAAGCTAAATATGACATAATTGCAAAATTTGATGATGATGACTACTATGGTCCAAAATATTTATCTGATTCTCTTAAGGCACTCAAGCATGCTGATATAATCGGGAAAGCTGCTTCCTTTGTTTATTTCAAAAAAGATAAGATTTTGGCAATTCGCTCTCCTTTAAGTGAGAATAAATATGTAAAACATATGGATGGACCCACATTAATTATTAAAAAACATGTTTTTGAAAAGGTCATATTTGCTGATATACCTAAAGGTGTTGATACGCGATTCTCTAAAGACTGTATTAGCACCGGCTTTAAAATATATTCTACTAATAGATTTCATCATGTGTATATTAGAAGTGAGTCGTCTAAAAATCATACTTGGAAAATCTCTAATAAAGATTTGCTAAAGCAATGCAAAATAGTCAAGAAGG
>CAZUFW010000034.1:25350-31175 GCA_964619895.1 uncultured Clostridia bacterium | reverse complement strand
TTTGACCTACCAGCGATTTCCTGATAAAAGCATTCAGGAAATCGGGTTAGGTCATAAAAAAGAGTAAGGCACTAGCCTTACTCTTTATATTTCTTAACTACAGGATGATCCGCCTCTGTTTGGCACTATATGGAATCCTTTTCTTAACCAATCATTTACATAATCTACGTTAAATGTGCCATATGTGTTAATGAGATCTTTTTCAACTATATAATTGTAGTCACCAATTTTAGTTACGTCGTCGTCTTCTTTTTGCTCATCCAGAGCTATTCCAAATGATGGACCACCTCAACCAACACCTGCAATATATATTCTAATTGATTTACCTTGTGAACCTTTTTTCTCTAATATTCTTTTTAATTCTTCTTGAGCTTTTTCTGTTACATTTATATTCATTTTTGACCCTCCCAATTCTTTTCTTATTTTATATATACCCCGTACAGGTATCATAAAACATATTCTACTACATATTTAGTTTTGGGTCAATGGTTTTTATTTATTCTTATATTTTTAATTTAAAAATGTAGTAGTTGACTACTTCACGCTATCTACCATATCCTTCATTTGTTCATAAGTCATGAAGCCAGGTCTATATGCTCTTATTTTCCCTTCTTTATCTATTATTATAGATGTAGGTATGGAAGAAGTATTGTAGGTAATTCCCACTTCTTGAGTTTTATCTAATAATACTGGAAAAGTATACCCATTTTCTTCAATAAATTTTTTCACAGTTTTTTCAGATTCTCCAACATTTACTGCAAGAACTATGAATTCATCATCCTTGTTTTCTTCATATAATTTGTTTAGGTCAGGCATTTCTTGCCTACATGGTGGACACCAAGATGCCCAAAAGTTTAGATATACTACTTTTTTTCCTTCATAGTCTTTAAGAGATACTTTATTGCCTTCCAAGTCTTCTAATGTAAAGTTAGGTGCAGATTCCCCTATATCAATAATATTTTCAATGTTTATTTGAGGAGAATTATTTTCTACAATATTTCCTATGTCCTTTTTTTGTTCTTCTATAACTGTCTTTTTAAAAAACTTAAAACCCATTACACCTAATGAAACAGATGCAATTATGCCAACTATGACTACTGTAACTATTATCAGTATTATGTTTTTATTTTTCATCGAAACCCTCCTAAATAATGATTAAAAAGTGAAATATTTTTCTATTGATTTAACTTTTGTCTATTGTAAAAATTTATTATAGGAACATATTTATAATGAGATATATCTTATTAAAGAATATCAGCAATCCTAATGCTACTATTACTAATCCACCTATTTTTGTAATATAAGGAAGCACCTTTTCTGATTTAGATAAAAACTTACTAAATTTGCTTATAAGTAATGCCGTCAAAATAAAAGGTATAGCTAGACCTAAAGAATAGAACAATAATAAAAAGAAACCTGCGGATACTGTTCCTGTATTTCCTGCAAATAATAGTATGGTTCCTAAAACTGCCCCTGCACAAGGAGTCCAGCCAGCAGCAAAAGCCATTCCTACAGGTATTGAGCTAAACCAACCAGTTACCTTTGGCAGCTTAATTTTTCTTCCTTTGCTAAAAATATTTAAGTTTAATATACCCATCATATTAAGTCCCAAACCAATTATTAAAATGCCGCTAATTCTTAGAAACTGCACCTTATAGACTCTAAACAGTTTTCCAAAAAAGCTTGCTGATACTCCCATTATCATAAAGATAATAGTAAATCCTAATACAAAGCCTAGGGTTCTAGTAAGAGCAAGAAATTTTCTGTTTTCCAATTCTTCTTCTAATGCTGTTCCAGTTATATATGTTATATATGCCGGTATCAATGGAAGTACACAGGGTGAGAAAAAAGATAACAACCCTGCTATAAAAGCTGCAGACATTGAAATGTCAGTCATATGATTCACTCCTTAATTACTAATTTTAGTATCAATATTTATGTAATCAAATTATACCATATGGGGGTATATTTTATCAAGTTACTATTAAATATGCAAAAAACCCGTGGAAAATTCCACGGGCTAGAATGAAAAATCATTTTGCTAGTTTTTGTTATCCACACAAGGATTCACATGTACCAAGACCTTTTTTACATTATCTAAATTGTCATATATAACATTTTCCACATCTTCAGCTATATCATGGCCTTCCAATACAGAAATGTTAGGATCTACACAAACCTCAACATCAACAAAAATTTTTGAACCATGTTTTCTAGCTTTTAAGTCACTTATACTATCTATTTTAGTTTCTTTCAAAATTAAATTTGATATTTGCGTAAGTTCATTTTCTTCTATTGATGAATCCATCAATTCATTGTATCCCTTTAAAAATAGGTCAATACCAACTTTTATAACTATAACAGAAACTATAAACCCTGCCAATGGATCTAAAATTTTATAGCCCAGTCTTGCACCTGCTATACCAATAAGTGTTCCTATGGAAGATAATGCATCAGATCTATGATGCCAAGCATCTGCCATTAGAGCACTACTGTTTATTCTTTTCCCTTCTCTTATAGTTATTCTATACTGAAATTCTTTGACAAATATTGATATCAGTGCAGCCCATAGGGCTAGTATGCCTGGAACTTTAGTGCTTCCAGAAATCATAAGTTCTATTGATGAATACCCTATTTTTATCCCCACTGCAATAAGCATTAGAGATAAGACAAATCCAGCTATAGATTCAGCTTTCTCATGTCCATATTGATGTTTTGAGTCTTCTGGCTTATTTGAAATAAAAAAGCCTACAATAATACCTAAGGAGCTCCCTACATCTGAAACGGTATGAACACCATCTGCGACCATAGCAGTTGAGCATGATATTATGCCTATACCAATCTTTGCTATAGCAAGAATTACGTTTAGGACGATTGTAAACCAAGTTATCCTGCTAGCAATTCTAAATCTTTCGTTATCATCAATTACTTTAACACTACTCAATTTTGACACCTCGTTTTCAATTGAAATTATTTAGTATTATTATACTACTATTATTATATAAATGGAACCCTGTATTTTTCAATGATACAGGGTTCCATTTGGTATTAAAAATTGTTTTCAATTGAAAATGACTTATGTCCGGTATTTGTTTGCACTCACAAATTACTTCCATTAAATATTGGAAATCAATGTATGTTTTGCCAAGTCCTTATTTACTGACTAACAGGTTCATAACTCTATATTAGCAAAATTTTGGTTTATATTGATGCTCTGCTTGGTATTATCATATCGATTATTCCTATTACTATTGCACCAATGATTGCTCCTAGCCAAGTAATATGAAATCCAGGAACTATAAGTCTTGTAACATAAAGAATCACAACTGTTATTAAGAACCCTTTAATTCCTTTTCCAAATGCTGAAGCATCTAAACCTGTAAATCTTTCTACCAGGTAGTCTAAAAGCCCTATAACAATACTTGCAATGAGCAGACTCCATAAGCTGTCGATTCTAAAACCTGGTGTGAAAAACGCAGTTAAGCCTACAACTATAGCTGTTATAATTACTCTAACTATCATTTCGGTAATACTAAAGTTGTTGTCATCCCTTGTTCTTTCTCTTGTTCTTTCACCTGTCCTTTCATTGTTTCTTTCATTATTTCTTTCATTATTTCTTTCATTATCTGGCATTTTACATCCCTCCTCATATGTATTTTGGCTAAAATAATAATTTTTATTCATTTTTTATTTACTATTGTCATTTTTTCTTAGTTAGTATATTATATTTTGTGTTGGAGATAATTAATTTTAACTCATTCAACTTTATTTCTAATATGATAATTGTAAAATGTGATTTTAATCACGCAAAACATTTTATTTTGTGGTATGATTATATCAAAATAGTATTAAGGAGGAATTTTTAATGGCTATAACTAAAGATATGCTTATAGGAGAAATATTAAGAGAAAAACCTGAAGCTGCAGAAGCACTTTTAAGATTTGGTATGGGATGTATTGGATGCCCTTCTTCACAAATGGAATCATTGGAACAAGCTGCTATGGTACATGGAATAGACTTAGAAAAACTTCTTGCAGAACTAAATAAATAACCTTGGCTTTCGCCAAGGTTTTTTATTTATATTATATAATATTATATTATAGGAGTTCTTCTAATCTTGCTTTATCAAAGCCTACAATTTCCTCGCCATCTACTACTATTACAGGTACTGCCATGTAGCCCTTTTGCATTAACTCTTTTCTTGCACTTGGATCTGTTTGAACATTTTTCTCTGTATAGCTTACACCTTTCTCCGAAAGGTACTGCTTCGCAGTTGTACAATGTGGTCATGTGTTACTTGTGTATACAGTTACATTTGCCATTTTTTTCATACCTCCTAATATAGAAATGATTTATTGTTTTTATTCTCTTTATAGATTATTTCTATATTGCCCTGAAAAAACCTTTTTTAATCAAAAAAAAATTAAATATTTTTATTCATGGGATATGTGTTCTATGCCTTGGTTAAATAATTGAAGAACATGATCATCATCTAATGAATATATTACATGTTTACCTTCTTTTCTAAACTTTACAAGTCGTAAGCTTCTAAGAACTCTTAACTGGTGAGATATGGCTGATTGACTCATGTTTAGTATGTCTGCTATATCATAGACACATAGATTACGTTTTGAAAGGAGGTAAATTATCTTAAGTCTTGTAGGATCACCTAAGGTTTTAAAAACCTCAGATAAACTTATTATTGTTTTTTCTGGAAGAATGTCTTTTTTCATGCTATCCACAGCTTCCTTGTTTATTTCAGTTGTATTGCATATCCAGTCTTGCTCAACATTTTGCATTTTCATTTCCCCCGATTGCCCTTTTCTAAATTATATCATATTGTGATTATATCCTTAAGTATAAAAAAATAACCCCTAAAAAATAGAGGTTACCTTGTAGGTATTGTTGGATTTACTGGATTAACTATTTTACCACTTAAAGCATCTATATATATGAGCCAATAGCCTAAGTCTTCAAGCGAATTTTTGTTTCGTAGCCATGTATTAAAGCCTGTGGCACCATTGTATGGATGCTCTGCTATTGTATATTTCCCAGGCACTCCATAAACATAGTACTGTATCTCCTCTTGTCTTTTTACTGTACCAAAAATATAGTGACCATATTTTTCTATCAAGTTTTGACAAGTAGTAGTTCTTGAGGTCAGTGGGTATGGATAATATGCATTAACTAAATGACTATAGAAAGGAAGAAATCCCCTATTAAAATCTTCACTGCTATGCTCTATCTTCCACCATGTGCAATCTCTTAAATTTTCTCTAAAGGGTTGTATTTTTTCAAAAAATTTCAGAATATCCATTGTATAGTTTGCCACTTGTAAACTGTAATTTTTAGCAGTTTCCATATAGGCATCCATCTTGTTTATTTTATTGCCATAAAAATTATCTATATAATCTCCATAGTTATAAGTAACTTGATGATATGGAGTAAAATCATCTCCCATTTTTATAAAACTATAATCTTGTGATTCATATTCGTTATCATATATCTTATCTTCAGTTTCTAGGTCAAGCCAAACAGTTTCTGTACTATGGATTTGTTCATCCTTCTCCTCTTCTTCCGTGTATATATCCTGATTTTCAAGTTCTTCTGACTTAATATCTATTGGTATAATATCCTCGAATTCTAAATCTTCTACCTCTGTTTTTTTAATATCTATTTTCTCATCTTCTAGTTCTTTAGATTCTATATTAACTATTTCTGGTATAAACTGCTCTTCTTTCTTTCTTTCCTCATAGGCTTCTTCTTGTATTTCTTCTTGTATTTCTTCTTGTATTTCTTCTTGTATTTCTTCTTGTATTTCTTCT
>CAZUFW010000034.1:22849-25250 GCA_964619895.1 uncultured Clostridia bacterium | reverse complement strand
TTCCTGTTCTTCTGTTTCCTGTTCTTCTGTTTCCTGTTCTTCTGTTTCCTGTTCTTCTGTTTCCTGTTCTTCTGTTTCATCTTCCTTATTTATTTCTTCTACATTTACTTTTTCTGTCTCTACCTTTTCTATTACTTTTGTTCCCTCTACTTTTGTTTCTTCTATATTAGCTTCTTCTACTAAAGGTACATATGTATCTTCTTGTATATGATTCTGCTCTATTTCAGCTTTGTCTAAAGTTTCTTTAGATTCTACTGCTTCTAAAAATTCTTCTTTGTCAATTTTAGACTTTTCAAACTGTACTAAGTCTATATTTTGTTTTTCTATCTCATGTTTTCTAAGGGACTCTTTTTCAGCTTGTTTTTTCATCAACTTAACTAAGCTACCATCCTTTTTATAAATATAGCCTAATAGTGGAACCACCATATCATTATTTTCATTTGCTATATCCACTTCTTTTACAAGCACGTTATTAAATTTTTCTATAGAGAGACTTGTACCTCCTACTGATGCTGGGTCAAATCTCCACTCTAAGCTTCCTTTTCCTCTGTCGTTTAATACTATAACCCCCAAGTCTACATCTACAAAATCCTTGTTATCTGTTCCTATTAAACATGCCTTATAAAGTTTTTCTTCATCTGGATTTATTTTTAAATTATCAACATTAAGGGTTAACTTTCCTCTACCGTCTCTTACTTCAATATTCATATGACCCTTAGGAGTTAGCCCTTGCACTTTTTTATAGTAGTCAGGCTGCTCCTCTAATATCACAAATTTCCTCATGAATTCGCTCAATTTATTCCCTCCTTTATACTCCTTGTTATTAATATATGTATAAAAGGGGAAATAGTGAACTAATAGTTGTTCATCGTACTATATATTTCATCGGCTATTCTTGCGAACTCTGTAATATCAAGGGTTTCTCCTCTCCTTATTGGATCTATTCCACTTCTTCCTAAAGCTGCTTCTATCTCTTCTTTGTCTAGCCCTATACCACTTGTTAATGCGTTTAAAAGAGTTTTTCTCCTTTTCCCAAATGCAGCCTTAATAACATTAAAAAATAGCCTTTGGTCTTTTACTTTTATAGCAGGTTCATTATATACATCTAGCATTATTACTGCTGAATCTACATTGGGCCTAGGCATAAAAACATTTTTAGGAACATCTACTATTATTTCAGGCTCTGAATAATATTGCACTGCAACAGATAGAGCTCCGTAATCTTTGCTTCCAGGTGAAGCCTTCATTCTTAAAGCAACTTCTTTTTGCACCATTACTACGATTTTATCTATAGCTAAGTTTTCTTCAAGAAGCTTCATTATTATAGGTGTAGTTATATAGTATGGAAGATTTGCTACTACTTTTACTTTTCTACCTTCTAGCTTCTCATTAATTATTTTATTTAAATCAACTTTTAGCACGTCTCCATGTATTACTTCAATATTATTATAATCTCCTAAAGTTTCTTCTAAAATTGGAAGAAGATTATTGTCTAACTCTATTGCAATAACCTTTCCAGCGCTTTCACATAATTTCTGTGTAAGGGTCCCTATTCCAGGACCAATTTCAATTATGCCGTCATCTATTCCAATACTAGAGCCTTCTATTATCTTATCTATTATATTGCCATCTATTAGAAAGTTCTGCCCTAGGCTTTTTGAAAATCTAAATCCATGCTTTTCTATAACTTCTTTTACAACAGCAGGCGAATAAAGCCTTTTATTCTCTCCACTCATTATACATCCTCCTGATGCTTTCTTCGAATTCATCTCTCGTTATGCCATAATTATTTAGTCTTTTTAGAAACTGTTTTGAGTTACAATGTCCTATCCCTAACATTCTTCCTACTATATCTCTTTTTACACTTGAATCTGTGTCTCCTAAAAGTCCACTTTCAATTAAATCTTCTTTAGTAAATTCAGTTGATGGCTCTGCTGATTCTACTCTCGCCTTAGATAATGCTTCTATAATATCTTCAGGTAAGGCATTTTCTATACCTATATCTCCATCTTTTGTAGCTTTATCTTTTGGTAAAAATGCATGTTTTGCATTCTTAACTCTTTTAGATATTATGCTTCTAATTTTTTCTCCTGCAAAATCAGGATCTGTAAATATTATGACCCCTCTTCGTTCTGCTGCTGTTTGTATTCTCTTTATTGTTTCTTCTGTAATACCAAATCCCCCGGTGGCTATTAGTTCCGCGTCTACTGCTTTTTTCACTGCTGATATATCATCTCTTCCTTCTACTACTATTATTTCTTTTATCATTTTGTCTCCTCACAATCTTAGTGGAAATGTTATATATTATTATAACTTTTATTTAAAATTAAATAAATATGCATTTTCGCAGTCTCGCAACACAAATTTATTAGCTCGCTACCGCTCACATAAATTTGGTCCT
>CAZUFW010000034.1:0-22749 GCA_964619895.1 uncultured Clostridia bacterium | reverse complement strand
TGACCTACCATCGATTTTCTGATATAAGCATTCAGAAAATCGGGTTAGGTCATAAGCAGTCTCGCAACACAAATTTATTAGCTCGCTACCGCTCACATAAATTTGGTCCTCGTTGCGTTTGACCTACCATCGATTTTCTGATATAAGCATTCAGAAAATCGGGTTAGGTCATAAAAAATAGAGCAGTTGCCTGCTCTATTTACCTATAATATAAACTTTTACTTTTCTCCTGCCAAATGATTTTACTTGTTGAGCATTTTCCATAAAAAGATCTATTTTATTTCCTTTTATAGCGCCCCCAGTGTCTTCTGCTATTGCATAGCCATAGTCTTTAGTGTTGTCTAATGATTCTACATAAACCTTAGTTCCTAATGGAATAACGTTTGGATCTACTGCCACCACCCCAGGCCTCGCTTGAGTTCCTGAAGCAGTAAGTCCATACCATTTGTCACCAGGTTTTTTACCTGTGCTTTCATATGACAAATCATAGGCTGTGGCTACCATAATAATCTCTCTCTTGCCTGCAAAAGTACCTCTAGAAGCAATAGTGTATTCTTGTTCTTTTGTACCTTTTTCAATTATTTCATTAACTGGCTCTTCTACAATTATTTCTTCAACTGTTTCTGATGATAAAAGACTTCCATTTTCATAAACTTTTTTAATTTTTGTTTCTTTTTTTCCTTCTTTGCCATCCTGTATAGTAATTAGTTTTCCTTTTTCTAAGTTAATATTGTTTTTAGTTACTGTTTTATAAGGTATTGTATCATTTATTGTTTCAATTTTTTCATCTATTTTTACTATATCTATTTCCATGCCTGGTATGATTTTATTGTTTAGTGATGGTGTGATTTTGTCCTGACAATAATCTAGTTTTATTGAATCCAATAGTTCTTTTACGGTATTTTCAGCAGTATTTATATCAAGTATATTGCCGCCATAATTAATAGTTACTGGTACTGCTTTCTTTATTTCTATTTTAGTACCGTCTTTTAAGGGACTATCTAAAGGTATATTTATATAATCTAATTCACCTAATGATATATTTTTCTCCTTAAGTACTTCTGACACAGTTTTTTTACTAGTATTTATAGAAATTTCCTTTCCATCAACTACAATATCAACTTTTTTCATTGTGATGTTGAACACAGCAAGAGAGAATACAGTTATTCCAGTGAGGATGATGGCTGTAATAGTTAAAAGCCTGTTCCTCCTGTTTTTCTGTTCCATTTCAAACCTCCTAAATTTGATATAATATAATATGTTACTTAGCAGTTTAAATATACTCCATTTTATTCCTGCTTTTTTGAAACCATTTTCTATTCTAATTTAAAAGAAATAATTTGTCAAATTTATACGTCATTTTGTCATAAAAGTTAACATTTTCCTCTAAGTAATAGTTTAATTCAGCGTTAAAAATGAAGTCATTGTTTGTCCCTATGGTACTAGCTATTAGTTTTGACTGTATTTTATAAGTTTATACCTAATAACACTCCCTAACTTGGATTTATGGCAAAATTATAGAACTAACAGAATGACTATTTTTTTAGTTGCCCCATAACAAAGGGTAACGGTTAATTATGTTGTTCATATAATGATAATAGCCAATAAATAATATTCTTTATGGATTAATTAATTCAATAAAGGGAGTTGATCTGATTTGATAAGAAGACCTAAGGAGCGCTACATGCCTCCTAAAAAACCTGAAGAATGCCCAAAACCAGTAGCCCCAGAAAAGCCTAAATATCCAACGTATCCAACTTATCCAGTAGGTCATCACATGTGCGGTTGTCCTATGATGAATCCTATGATGATGAGATGCATGATGATGTGCATGTCAAGCTGTGGTAGACATATGGTTGGTGAAGAAGAAAGATATATGGACCCAATGTATCCTATGCATCCTATGTATCCAAATAATCCTATGCACCCTATGTATCCAAATAATCCAATGTATCCAATGATGGATTCAATGGATCCAATGGATGCAATGTATCCTATTATGCCAATGATGGATGAAGAAATGTATATAGAAGAAGATTAACAATTATAATTACATGCAAAAAAAGGC
Source organism: uncultured Clostridia bacterium (assembly GCA_964619895.1). Classification (GTDB taxonomy): domain Bacteria; phylum Bacillota; class Clostridia; order Tissierellales; family Proteiniboraceae; genus Proteiniborus. The sequence continues at coordinate 20,681 of CAZUFW010000034.1, read as the reverse complement.
ATAAAAAAGCTGAGACTAAATTCTAAGATTTAGTCTTAGTTTTTTTATACCCTTTTCTACTATTAAAAGACAACGTTTTATTATTTCCTGGGAAATATGACATGTTTTCCAGGAAAACATGCTTAGAGTTGTTAAGTGTAATTCTAGGCTATTTATGAGCATATAATCTAAATATATTATTTAATAAGCAAAGGCTATTTTATTTCTTTAGTCAGCTTTTAAAAGAGAATTTGAAAATGCATATAGCAGAAAAGGAGACTAAATGATGATAAATTATATTTGGTTTTTCATGATAGCCATAGGTGTATTGACTGCCCTTGTTACAGGTAATCTTGACTCAATAAATATTTCTATTGTAGAAGATGCATCTGAGGCTGTTAAATTTGCCATAGGGCTTACAGGTATAATGGCAGTTTGGCTAGGGCTCATGAACATAGCTGAAAAATCTGGATTAATTAAAAGCTTTAGCAAATTATTAACCCCCGTTACTAGTATTTTATTTCCTGATATACCTAAGGGGCACCCTGCCATGAGTGCTATAGTGATGAATATGGTAACAAATATGTTTGGTGCTGGAAATTCTGCAACTGCCATAGGACTAAAAGCTATGGAGGAAATGAATAGTCTTAATAGAGATAAAAAAAGAGCTACAAACTCTATGTGCATGTTTCTCGTAATTAATATGTCTTCTATACAAATTGTCCCTCTTACTGTTTTGAAAATCAGGGCAGATGCAGGTTCAACAAATCCAACAGAAATTATAGGTACTTCTCTTATTGCAACTACTGTTTCTACTATTGTAGGTATCTTATGTGCCAAAATATTAGAGAAAAAGGAATGATTTATCTATGATAGAAATTATTAAAATATTATCAGTTGCAATTATTCCCGCCATAATGAGTATAATATTGATACATGGATACATAAAAGGTGTAAGCCTATATGATGCTTTTGTTGAAGGAGCTAAGGAAGGATTTAATGCTTCTTTGAGGATAATGCCCTATTTAATAGCTATTTTTATAGCCATAGGAATATTTAAAAGATCAGGGGCTTTGAATGTATTAGTAAATATTATAGGTCCTGTTGCTAGGGTAATAGGTGTGCCAAAGGAAGTGATACCTCTTGCTCTTATGAGACCTATTTCTGGAAGCGGCTCTTTAGCTGTTGTAAAGGAAATAATATCTGAGTATGGTCCTGACTCTTTTATAGGAAGAGTTGCATCTACTATGATGGGCTCTGCTGAAACTATATTTTATACTATGGCGGTGTATTTTGGGGTGGTTGGTATAAAAGATTCGAGACATACATTACCTGCAGCGTTGTTGTCTCATTTAGCTTCTATAATTGCATCTGTATTTATATGTAATATTGTGTTTAAATGATAGCAATACAAATAGAAATATACGTTCACGGTTTCGGATATGAAAAAGGAGAATTATGGTCGTATCCTGCAAATGTTAGCTTAATATTTCTATTGTATTTCTTATAATCCCTTGACAAATTTAAGCACTTCTAGTATAGTTTTTGTTAATAAAAAAAACATATTTAAAAGCGATGAAGGGAAGAGTAGGTTTATATGTCTATCTGTTAGAGAGCTAGGTTAGGTGAAAGCTAGCGTTAGATATTGGACTGAACATGGACCCTAAGCTATGTAGCTGAACATATTAGTAGGCTATGTCGGATTTGTTTCCGTTAAATTAACAAGGTTATTAAAGTAACTTACTAAGGTCTAATCCGTGAGGTTTAGATAAATTAGAGTGGTAACACGAAGAATATGCCTTCGTCTCTATTATATAGAGATGAGGGCTTTTTTTATTGAATTGAGAATTTAGAAAAATTGAGAATTGAGAATTAAAAAGATAGATCCTTCGCCAAAGGCTTAGGATGACAAAGGGGAATATAGGAAATTTCTCTTTTAGTATAGAGATTTAAAGTAAGAATTTAATGTTTATACAAAGTTAATGTTATGCTTATACTAATTTCTATATGAATTAAACTATAAAAATTCAATCAATGACAGGAGGTTTTATTATGGAAAAGAAGACGTTTTATGTAACCACGCCTATCTATTATCCAAGTGATAATCTTCACATAGGTCATACCTATTGTACTGTTGCTGCAGACACAATTGCAAGATTTAAAAGAGTACTTGGATATGACGTGAAGTTTCTTACTGGAACTGATGAGCATGGGCAAAAAATTCAAACTGTAGCTCATGAAAAAGGTGTTTCTCCTAAGGAATATTTAGATGGTATAGTAGGAAACATCAAAGAGCTATGGAAAACCTTAGATATTACTTATGACAGATTCATAAGAACTACCGACGAAGATCATAAAGAAATAGTACAAAAAATATTTCAGAAGCTTTATGATAAGGGTGATATCTATAAAAGTGAATATGAAGGACATTACTGTACTCCATGTGAGTCATTTTGGACAGAAAGTCAGCTTGTAGATGGAAAATGTCCAGACTGTGGAAGAGAAGTTAAACTTGCTAAAGAAGAAGCTTATTTCTTTAAACTTTCTAAGTATCAAGACAAACTTCTAAAATTATACGAGGAAAATCCTGATTTTCTACAACCAGAGTCAAGAAGAAATGAAATGTTAAATAATTTTTTAAAGCCTGGTCTAGAAGATTTATGTGTTTCAAGATCTACATTTGATTGGGGAATCAAGGTTCCTTTTGATGAAAAGCATGTTATATATGTATGGATTGATGCCCTTAGTAACTATATAACTGCATTAGGATATCTTTCAGATAATGATGAAGAGTATAAAAAATATTGGCCAGCAGATATTCATCTTGTAGGTAAGGAGATTGTCAGATTCCACGCTATAATATGGCCTGCTATTTTAATGGCTTTAGACATTGAACTTCCTAAGAAGGTCTTTGGTCATGGATGGATATTATTTGATAATGATAAAATGTCAAAATCAAAAGGAAATGTAATTTATCCAGAGCCATTAATTGAATTATATGGAGTAGATGCCTTAAAATATTTCTTATTAAGAGAATTCTCTTTTGGCCAAGATGGTTCATTTACTAAGGAAAAGTTTTTAAATAGATTGAATTCAGACTTAGCAAATGACTTAGGAAACCTAGTTAGCAGAACTGTTGCAATGGTGGAAAAATATAATGGTGGAATAATTCCTGAAGGTAATGTAAAAGAAGAAGTTGATGATAGTCTAATAGCTCTAGCAACTTCTACAGCTCAAAGAGTAGAAAAGCATATGGATAATCTAAGCTTTAGCAATGCTCTTGAGGAAATATGGAAGTTAATAAGCAGAGCAAACAAGTATGTAGATGAAACTACTCCTTGGATATTGGCTAAGGAAGAAGATAAAAAACCTAGACTAGATACTGTTTTATATAATTTAGCAGAATCACTTAGGATAGTATCTGTACTTATAAGACCTTTTATGGAAAAAACTTCAGATAGTATTTGGAGACAACTAGGAGTAGACTATGGTCAAGGAACATCATGGGATGATTTATCAGAATGGGGTAAGCTCCCTACAGGTCTTAAAGTCAGAAAAGAAAATCCAATGTTCCCAAGGCTTGATGTAAAACAAGAGCTTGAAAAAATCCATGAGTTCAATGAACAATTCATTGAAAAAAGATATGGCAAAAAAGATAATAGCGCAGAAAAAGTTGATGAGAAGAAAGAAGATGAAAACTACATTACTATAGATGATGTGGATAAGGTTGATTTAAGAATAGCTAAAGTTCTTGAGGCTAAAAAACATCCAGATGCAGATAAGCTATTAGTTCTTCAACTTGAAGTTGGAGATGAAAAAAGACAGGTTGTATCAGGAATAGCAAAATATTATAGCCCTGAGGAACTAATAGGTAAAAATGTAGTTTTAGTCTATAATCTTAAGCCTATTAAGCTTAGAGGAGTAGAATCTCACGGTATGATATTGGCTGCTGACAAAGGCAAAAAGCTTACCTTAGCTACTACAATGGATGACATTGGAAGTGGAGCAAAGGTGAAGTAAGGAGGATAAATATGCTAATTGATAGTCATGCACATTTAGATGATGAAAAATTTGATAAGGATAGAGATGAAATAATTAAAGATTTAAGAAATCAAGGCATTGAGCTTGTAATAAATCCTGGAGCTGATGTTGCATCATCTGTAAAGGCGATATCTTTGGCAAAAAAATATGATAATATATATGCGGCTGTAGGTGTTCATCCTCATGATGCTAAAACTATGGATGATACAACTATACAGCTGCTATCTTCCCTTGCTAACAATGAGAAGGTAGTAGCAATAGGAGAAATAGGATTAGATTATCATTACGATAATTCACCTAGAGATGTGCAAAAAAAGTGGTTTATTGAGCAAATTCGACTTGCTAAAAAGCTTAAGCTTCCAATAATCATTCATGAAAGAGAAGCAAGTCAGGATATGTATAATATTTTGAAACAAGAAGCTGATGGCAGCCTCACTGGGGTTCTTCATTGTTATTCTGGAAGCCTTGAAATGGCTAAAGAATATTTGAAAATGGGCTTTTATATATCCTTTGCAGGACCTGTAACTTTTAAAAATTCAAAGGTTTCAAAGGACGTTGCCAAGAATATACCATTAGATAGAATGTTAATAGAAACTGATTCTCCATATTTAGCACCAGAACCAAAAAGAGGAAAGAGAAATGAGCCTCTAAATGTAAGATATGTAGCTGCTATGATTGCAGAACTTAGACAGGTTTCTTTTGATGAAATAGCCATTGCAACAAGTGAAAATGCCAAAAAATTATTTTTTTCTAAATAAGTTGACTTTAAATGGAATATATGGTACAATTTTAGCTGTAAAAACAAGTCGATTTTTGACATATGATAAAGGAGGATGTAGAATGAAATCAACAGGGATTGTAAGAAAAGTAGACGAGCTTGGAAGAGTGGTTATTCCTATAGAATTAAGAAGAACTCTTGACATAGCTGAAAGAGACTCTCTTGAAATTTACGTAGATGGAGAGCAAATTATTCTTAAAAAATATGCCCCAGCTTGTATATTCTGTGGACAAGCTAAAGATATAACAATCTTTAAAGGTAAAAATATTTGCCCTCAATGTCTAGAAGAACTTAGCAAATAGTTTCTGTACTTACTTACTAAGAAAGAGATTCTATAATTTTAGAATCTCTTTCTTATTTTCATTATATCTCTAGGCTTTCTTTATATACTTCGTTTTTCGGCAATCCTCTGTCCTCTGCCACCTTCTTTACTGCATCTTTTTTTGTCATACCTTCATTTATATATTTTAATAGGTGATCTTTTATAGATACTTCTGTCCATTCATGTGATTTCACATTATTCTCTGCCTTGTCTGTCCCTTTAACTATTATTACAAACTCTCCCTTAGGTTCATCTTGGGTAAATCTATCTATGGATTCATTTATACTTCCTCTAAAAACTTCTTCATATTTTTTAGTAAGCTCTCTGCAAACTGCAATATTTCTCTCTCCAAATATTTCTAGCATATCTTCGAGTAAAGCCTTTACTCTATAGGGAGATTCGTATAATATTATAGTTCTTTCTTCATTTTTTATTTTTGATAAAGACTCTCTTCGTTCTTTTTTATTGGATGGTAAAAAACCCTCAAATACAAATTTCCCTGTAGGTAAGCCTGATAACACTAAAGCTAAAATTGATGCAGTAGGCCCTGGCAATACAATAACTTCAATATCACTTTCTATGGCTAGCTTTATTAAGTCTTCTCCTGGATCCGAAATTCCTGGCATCCCTGCATCTGATACTAATGCTATGTTCTCTCCATTTAACAGCTTATGTATTAAAGTTTTTCCTTTTTCCCTCTTATTATGTTCATGATAACTTGTAAGTGGTTTCTTTATATCAAAATGATTTAAAAGCTTTATTGTGTGTCTAGTGTCCTCTGCTGCTATTAAGTCTACTTCCTCTAATACTTTTAATGTTCTTAGTGTAATATCTTCTAAATTTCCTATGGGTGTTGGACATATGTATAACATTCCTTTATCTTGCATGGACGTTTCACCTCGTTTCCATTCCATATATCTTATATATTTCATCTGTAAATGTTAAGTCTTCATTATATACATACAAGGGCGCTTCAAATTTAAGCTCTGGCTTTGAAGCTTTTACGCTTTTTATTAATACAAGATTTGGTTTGTCACCAACCTTTGGATGTACAAATCTGATTTTTTTAGGTTCAAGCTTATATTGTCTTAATAAGCAAAAAATATCTACTATTCTATGGGGTCTATGCACCATAAAAAAGCTTCCATTATGCTTTAATAGCCTGCTTGCAGTTTTTATTACATCTTCTAATGTACAAGTTATTTCATGCCTAGATATGGCTTTTTTGTCTTCTGGATTTATTAATCCTCCACCTTGAAACATATAAGGAGGATTTGATGTTACTGAATCAAATTTATTTACACCTAAGATCTCGGGGACATTAATAAGATTTGTATTTATTATTTCTATATTATCTTCAAGATTGTTCATAGTTATGGTTCTTTTAGCCATTTCTGCAACTTCTTCTTGAATTTCTATTCCATACATTTTTTTTACATTGTTTTTCGCCCATATCAGAAGTGGTATTATGCCTGTGCCTGTTCCTAAGTCTACTACTTCTGTATTTTTTCTTATGTCACAAAAATTAGACAACAGCACTGCGTCCATTCCAAAGCAAAATCCTTCAGTATTTTGAATTATTTTAAGTCCTTTACATTGAAGATCATCTATTCTTTCGTTTTCTTTTAATATTACTTGTTCCATAAAATCTCTCCTCGTTTATGTCATTGAGTTAAGAATCATATTAGTATTATACCATTTTCTCTGGGTATATTCGCAGTCTCGCAACACAAATTTATTTGTTCGCTATCGCTCACATAAATTTGGTCCTAACGGACACACCGATCATAAACTTATAATAAAGTTGGTGCTCGTTGCGTTTGACCTACCTACGATTCTTTCAGAAAAGCATCTGAAACAATCGGGTTAGGTCATAAATAAAAAAGACCTTTTCAGGTCTTTTTCTATTAGGTAAGTATAATATTATTCTGGCATTGGTGCATCAACTGGACAAACATTTGCGCAAGCACCACACTCAATACAACCTTCTGCGTTTATTACGTACTTATCATCTCCTGCACTTATAACGTTTACAGGACATTCTGCTTCACATGCTCCACAGCTTATGCATGCATCTGTAATTTTATATGCCATTAGGGTTCACCTCCTTAAGATAATGACATTGCATATATCCTTTAATATTGTACCACTTATTATTTTTTATTTAAAGCATTTTTTTAATATTTAACGATATCAATCTTCTTTCATAAGCTCCTCTAATATCTTAATATCTTCTACATCTTCCACTTCTATACATGCGTTTTCTTCCACTGGAACAGCAGGCTTCTCAATTTCTTTTATTTCGTCAATGACAAAAGGCACTATATCCTCTGTATCATCTGGAAGCTTTACTTTTACTTTTGCTATTTCAAGAAGTGTATTTGTTTCCACGACTATACCTCTGCCATTAGGTGTCATGACAATTGAACCTATGCTTGGTAGTCTTTTAAGTATATCCTCATACATTTCATGTTCATATTTTAAGCAGCACATAAGTCTACCACATATACCTGATATTTTTGTAGGATTTAATGATAAGCTCTGCTCCTTTGCCATTTTTATAGATACTGGAGCAAATTCCCCTAGGAAAGTTGAACAACAAAGAGAGCGCCCACACGGTCCTAAACCACCTATCATCTTTGATTCGTCTCTAACTCCTATTTGTCTAAGCTCTATTCTAGTCTTGAATATAGCAGCTAAATCCTTTACAAGCTCTCTAAAGTCTACTCTTCCGTCGGCAGTAAAGTAAAATATGACTTTATTGTTATCAAAAGTATATTCTACATCTATTAGCTTCATATCAAGATTATGGCATTCTATTTTTTTGAGACATACTTCAAAAGCCTCTTTCTCTTTTCTAATATTTTCTTCATTAATTCTAGTATCTTCCTCTGTTGCTATTCTTAAAACCTTTTTAAGTGGAGGAACTATCTCCTCCTCTTTTATTTCTTTTATACCAACTACTGCCTGCCCAAACTCTACTCCTCTAGCAGTCTCTACTATAACAAAGTCATCCTTTTTAATATCTATATTATCGGGATCAAAATAATATATTTTTCCCGCCTTTTTAAATCTAACTCCTACAACAGTTACCATATTTTATACCTCCTGAATCTTTAAAAGCATTACTTCTACGGAAAGTTGAAAGTTTACATTGGAGTGAATATCTTCTTTTGTCCTTCTTACTACATCTAGTATATCTATTATTCTTTCTTTTGAAAGTTTTTGGCATTGGTAAGAAATTAAATCAGTTTTATCTTTATTAATCAAAAAATCTATATTTTTTGTTTCTTTATATATTAATAAGTCCCTGTACCATAATAAAACAATGTCCATAATTTCGTCAATACGCTCTTTATTCTGTTCAAAGAAATCGCTTACCGAAAAAATCTTTAGTTTATCCCCATTAATAATTACATCTAGTTTTTCTAACGTTTCGTCTCTAAGTAGCTTAAACTCATCTGATTCTGATAGCTCTATAGCTCTTCCGATTATTCCGTTTGAAAATAAAGCTATAAACCTTGCCTGCTCTTCTGTCCTATTAAAATTCTTGATTAATGCCTTTTCTATTTTGTGTTTCTCCACTGAAGTAAACTTTACAACTTGGCATCTTGAAACTATAGTAGGAAGCAAACTATAGCTGTTAGTAGCAAGTAGTATAATTACTGCATATCCTGGAGGCTCTTCCAAGGTTTTTAGGAAGCTATTTTGTGCCTGTTGTGTCATTTTATCTACATCATCAAGTATATAGATTTTCCTATTAGATTCTAATGGAATCTTTCTGATAGTTCTTTGAAGCTCTTCTATTTGTTCTTTTTTAAATGAATCTTTATCTGGATATTCCACATGAAAATCAGGGTGATTCCCTGATTCTATTTTCATACAAGATGGGCATGTGTTACATGGACTATCTCCACCCTTTTGGCATAATAAGGTCTTAGCAAATACCTTAGCTAGCTTTTCTTTCCCAATGGATTTAGGTCCTTCAAAAAGGTAGCTATGTGAAACCGAACTATTCCTTATTGCATTCTTAAGGCTTTCAATAATCTTCTCATGCCCTATTATATCATCAAAATCCATAAAGCAACCCTCACTACAAATATATGTCTAGAATCAAGCCTCTTATATCATCTAGTCTCTTTAGTATTTTTATATTATCCTTTTCTTTAGATAAAACATCTTTTGTAAGTCCTTCTAATTCTTCGTCCACTCTTTTTATAATACCATAAACTCTATGTCTTCCTCTACTATCTAAGAAACTATTTTTGTTAAATTTAACCATAGCATCTACAGATTCTTTCATAAATTCAGAGATAAGGGTTTTATATGCTAAAACTTCTTTTATTGTAACATTTTTTGATAATCTGTCTGCCTGCTTGTCTATCCTTTCAAGAAGGTTTTCAATTCTTTCCTTTACAGTTAATTCATCCGCTCTTTTTAACTCTTCTGTAAATTTGGTCTTACGTGCACCTTTCGTTTTTGTCTCCAGTGTATTTGATAAGTCAATAGTCTGAGTTGATTTGTTCATCACATCATTTATCTTCATAATAAACCTCTCCTAAACTTTTTCAAATCTGCTTATGTCTACAACAAATATTGTGGCTCCTCCAACTTGGACTTCTACTGGATATGCCATATAAATTCCGGATGACCAAGCAACAGGAGGTGGTGGGGTGGTAATCATTTTTCGAGATCTGCATAGTTCTTCTATAATTTTTATGACATTATCCACTTCTTCTTTTTTTACTCCTGTTAATAGGGTTGTATTTCCGGACTTTAAAAACCCCCCTGTAGATGCTAGCTTAGTTACACTATATCCTGTTTTCATTAATTTATCAACAAGTTTAGGCGCATCTTCATCTTGAACTATGGCTATTACAAGTTTCATTGTTTTACCTCCTTTCTTTTTTATAAGAATCTAATGAAATATTAAGCGAACTTCAGAATAAAACCATAATTCTCCTTTTTCATATCCGAAACCGTGAGTGTATATTTCATTAGATTCTTTCATATCTATCAACATCTAGAATAAAAATAGTTGCTCCCCCTACTTTAATATTATAGGGATATGGCATATAGGTGTCTTCTACTAGTGGCATTGGTGATACAGAAGTTGTAACCTCTCTTGGTCTGCATACTTTCTCTATTATTTTCACTAAATCGTCAACTTTCTCGTCATCTACTCCTATTAGTAGAGTTGTGTTGCCTGCCTTTAAAAAACCTCCTGTAGATGCCAGTTTAGTAACTCTAAAACCTTCTTCAGTAAGTTTAGATACTAGATTTGCAGTATCATCATCTTGAGCTATGGCAATAACAAGTTTCATTTTTATTCCTCCTTAGATTTTTCTAATAAATTATCTAGGGCTGCCTTTACCTGTTCAAATGTATCATCTTTTGTTTTTGTTGCATCTATTAGCTCAATTTTATCCTTATAGATTTCCATTAAACTTAAGTACCCTTCATAAACTCTCTCGTGGAAATCTAGTTTTTCTCTTTCTAGTCTATCTCCTTGGTTTTTTCTTGTCTTTCTTCTAAGAGCAATATCTGGTGGTATGTCAAAAAACAGTATTAAATCAGGTTCTACTCCTTGGATTGCAAAGTCATTTATTTCTTTAACCTTTTCTATACCAAGGCCTCTAGCTATACCTTGATATACAAGGCTTGATAAGACGAATCTTTCACAAATAATTATTTTTCCTGCTTCTATAGCTGGACGTATTTTCTGAGAAACATGCTGTGCCCTTGAAGCAGCATATAGTAGTGCTTCTGTCACATAAGACATATTAGTGTTATTATTATCAAGTATTATATCTCTTATATCCTCACTTATTTTCGTTCCTCCAGGTTCTCTGGTAGTGACTACATCGTACCCTTTTTCCTTTAAATAATCTGCTAAAAATCTAGCTATTGTACTTTTCCCTGATCCATCAGGTCCCTCTAAGGTAATGAACAGTCCTTTCATCTTATGATCATCCTTTCGTTGTGCTCTTACGTGTTGAATTTACTTTACGATTTTTATCTTTTCTCTATTATAATCTATAAAACCTAATATTTGTATATTATTTTTTTTCAGCGTCTCAATATATGAAATAACCTCATCTGTTATTATTTCTCCAGGACATATTATAGGGATACCTGGTGGATAAGGAATAATAAAATCTCCTGATATTTTTCCACTGCTTTTAATAAATTCTATTTCAGTTTTTTCCCTATGAAATGCATCACATAATGATATCTTAGCTTCTGGTTTGATTTTCTTTATATCTATATTATTCAATGACATATCTATATAGGAATGTTTTTTTGATATGTCTTCAATAGAATATGCTAATCTTCCAAAATCCTCATCTTCATCTAGTATTGAAGTCAATGCAAGCCCATAATAATAGTCACTCATCTCAAGCTGAATTTTGTACTTTTCTCTTAAAATGTCTTCCATGGATTTACCTGTCAGTCCATCTATTTGCATGAGTATTTTGGTGCTATCAAAATCAAATATTTGATTGTCTTTCATATCATTATCTAATATTTTAACCTTATCTATTTGCTTCATATAAGATGTCCATTTTCCTATATTGTCAAGTAATGCTTCTAACTTGTCTTTCCCTTGATTTGCCATATAGGCCACAGCAAAATCAATAGATGACATAAGTATATATGAAGGGCTTGTGGTTTGGAAAATAGAGACCATAGTCCTAAGCTTTTCAATGTCTACTCTATTGGAACCTACATGTATCATGGAGCTTTGAGTAAATGCTGGAAGGGTCTTATGTGTGCTTTGAATTACTATGTCTGCACCTGCATCTAGTGCAGACATAGGAAGTCTATCATTAAATCTTAAATGACTACCATGTGCCTCATCTACTATGAGTACCTTTCCATGTTTATGCACAATCTCAGTTATTCTTTTTATATCTGAACATATACCGTAGTAGGTCGGGTATGTGATAATTACAGCCTCTATGTCATTATCTAATGAAAGCTCCTTATCTATTTCTTCTGGGTCTAATGTTGTAACGATGTTATTTTTCTCGCTATATCTAGGATAAATATATTTAGGTGTTATTCTGCCAAGTATAAGAGCGTTATATACTGCTCTATGACAGTCCCTTTGTATTAAGGCCTTACCTCCTGGTTTAACTGTTGCAGTTATTGCTGCATGTAAGCCACCAGTAGTTCCATTTACTGAATAAAAGGTTGCTTTGGCTCCAAAAGTTTCTGCTGCTAATCTTTGACTTTCATAAATAATTGAGCTAGGATTGTGCAGGTTATCAGTGCCTTCTACTTCTGTTACATCTATTTCTGGTATAAGCTCTCCTAGAAATCTAAGGAGTTCTTTTCCTTTATGACCAGGCATATGAAATCTTTTATTATTCTCTAAGGCATATTTTTTCAAGCCATTAATTATTGGTGTTTTCATACTATTCCTCCTGCTGTATTATTTCTACTATTGAAGTCAATTATCCTTTATTTTTGTTTGGGGAATGTTAGAAGTACAATAGAAATATACACTTCTGGTTTCGGATATGAATAATTCTATTGTACTTCTATAATATGAGATGATAATTAAAAAGATATAGAGCTATCTCTATACCTTTTGTTTTATCTGTATTCGATTATGTAATCAAGCCATATTTTCTTAATTACAGATTTATAATATTCGTACCTTATATCTTCTATTTCTGTTTTTGATATTGCATCTAGGCATCCTTTACATAAATGTAATCCCAGTAAGTTTACTCCATTATTTTCTCCCCCATTACATATCTGACAAATAGGCTTCACAAGACCAACTCCTTAAATCAGTTTATCTTAATTATTGCCCTTATATTATATTCTATTCTCATTGCATGGCCATTGTTCTTACTTTTATCATTTAGGGGTTGAACAATTATTGCTAAGTAAGCAACTGTTTTCAGTATAATGTAGAAATTGAAAAGATAGAAAACTAGAAATATCTTAACCCCATATTCGACACTATTAGTACTAATTCCTTATAGAAAAAAATATTCTTTCTTGGTATAATGTAAAAACAGGGACTTATATTGTATGTTTTATGTTTTGTTGTAAATTTTTGTAATGGAGATGATAACATGCGAATCATCCTATTAGCTTTACTTCTCATTCCTGTTTTTATATTTCAATCATTTGTTTTTGTTGATACAGTTAGTGTCATTAAGGTGCCTACAAGGAAAACATCAACAGACATGGGGACAATTCGTTCTAATAATGAAAAGGCTTCAAAAAAAGCTAATTTTCAAGTAATAAAATAGTAGCAAGGCCCAAGATTGAAATCTTGGGCCTTGTATTTTAATTACTCATCTAATATACTTTTTTCACTTTCATAAATAGGAACTGCTTTTTCTTCATGCTCTTCATGCTTACTACTAGCTGTCAAGGACACTATTAATTCATCTAAATCTGTAAATAGTTCATAATTTTCATCTTTAGCAATATCAAGATCTGAAAGTTTTATTACATCTCCAAAATTAAGGTTGGAAACATCAACTGTAATATATTGAGGAATATATTTAGGAAGGCATTGTAATTCAACTTCCATTAGTTGTTGTTCAATAACTCCTGATGTTGCTGCCTCTACAGATTCTCTTCCCTGAATAACTACTGGTATACGAAGTCTAACTTTTTTATCAGCTGATAATTTCTGAAAATCCGTATGTAGTACTATATCTTTTATTGGATGTCTTTGTACTTCCTTAATTAATACAGGAACTGCTTCTCCTTGTAATTCAATCTCAATTGTTCCTGTGCTACCATATTTGTTTAGAATTCGGTTTAATTCTTGCGTTTCAAGCTTGATAGCCTTAGTGTCTTCTTCATTACCATATATTACTCCAGGTACATATCCAGAAGCCCTAAGTTTGTTACAGTTTCTTCTTCCTACATTATTTCTAATCTCCGCTTTTAGTTTAGGTACTGCCATAAAAATTCCTCCTTTGGTTTTTTTGTCCTTATATATATTAAACCAGAAAATTGCGGAAATTTCAAATTTTCTATTTATTTATAATTCATAGGAAAATTTTAATTTACTTTAGTGTGCATTTTCCGTAAAATGGGTTTCAAAAAAGGCTTCCTTAATGTAGTATTGTTTTAATAGAGGCCTTTTTTATAATATATATTGCAAAACTATAAGTAAAATAACTCCGGGCACCCCTAGGATTCCTGCTATAATGGCTGTTATTGGATTGATTGCTATATTTATACCTACAAATCCTCCTAATAAGTTTACTAATATCAAAAGAATACCGCCTATTACACCGTTTATTATTAATTTCACTAAGTATTTTATTGGTATTATTAAAATCCACCCTAAAAAATATAAAAGAATTAATCCAGCAGCATAGGCAAGTATTACACTAAGTTCTATTTGCAATCCCATATTTATCACCTCTATATTAGAATATTGAAAGTATAAATGCTGATTTAATATTTCTTTACTAATTTACGAATAAATTAAATTCTAATCTTCTGTACTATCTAATATATAGGTTATGGGAGACAAATATTACAAGCCATTATTTATATTTTCAGCCTTTACGCCCATTTCTCTTGCTCGCTTTAACAAATACACATATTTTGTTCTTGAAGCCTCCATCTTATGTATTGCATAGTCTATTAAGTCTGGTTCTGTTACACTTTGAAAATATAACTCTGCATCATGCCATTCTTCATGGGCTTCACTTAATTGTCTTAGAAATATTTCATCCTCACTAATTTCATTTGCTGCAAAATTGTTTTTTAGTTTACTCATAAATTGGTTTATGCTTTTATTAAATGCCGTTTCTTTTTCTACTTTATTTTTAATATTATCCACAATTACACCCCTTTCCGGATAAATAATCAGTATGATTATTAACTTTTTGTGGATAAGTTATACATGTTCAACGACGAAAATGAGCGTGCATAGCACGCTCAAAAATTAGCTTGTAATATTAAATTTCATGGTTTATTTTAATTGTTTTTCAGCCATATCTCCTATTATTGGGAGCTTAAAGTATTCGTGTTGGTATGCTTTAACCATTAATATAATCCATAGTATTAAGCTGATAGGTCCTATAAGTAGAGATAAAATCCATCCTACAATAGGAATAAAGCCAAATATGAATGTTAGAACCATAATACTAATAAATAAAATAATAGATTGCATAGCATGAAACCTTACAAATTTACTTTCTTTTTCTAGAACATAAAATATAATTCCCGTAATAAAACCTAAAAGATAGCTTAAAAGTCCTGCTATATTTTCATCCATTCCTAATGAGCTTTTGCCTTTGTTTGAAGCATTATTATTGTTATCCATTATCTACACCTCCTATTAACTTTTATTTATGCATAGTTTTCCTATATTTCATATTATGTTTTTTCTTGAAGAAATAGTATATTTTCAAAGCAGTTAATTGAAATATTTTATTAAAATTAAGAAATTCAAGCGATTTAAAAAGCATGATTCAAAAGAAATCTTTTTCTTTTAAATCATGCTTTTTTATTCCTTTATTTAATTCCTAAATAATAGACTTCTATCTATCATCAACTTCTCTGCACCATCTTCTACAAGATTTGGATTTCTTACTACATACCACTTTTTCAGAGTTACATTTAGGGCAATTGTATTTATCCCGTTCAAAATTAAGTTGATAAACATTATTACATTCCATACACTCAAACTGGCAATTTTTAGTGGTATAATGCCCTCCACCTATTCTTAATGCCTTTCCTTCTATTAATGCTAACACAACTTTTTCTCTTGCACTATCTATAATGTTTTGAAAAGTTTGACGAGAAATATACATTCTTTCAGCACATTCTTCTTGAGTTAACTTTTCTATATCTTTAAGTCTCATGGCTTCTAGTTCTTCAACGTTTAAAACTATTTCTTGAATTTCACATTTAGGTTTTCCCCAAGGTACAAAATAAGTATCTTCTGGAAGAAACTCAACTCTTCTAAACTTTGTTGGTCTTGCCATCTTTCACCACCCTAACAATGTCCTTCATGCTGATGTTCTCTACAAATGCTGCCTGTTGATTGGAGTTCTCCGTTTAAATAATTATGAACTACATTATCACAAAGTCCTTGTGCTCCTACTATTACTTCTATTTCATTTTCATTAAATAGCTGCTGTGCTGTTTCTCCCATACCACCTGCAATAATTACATTTACTTTTTGCTCTTTTAAAAATACTGGAAGATATCCTGGTTTATGACCTGGATTTGGAACGAATTTTTTATTAAGTGTCTTACCATCTTCTACTTCATAAATTGTAAAACCTTCACAATGTCCAAAATGTCCACTTACATATTTTTCTTCACTAGCAACTGCAATCTTCATAATAACATTCCTCCTAAAATATTATTTTTTTAATGTTTAGCCACATTTCTTTAATAGCTTTACCTGCTGTGCTGTCCTCGTAATATATGATTGGCCTCAAATCGTTAATAGATTTCATTACAGTATCATCATATGGGATTTTTCCTATTAATTTTAGTTGCTGCTTCTCTATGAAATTTTCTATTTCTTCACTCATTTCTTTATTTATGTCATACTTATTTATGCATACCATAGTATATACTCCAAAGTGTTGACATAATGCTGCTACTCTCATGAAATCTTCTAATCCTGATACTGTAGGCTCTGTTACGATTAATACAGCATCACTTCCAGTTATAGATGCTATTACAGGGCATCCAATGCCTGGGGACCCATCAATAATTGTTAGTTTTTCATTTTCAGAAAATCTCCTGCCGTTTTTTCTAAGCAGAGTTACTAGCTTTCCTGAACCATCACTTCCAATCTCCATTTCTGCCCTTGAAATAATACCTTTATCTAGTTCAGTAATAAAAGCTTGAGCAGCTTTTTCTTCTTTAAAGCTAATAGCTTGCTCAGGACAAACAATAATACATGCACCACAGCCTTCGCAGGCAAAAGAATCTATTTTGTAATCATTAATGGCCTCAAATTTGCAAATCTCTTGGCATGCACCACATTTTATACATTTATTTTTGTCAATAGACACTTTTTTACCACCATAGTAATCTTGTTTTTCAACATCTTTGCCATTATAATAGAGGTAAAAATTTGATGCGTCAACATCGCAGTCTATTCTTACTACATCCTTGGCAAGTTCAGATAATGCTGTTGCAATAGTAGTTTTTCCTGTTCCTCCTTTTCCACTTAGTACTACTAATTCCATTTAAGCACCTCCTTTGCCCTATCTGCTAATACATCAAATATAAATCTATGCTCTGTGTTGTGATATAAAATATCTCCCTTTGAATAGTGCTGAGCTATGGCTTTATTGTATGGAATACTGCCAATTACGTCTACTTTTTCTTTTTCGCAATATTTTCGTATTTCATTTTCTTTTCCATCATCTTTGTTTATAATTACTCCAAATGGAATTTCAAATATTTTTATAAGTTCTATAGCCATTTTTAAGTCATGTAATCCAAATTTTGTAGGCTCTGTAACAAGTATTGCACTATCTGCATATCTCAGTGCATTAACTACATTGCATGATGTACCTGGTGGGCAGTCTATTAAATTTGCTTCTTGAGGCAGTTTTTGAAGTAATTGCCTGATTATTGGAACAGCCATTGGCTCTCCTATATTCATTATTCCTCTGCTGCATTTGATTCCATTAGTTTCTCCATACTCTATTTTGCCTACTTCTCTTTTCTCATATCTCAGTGCATCATGCTTGCATACAAGCTTGCAGGCACCACAATCATGGCAAAGTTTTTCAAACAACAAAATATCATCATTTACTTTAGCCAAAGCATTGAATTGACATACTTCTACACAGACGCCACAAGATACACATTTGCCTTTATCTATGATTGGAGATTCTACCATAACCTTTTCTGAGCGATTTATTTTAGGTTTTAAGAAAAGAAATCCATTTGGTTCTTCTACATCACAGTCTATATAATTGGAGTTCAAAGCTAATGCAAGATTCGTAGAAACTGTAGTTTTTCCTGTTCCGCCTTTACCACTTAAAACTGCTATATTCAACTCATTTTCCTCCCACCACTTTTTTACGCACCATGATGTGCAGGTCCTGCTTCTTTTATTTGCGAAAGTTCGTTATTTTTATATTTTTCTATAGCAGAACCTATTGCCATGCTTTTACACATATATGCTTTAATTTCTGCCTTATCCATTAGCTCATATGCATTGGGTCCTAAATGTCCTGTAATTATTAAATCTACTTTTTCATCAATTAGTTGTTGCGCTGCTTTGATACCTGCTCCACCTGAAGCTGTTTGCCCCTTATTTTCTAGAATATTAATTTGTTCACTTTTACTATCATATATGAGAAAGTATTCACATCGTCCAAACCTTTCATCAAGCAAACTATCTAAGGTTTTGCCTTGGGCAGAAACACCAATCTTCATTTATTAATCCTCCTCTAATTTATTTATTATTTTTGTTAATAAAGTCCATATCCATTTCTTCTAATAAGTTTTCCGTATTATTTTCAGTAAATAATCTTATCTTTTTCCCACATATTCACCTCTCATTATTGGCATTTGCTAATTATATGTTACTTCTATTTTTCGTTTTTGTCAAATGCCAATAATAAAAATTTTTTTATTTAAATTTATTAATAAAAAAGAACATGATTTCAAAAGAAGATTATTCTTCTCTTGAATCATGTTCTTGAAAACTACAGCTA
The DNA here is from genome assembly GCA_964619895.1 of uncultured Clostridia bacterium. Lineage (GTDB taxonomy): Bacteria > Bacillota > Clostridia > Tissierellales > Proteiniboraceae > Proteiniborus. The sequence goes on along the minus strand of CAZUFW010000034.1, from coordinate 1,870 downwards.
AACTTTACTATTCTTTTCTAGCCTTAATGTATTATTTTAATATAAAAAAATTAATATTATATTTCCCTTGTTTCCTTCTTGAGCCACTCTTTCTCTTCTTCATTTAAGAATGGGGATAATTTTTCGTATACATTCTTATGATAGTTATTGAGCCAGTCTTTTTCTACTTCTGTCAGTAAGCTGGCGTCAACTCCATCTAGATCTATTGGAAAATATGATAATACTTCAAATTTCATAAATTGTCCTGAATCTGTTAATTGGTCTTCAGTTACTAGTATTACATTTTCTATACGTATTCCGTGCTTTCCTTCTTTGTACACACCTGGTTCGTTGGTAATTACCATGCCCTTTTCTAATCTAGTATCATTATATTCAATACTAAATCTTTGAGGTGCTTCATGTACACTTAATAAAAATCCTACTCCATGTCCTGTACCACATTTATAATCTATTCCTTGCTCCCATAATGGAAGCCTTGCTAATACATCAAGATTAGTACCTGTTACACCATGTAAAAACTTAGCTCTACATAGGGCAATATGTCCCTTTAGTGTAAATGTAAAATCTCTCTTTTCTTCTTCTGTTATTTCTCCTAGAACTATTGTCCTTGTAATATCTGTAGTACCGTCTAAGTATTGTCCTCCAGAGTCTACTAAAAACATTCCTTCTGGTTTTAATGTATATTGATTTTCTTCTGTGGCTCTGTAATGCATCATGGCTGCATGGTCCTTATATGCTGCTATGGTGTCAAAGCTTGTGCCTATAAAGTTTTCTTGCTGTCTTCTAAAGATTTCAAGCCTATCTGAAGCAGACATTTCTGTTACTTTTTCTTTTTTTATTGCATTATCTAGCCAATATAAAAATTTAACCATGGCTACATTATCTTTTATATGACATTTTCTAAGGTTTTCTATTTCTACTTCGTTTTTGATGGTTTTAAGAAGCATAGATATATCTTTTCCTTTAACTTTTTTAGTACTTTCAGGCATACAGCCATATAACCATCTACTTATTTTATTTGGATCATAGAAAATACTTGAAGCCGTATCTATGCTCTTTAGCATATTTTCTACTTCTTCGTACTCTTTTATTTCTACTCCATTTTCTTTTAGAGAAGCTCTCACTTCATCAGTTATCTTTCTTTTATCTATAAAAAGTATTGCGTTATCCATTGAAACTAAAGCATAAGATATGGTTACAGGGTTGTTCCTTACATCATTGCCTCTTATGTTAAAAAGCCAAGCTATATCGTCAAGGCTGCTTAGTAAATAATACTCTGCACCTTTTTTCTTCATCTCTTCTCTGACTATATTGAGCTTTTCTTTTGTAGTTTTACCAGAATATTTTACTTCATGAATATACACTTTTTCTAAAGGTAGTTCAGGTCTGTCTTTCCAAATAGGATCTATTAAATCATATCTATCATCTATTTTAATATTTTTATCTTCTAGCTTTTTCTCTAGCTCTCTGGCTTGATTACATGAAAAAACTTTTCCATCAAAGCCTACACAATCTCCATTTTTAAGCCTTTCTGCAACCCATTCAGAATAAGTTGGAACTCCTGGCTGTCTCATTTTAAAAAGCTTAATCTCTGTTCCTTTAAGCTCTTTCTCAGCTTGTATAAAGTATCTCCCATCAGTCCATAGTCCTGCTTCATCTAATGTGACTACTACTGTACCTGCAGAGCCTGAAAAACCAGATATCCATGCTCTTGATTTCCAATGTTCAGGCACATATTCACTTTGATGTGCATCAAAACTAGGTATTACATAAGCGTCCATTCCTTTTTCTTTCATTAACTCTCTAAGAGCTTTAAGCTTTTCATTTACTTGCATATATATACCTCCCTTTAATTGAATATGTAAATTCT
>CAZUFW010000033.1:17146-31783 GCA_964619895.1 uncultured Clostridia bacterium | reverse complement strand
CTTTAAGCCAGTAGGTGCGCCGTTGTAGCCTGTAGATAGTATTCTCTTATCTAGTACAATAAGTGCCCCAACTTGTCGTCTAGTACATGTTGATCTTTTTTTCACTACATTAACTATTTCTATAAAATATTCATCCCATGATGGTCGCATATTTTGTCCCTCCTTTTGCTAATGGCAACTGTCATACTGAGCTAAGCGAATGTATCTTCTCATTATATCTTTCGTAAAAAGACCCTTCGTAAGTAAGGCTTATACTGCCCATCTCAGGGTGACAATTTTTCTAATTCTCAATTTTTCTTTACATTTCTTTTGACGTATCCGCAGTCTCGCAACACAAATTTATTTGTTCGCTATCGCTCACATAAATTTGGTGCTCGTTGCGTTTGACCTACCATCGATTTTCTGATAAAAGCATTCAGAAAATCGGGTTAGGTCATAAAAACAAAGATGGGTTCCCCCATCTTTATTTTGTACCGAACAATCTGTCTCCCGCATCTCCTAATCCTGGAAGAATGTATGCATGATCATTAAGTTTTTCATCTACCTCAGCAACATATATGTCCACATCTGGATGCTCTTGGTGAACAGTCTTTATACCTTCTGGAGCAGCTATTAAACACATAAGCTTAATATTTGTCACTCCTCTGTCTTTAAGGAAAGTAATGGCAGCCTTTGCAGAACCACCTGTTGCAAGCATTGGGTCTAATAATATAAGTTCTCTTTCTACTGCATCATAAGGAAGTTTGCAGTAATATTCCACAGGTTGAAGAGTTTCAGGATCTCTATAAAGTCCTATGTGTCCTACCTTTGCAGCTGGAAGTAAATTCAATAATCCTTCTACCATTCCAAGCCCTGCTCTTAAAATAGGTACTATTCCAAGTTTTTTCCCAGCTATTACCTGTGATGTAGTCTTCATTAGAGGAGTTTCTATTTCTATATCCTCAAGGGGTAAATCTCTAGTTACCTCATATGCCATAAGCATGGCAACTTCTTTTACTAATTCCCTAAACTCTTTAGGTCCAGTATTTTTGTCCCTTATAAATGTTAGTTTGTGTTTTATTAATGGATGGTCCATAACTACTACTCTGTTCACATACATCTCTCCTCTCATTTAGAAAATTTCCACCAAATATTATATCACATACTTGTTTTCTATGTCTTTAATTTTATTTACTCTTCTTTCATGTTTTCCACCTTGAAACTCTGCCTTAAGCCAAGTATCTATGATTTCAAGGGCTAAATCTTTTCCAGTAACTCTAGCTCCTATGGCAAGTATGTTAGCATTGTTATGCTCTATTGACATCCTTGCAGAATAGCAATCACCGCATAAAGCACATCTTATTCCTGGTACCTTGTTGGCAGATATTGATATTCCGATTCCTGTACCGCAGCAAATAATTCCTCTGTCACATTCACCATTTTTTACTGCCTCAGCAACTTTTTCACCAAACTCAGGATAATCTACAGACTCTGTGGAGTTTGTTCCAAAATCTGTGTATTCTATACCCTTTTCTTCAAGATATTCTATTATATATCCTTTAAGTTCATATCCAGCGTGATCGCAACCTAATCCAATTTTCATTTTAATTCCTCCCCGTTTTTTATAGTTAATTTTTCTATTACATTAATAAGTGCGTTTTTTATTTCCATTAAACTTTTCTCATATTCTTCTACAGGAAATCCATAAGGATCTCCAATATCCGTATGTTTTGTTTTATCTTCATAGGCATATTCTGATAATGTAAATATTTTACCTGCGGCTTCACTATCCATAGATATTATAGCTCTTTTATGATTATTAGTCATTGTAAGAATTAAATCTGCTTTTTCTATCATTTCTTTAGTAAGTTGTCTTGCTCTATGGCTATTAATATCAATGGATTGTCTTTTCATGGCTTCTATGGCTTGTGATGATGCAGGCTGTCCAGACGCTGCAAATACTCCAGCTGATTCTATATTAAGTTCATCCTGCAAGCCTCTATTTTTAACCATATCTCTAAAAAGGCCTTCAGCCATACTACTTCTACAAGTGTTTCCAGTGCATACAAAAAGAATGGTCTTCATCATACCACCTCCCCACCTGCTGCCTTTTTCATTCTATTCATAATGGCTTTTCCAATGCCTTTTTCTTCTACCGCTTCAGCGATTATTATATCTACCTTCATCTCATCGAATTCTCTTAAAGCATTAAAAAGGTTAGCTGCTATAGTCTCTGGAAAATCCCTATCTCCAGATATAAGTATATTATTGCTTTTATACTTATCTTTAGTTTGTTTAGTAGCCATTATGCCAACATTCTTTCCTTGATTTTCATATTCTTTGAAAAGTTGAGTTGTTTTTTGAATAATTTCTTCTACATTTCCCTTAACTATAACCATTTTAGCCTCAGGAGAATAATGCTTGTATTTTTGCCCAGGTGATTTTGGAACAATGTTTTTATCAATAACCTCAATGGCCTTGTCATATTCCACGTTTGGTAAAACAGTCAGCAAATCTTCTGCTGTAACTCCACCTGGTCTTAGTATAGTAGGTATTCCTCCAGAAATATCTAAAACAGTAGATTCTAAACCTACTCCTGTACTGCCTCCATCAATTATCATGTCAATCTTCCCGGATAAATCATGTATTACATGAGAAGAATTCGTAGGACTTGGTTTCCCTGAAGTATTTGCACTTGGAGCTGCTATTGGAAAATTTGATTGCTTTATTAGGTCTAATGCTATTTTATGATTTGGCATTCTTATGGCTACTGTTGATAATCCACCTGTTATTCTATCTGGAATTTTATTAGTTCTATTAAAGATAAGAGTTAAAGGACCTGGCCAAAATTTTTCCATAAGTATGTATGCTTGCTCTGGAATGTTTTCTACAAGGTCATCAAGCTGAGCTATACTGCTTATATGAACTATTAAAGGATTGTCTTGAGGCCTACCCTTGGCTAAAAATATTTTTTCTATGGCCTTTTCGTCTAATGCATTGGCACCTAGACCATATACTGTTTCTGTAGGAAATGCAACAGTTCCACCATCTTTAATTATTTCTGCTGCTTCTTCAATCTTATCTTTCTCTGGATAAGATGGGTCTATTTTTAGTATTTTAGTGTTTTTTTCTTCCATTATCTTCCCCTTCTTTATCTTTTGCTCATACAATTCTATTATCTGCTTTCTTAAAATATATATTATATTAGCTTTATAAATAATTCAATACATAATGTAGTTGGGGAGTGTTGTTATTGACTCAAACTTTATTGATAACTATTATAGGTACATTGGTAGGAGTTGTTGGAACAGGCTTAGGTGGACTAGTGTCGTTATTTATTGTGAAGCCAAGTTCAAGATTTATAGGAGTTCTTATGGGAATTACAAGTGGTGTAATGCTGAGTATAGTAACATTTGACTTGCTTCCAGAATCCTATAAAATAAGTGGTTTAGGAATGGAAATATTAGGTATATTACTTGGTGTTATTACTGTAGTATTTATTGAAGGTTTTTTTCCTATTAATAAAAATACTAGCAATTCTTCTAGTTCAAAGAAACATTTTTTTAGAACAGGGGCTCTTCTCGGAATAGCAATAGCAATTCACAATTTACCCGAAGGATTAGCTGTAGGCTCTGGCTATATGTTAACTTCAAGCTTTGGTATGACAATGGCTATTGTAATTGCTTTGCACAACTTTCCAGAAGGATTAGCCATGGCTGCTCCACTACGATTAAGTGGCTCATCTGCATTTAAGGTAGTTCTTTTTACTATTCTTGTGGGAATGCCTACTGGTTTGGGTGCATTTGTTGGTGCTTTATTAGGAGGTGTATCTGATTATTTCATAGGATTGTGTTTGGCATTTGCAGGGGGAACTATGCTTTACATAACCTGTGGCGAAATGATTCCAGATGCTAAATCCTTGCATAATGGAAGGGCATCTACTATGGGGATAATTGTTGGATTTATTATTGGGATTGTTATGTCTGTAGGGTTGTAGGTAAGAAACACAATAGAAATATACGCTCACGGTTTCGGATATGAATAATTCTATTGTATTTCTAGTGTGGATTTATGTATATATTGAAATAGTCGGGAATCCCCGACTATTTTACTCTACTTGTTGAAGTTTTTCTGCTTGAGCACTTGTAATTAATGCATCAAGCATTTCATTTATATCTCCATCTAAAAATGCATCTAGCTTATAAACAGTTACATTTATTCTGTGGTCTGTTATTCTTCCTTGTGGAAAATTATATGTTCTTATTTTCGCACTTCTATCTCCAGTACCAACTTGACTTCTTCTAGCCTCTGCAATTTCTGCATTTTGCTCTTCCATCATTCGGTCATAAAGTCTAGCCTTCAGTATCTTAAAAGCTTTTTCTTTATTCTTTAACTGAGACTTTTCATCTTGACACGCTACAACCATTCCTGTTGGTATATGAGTAAGTCTAACAGCTGAGTCTGTAGTATTAACACTTTGTCCTCCATTACCTGAAGAACGGTACACGTCAACACGTACATCAGCTGGATTGATTTCAATATCAATATCATCTACTTCTGGCAGTACTGCTACGGTTGCAGTTGAAGTATGAATTCTTCCACTTGACTCTGTAGCAGGAACTCTCTGAACCCTATGAACTCCACTTTCGTATTTAAGCTTACTGTAGGCTCCCTTACCTTTTATCATAAATATAACTTCTTTAAAGCCGCCTATTCCTTGGTCATTAGAGTTCATCATATCTACTTTCCAACGTTGTCTTTCAGCAAATCTAGTGTACATTCTAAATAAGTCACCTGCAAATATTCCTGCTTCGTCTCCTCCTGCTCCTGCACGGATTTCAACAATAACGTTTTTATCGTCATTTGGATCCTTTGGAACAAGAAGTGCTTTCAGTTCTTCTGTTAGTTCATCACACTTTTGAGTAAGTTCTTCAACTTCAAGCTTTACAAGCTCTTTAAAATCATCATCCAATTTTTCTTTAAGCATTTCCTTGGATTCTTCTAGTTGAGTAACAGTATCATTGTACTCTCTATATTTTAATACCACAGGCTCAATTTCAGCATGTTCTTTTACGTATTTTTGCCATTCTGGAATGTCGTTTATTATCTCTGGATCACTTATCTTTTTACTTAACTCTTCATATCTTTCTTCTGTAAATTTTAATTTATCTAACACGACTTTCACCTCTTCACTACGGAATTGTCCAGTATTACATTATATCATATTATACTAATATACGCCATATTTTTTTCGCTAACTAAATCCAGTAAAAAATCCTACTACCACCCTGTCATGTCCTGATAGGTCCTTTATTATCTCTATATCCTTAAACCCACCAGCCATCAGTTCTTTAACTTCATTCCCTTGATTATATCCTATTTCAAAGGCAAGAACTCCGCCATGGGCAATATATTTACCACTTTCAGCTACTATTCTTCTATAAAAGTCTAATCCATCCTCTCCTCCATCTAGGGCAAGCTTTGGCTCATACTCTGCCACTTCTTTTTGCAAATCTAGTATATCTTTAGTTGGAATATATGGAGGATTTGAAACGATTATATCTATAGAGCTATGCAGCTTTAACTCCTCCAGTGGATTAAACAAATCTCCTTTTAAGAAGGTTACCTTTGATTCTAAGCCCAGTTTTTTCGAGTTTTCTGTAGCTACTTCAAGGGCTGTGTCGCTTATGTCTATGGAATACACATGGGCATTTCCTAAATAATGGGCTAAACTTAGAGTAATAGCCCCACTTCCTGTGCCTATATCTACAATTCTTATTAAATCTTTTTTTCCAAAATATTTGCTTTTAACAAGCTCTATTATATGCTCGACTAGGATTTCAGTATCAGGTCTCGGAATCAAAACTCCTTCCTTTACATAAAAGTCTAATCCCATAAACTCTTGTTTACCTAATATATATTGAATAGGATATCCACTTTTTCTTTTATCAATAAATTTAAAAAACTTATCCACAGATTGACTATCAACTACCTGGTCCTTATGTGTATAAGTATAGATTTTATCAACATTAATCACATGGCAAAGTAATAATTGAGAGTCAAGAAGGGGATTATTGTATTCCCCTTCTCCTAAAATCTCAACACCTTTTTTTAATAATTCAGCAATTGTATGGGCAACTACCAACGGTCTGCCTCCTTATCATCTACCAAAACTCCTTTTAATGCCTCTATAGCTACTTCTATCTGAGAAGCATCTGGCTCTCTTGTTGTGGCTATTTTTTGGATAAAAAGTCCTGGATAAGATAGTAAATATGCTAATCTGCTATTACTTCTTCCGATAATTCTATTTACTTCATATGATATTCCAGCTATTACTGGAAGCATTACAATTCTTATTAAAAATCTCTTTAATGGATTTGGCCAACCAAAGAAAGAAAAAACTAATATACTTATTATCATTACCATGAAAAGAAAACTTGTTCCGCATCTTGGGTGAAGAATAGGATATTTCTTTACATTTTCAACGGTAAGTTCTTCTTCATGCTCATAGCAATGGATAGTCTTGTGTTCTGCACCATGATACTCGAATACTCTTTGTATGTCCTTAAGTTTTGAAATAGCGACCACATATATTAAGAACATGAGTATTCTAATGAATCCTTCTATGAGGTTTAAAATTATAGGTGTTTCAATACTTCTCTTTATCAGATTTGTGATAAATGTTGGCCCTAACATAAATACTACTACTGAAATCAATAGGGAAATAAATACTGATATATACATTGCTACATTTTCTGCCTTATCTTTAAATACCTTTTCAAAAAACTTATCTATTTTCCCTGGCTCAGCAGCCTCTTCCTCTTCGTAAAACTGTGCTGAATACATTAGGGATTGTACTCCTATAACCATAGCTTCTATAAGGCCTACTACTCCTCTAATAAAAGGCCACTTTAAAAATTTATGTTTTGTAGATAATGTACTCAATTCTTCCTTCTTAAGTTCTATTTCATTATCGGGCTTCCTTACAGCCATAGCAATATTTTTAGGCCCTTTCATCATTACTCCTTCAATCAACGCCTGCCCACCTATAGTGGTACAATGCTTTGGTTTTCTCTGTATATCCTTTATTCTTGGCAAAAAAACCACTCCTAAATTTTAATCTTTAAATGATATTATAGCACACAATGATAATATTGAATACAAACATAATAAAACGACTTAAGGATGTTCCCTAAATCGTTTAACTTCTTAAAGCTGCTTTCATTCTATTTTCACTTAGTATAATATTTATAGCGTCTATTATGGATTTAGTTACTATGTCTGAATACGCTAAAAGCTTGCCGCTACAGCCTTCGTTCTCCATAACGGCTATTGATATTTTACATATTTTAAACATTTCAATATCATTAAATCCATTTCCTATACATATGGTCTTTTCAGCACCTAGTTTTTCTACTATTTCTTTTTTTGAAAGACTAGCCATTTCTTTTGGAAAAGTAGCTACTTTTACTCCTAGCTCTATACATTCTTTTTCTACTGTTCCATAGGTATCTGCTGTGAGTATGTATATATTGGCATATTCTTTAAGTTTAATAATAAGCTCTTTTGCTTCGTCTATGAGCTTTCCATCTACTGCTATGGTTCCATTGTAATCAAATACTACATTTTCTATTTCTATTTTCCCCATGCCTGGTATGTTATAAGTTAGCATAAAAAGCCTCCTAGATAAATATAACTAAGATTTTTACATACAAAAGCAAAAGCTTTATTTAATGTTTACTTTTCTCATTTTTGTGGTATACTATGAATAAGGTAATCGGCACCGCATGGTGCGGTTGCCGCAAATGCGATTTAACTCATATAATCACACTGCTGGCGGGCAGGGTGATTATTTTTTATCTCTATCTACATAGGAGATAAGCGATATTAGTAACATTCCAAATGCAATCATTAATGATATTGCTTGGTATGTACTCATACCACACCACCTCCTTCCTTTGCGAAATGAGATGGCAACCACACCCTGCTTTTCCGATTACCTTGTCCATAGTTTACCATATTAATAGTTGTATCTTCAATAGTTTTGTTTTTGTATTATCCATATATTCCTTCAATGTATTCTCTTGTTTTCTTATCTTTTGGATTTTTAAATATTATTTCTGTTTCATCATATTCTACAAGTTCTCCATCTAATATAAATGCGGTGTAATCTGATATCCTCTTAGCCTGTTGTAGATTATGAGTAACTATGATTATAGTATAGTTTTCTGAAAGTTTTAGCAGCATCTCCTCTATGTTAGCTGTGTTCTTTACATCTAGTGCTGAGCATGGCTCATCTAACATCAGCACTTCAGGCTCTACTGTAAGTGCTCTTGCTATGCAAAGTCTCTGCTGCTGTCCACCTGATAATTTCAATGCGGACATGTTCAAATCCTTCCTTACTTCTTCAAAAAGTCCAGATACTTTCAGCTTACTTTCTACAATCTCGTCTAGTTTTTTTCTGTCTCTTATTCCGTAGTACATAGGAGCGTAGGTAAGGTTTTTGTATATTGACATGGGAAATGGGGCGGGTTTTTGAAATACTATTCCTATTCTTTTTCTTACATCATCTTTTGAGTAAGATAAAATATTTTTTCCATCAAAAATTATTTCGCCACGGATATTTCCGCCGTTTTCTTCTAACATTCTATTTAAGGCTGCTAAAAGAGTTGATTTACCACAACCTGATGGTCCTATAATTGCGGTTATTTTATTCTTTTTTATTTTCATATTTATATTATTTAATATTTTTTTATTCCCATAGTATGCCTCTAGGGATTTCAATTCTATAATATCCATTTATATGTGCTCCTTTCGTCTAAATGTTACGGAAATACAATAGAAATATACGCTCTCGGTTTCGGATATGAATAAGGAGAATTATAGTTTAATTCCGAAGTTCGCTAAATATTTCTATTGTATTTCCTATGCTGAATCATTAAGGATAGTATATTTATAATAAAAAGAAGCATTATTAGCACTAAAGCTGTCCCATATGATTTCTCTAAGGATATTCCTTCTCCTGTAAGAATATATAGGTGAAATGGCAATGCCATTACCGGTGAGGATAGTGAGTTTGGAATAGGAGCAAATATTACTGCTGCTGTAAGTATTATAGGCGCAGCTGCTCCCATGGCAAAGCCCCCTGCCAATGTTATAGCAGAAACTATGTCTGCTTTACATATAGGTAATATCAACTTGAAAAAAGTATATGCTTTTGACACTCCAAGAGCATAAGAAGAATTTATTATAGAAGAGTCAATCTCTCTCAATATTTTCTCAACCCTTACCTCTATAAAAGGAAATATCATAATTCCTAAAGTAATCCCACCTGATAAAAGAGATCTTCCTAGCTTTAGATTTGCCACTAAAAGAGTGTACCCAAAAAGCCCTAAAACTATAGACGGAACTCCAGCCATACACTGTACTATGACATGGACTATGCTTTCAATCCTTTTGGATTCACAATAAAAGGCTACATATACTGCTGTTGAAACAGCCAATATAGTTGCAAAAATGCAGGCAATAACCATTAGAAGCAAGCTGCCTACAATAGCTGGCAATATGCCACCTTCAGATCCTAGTGGAAAACCTTTAGGCTTTCCAAATATGAATTCAAGGCTTATGGACTTTATTCCATTTTTTATTATATATATAAATATAAATGCTACTGAAGAAAGAACAATTATTGCACTTAGTATAATCCATAGTTTAAATAAAACTGCCCTTGTCTTTTCTTTCATAATATCACCCTCACAAATCACAAGTTTATGCTCTTTTTTATAACGAATAGGAAAGTTCTACTTTAGTGTCCTATATAAAAGAACTTTCCGTGAATGAGTTTCAAAGAAGGCTACCTTATAACGCTTAGTTAGAAGTCTTTTTTACATAATATAGTATTATGTTTATCACTAGAAGCATAGCCATCAATACAAATCCTGCTGCAAAAAGTGCATGGTAATGCAAGCTGCCTACTTCTGCCATACCCATTTCAAGAGCAATAAGTGAAGGGATTGTCTGGGTCTTTCCAAGCAGCCTTGGTGCTATAGGTGCATTTCCTATAACCATCATCACAGCCATTGTTTCTCCCATAGCTCTACCAAGTGCTAATACAGTAGCTGCTATTATGCCTCTTCTGCTTTCTGGAAGTACAACTTTTCTTATATAATAATTTCTAGAAACACCTAGGGCCTGTGAAGAAGGTAAATGATTATCATAGACTTTCTCCATAGTTTCATCACAGGTAGATATTATATAAGGAAGTACCATTAATGAAAGAAGTATTCCTCCAGCTAAAACTGATTCCCCAGCCGGAAAGTCAAATTTAACTTCGAAAAACTTTACCAAGACTAAAAGACCTATAAATCCATATACTACAGAAGGTATTCCGCCTAATATATCTATAATTCCTCTGATTATAGTTCTTGCTCTCCCCTTAATATATCCAGACAGCAACAATGTACTACCTACCCCAATTGGCAAAGCTATAATAATAGCTACAAAGGATACATACAATGTACCAAGTATTATATTTAGTATTGATAGTTTGTCTGGAGATGATAGGGGATTCCACTTTCTACCTGTTAAAAAGTTGAATATAGATACTTCTTTGAAAAATACAATACTTTCTTTAAATATAAATATTATTACAAATCCTAGTAATAATAAAGAAAATAGAGTTAGTAGTTTTATTATGATACTAAATGCTTTATCTAAGATTTTATACATGTTAGCACCTCACAAAGAGACTCTTCATTATGAGATTCTTCGCTTCGCTCAGAATGACATAAAAGTGTGTCAAGAATGACATAAAAGTGTGTCAAGAATGACACAAAAGTGTGTTCAAGATGGCACGCTTTTGTCATCCTGAGCCTTTGGCGAAGGAGCTCATACTATGCAAAAAATTCAGAGGCACTTATCCCCTGAATTTTTCTAGTAGTAAATAATATTTATCTTACAGGCACAAATCCCATCTTTTCAATAGTTTCTGCTCCCTTTTCAGACGTAACTATATCCATAAATGCTTTTTGTTCAGGAGTCAATTCTCCTTTTTTAACTACTATAAGTGGTCTAGATATTTTATATGTACCATTTACTATATTTTCTTCAGTAGCTTCAACTCCATCTACCTTTAAAGGTATAAGCTTACCTGCGTTTTGATTAACCATACCAAAGGATGCATATCCTATAGCATCTTTATTTTCAATTACCTTTGTTACCAATGCGCCCATTGAAGGTGATTGTATAGCATCTTCTCTGATTTGAGCATCTTTCATTACACTTTTTTGGAATACTTCGTGAGCTCCACCACTTAAGTCTCTAATAACTACTACTATTTCTCTATGTGGAAGACTGCTTTCAACTTCATCCCAATATTTATATTCGCCTGAGAATATCTTTCTAACTTCTTCAGTGGATAAATCATCTTTTATTTTTAAAATAGGGTTTTCTGGGTTTACAGATACTGTTAAAGCATCTATTCCTAGCTTAAATACTTTTGCATCTCCTATTTTTTCCAATTCTTCGTCTTTAATTTCTCTTGCTAGCATACCAAAATCAGAAGTGTTATCTAAAACAGCCTTTACACCCGCTCCTGAACCTCCAGCTGATACGTAAATAGCTATATTTTCTTCTGGAAAACTTCCATCTACTTTATCCCAAGTTGTATATCCTTCAATAAAATCAGTTGCTATTGCTGACATTACTGGCGCTAAGGTAGATGAGCCGTTAAAAGTCATTTGAGCTTTAAATGTGCTTGTTTCGCTAGTTCCTTCATTAGCTGCTTGATTTTCTTCTACTTGATTATTTTCCGCATCAGTTGATGAAGGAGCTTTACTTGAACATCCTGTTAAAGTTAGTGCAAAAATTAACAATAAACTTAATAGAATACTTATAGATTTTTTAGCTTTCATTGATATTCCTCCTAGTATAGCTTGTTTTATGTTCCAATAGAATTTTATTACGAATACTAGGTTTTTACTAATTGTTTTTGTCTATGATTTGCCTTGTGTATATAGATAAATTCTATTTATGCAAAAAGAACTGTCCCCAATGCTTATAAAGTAATAAATAAAAAGATAAACTGTTAAATGTTTACTTTTCTTTATTTTGTGGTATAATACAAATAAGGTAATCGGTACCGCATGGTGCGGTTGCCACGAGGAGATTAAGTTTTATTAATCACTCTGCGTAGCAGGCAGGGTGATTACTTTTTTTTGCTTTTATCCCTATCTAAATAGGAGATCAACGATATTAATAACATTTCAAACCCTATCATTAAAGATATTGCTTGATATGTACTCATATCGCACCACCTCCTTCCTTTGTGAAATGAAGTAGCAGCCACACCCTGTTTTTCCGATTACCTTGTCCATGGTTTACCATATTAGTAAAGGTATCTCAATGTTAATTTCAATTATTTTATCACCTTTACTACAACAATTAGCAGCAATAAAGATAATACCCCACTAATTATAAACACTTCAAGGCCATATTCAGTTAGAAAATCCACAATTATATCAATAGTAGATTTTCCATTGTTATACTCTGTAATATTATCATTAAATGCCCCAGTATCATCAGATAAGTCTTCGGACTCACTTCTATTTTCTTCATTTTTTTCAGTTTTCGATTCAGCATGAGACACATATTCAATATTTCCTGTAATATTTCCGTTATTTGATACCTTAGTGCCCCAATCTGCTGACAATTCATTAATGAGGTTTATTATTTTTTCCTTATCTTCTCCTTCAGATATAACTGGTTTCCCCGACTTTATCATTCCTGGAATTATGTTAGTATTTATTATTCCATCCTTATTTATTTCCATTTTAAATATCATGGTCTGAGAAGTTCTTTCGTTCTTGGATCCAAATATAAAATTTCCTAAACTATAGACTATAGGTCTGTCTTTATAAAATTCAATGCCTTGGAGTACATGAGGATGATGCCCCATTATGCAATCAGCACCACTGTCTATCAGTTCTTTAGCTATGGCTACATCATTGTCCCTAGGGTAATCAGCTAATTGAATACCCCAATGGAATGATACTATCAAGAAATCCACCTTTTTCTTTGCCTGCTGCACTGCTTTTATCATGTTTTTTGCATTACCATCATAGCCATTGACAGTTCCTGTTCGTTTTTCTGTAGCATACCAATCTACATGAGGTGTTACTCTTGAAAAGCCTATGAATCCTATTTTGATTCCATTTATCTCCCATATGGCAGGTTCATATGCAACATTAATATCCCTACCACCGCCAGTATATTTAATGTTATGCCTCTCTAGATTATCTAGGGTCTGTACAAAGCATTCTCTTCCAAAATCAAGAGTATGATTATTTCCGATATTAACTCCTTTAACACCTGCATTAACAAGGCCTTGTAGAGTTTCGGGATTTGCTCTATATGTAAATTCCTTTTCTTGTGCTTCACCAACAGTACCTACTGAACATTCTAGATTTACTAATGATAAGTCAGAAGCTAGAAAAACTTTACTAACACTTTCCCATGGGTAATCTACGCCATGGGTCTCCATGTGTTTTCCTATCCATGAACCTAAAAGCACATCACCTGCTAATGAAATAGTTACCGTATTTTTTTCTGCATATGAAAAGGCTGGAAGAATCATTATTAGTATTAGAATTATAAAAATAATTGCTTTATTTTTTTTAACAAAAATCATTATACAATTCTCCTTTAGAGGATTTATTTCTATGCTTACCCTTTATACTTATCATTAATTACATCTAATTATTAATATTAAACTAGAATTTGTCAACTATATTTATAGACGCAATAATTTGGTTTTTGGTTCCTATTTTTTAGTTTTAAATACCCTATATAGGTATAGTTTAGAGAAAATATTTATGGGTAATATATCTATAATGATAAATACAAAAAATACGGGAGGTTATAGTATGAATTATGAAGTAAAAACGGATAAAACCTTTGATGAGGCTGTGACTAGTTTAAAATCCTCACTAGCTGATGTTGGATTTGGAGTACTATGGGAGCTAAATTTTAAAGATAAGCTAAAAGAAAAGGGATATGATTTTGGTACAAATTTTAAAGTTTTCGAGGTATGTGACCCTAAACAGGCAAAAGAAGTATTAGAAAAACATATTGAAGTTGGATACTTTTTGCCTTGTAAAGTAGTAGTTTATGAAAAAGATGGAACTACACGTATTGGTATGCCTAAGCCAACCCAATTGTTAGGGATGATGGGAAAAGAAGATTTAATGAGTATAGCTGAAAAAGTTGAAGGTGAGTTAAAAAAAGCTATAGACAATGCTGGATAAGAAAAGGCTAGCTTATCTGCCAGCCTTCACACTCTTTATGCAAAAAGAACCGTCCCCAGCGCATCTTCTTCTTATTGTCATTCTGAATGCAGTGAAGAATCTTTATTTAAAGCCATTAGAGACCCATTCGCTACGCTCAGGGTGACAATTAACACATAATCTGCAGTCCTGCACATCACTTTTTCATTTTTTCTCTATAATAACATTCTCCGCAAAGTGCTTCATATTCAATGTTGTTTTCACGATCTATAGCCACTTGTTCACCTTCGAATACGAATTTTCCATTGACTTTCCTTCCATTAAATACTGCTTTTCTACCACATGA
This sequence comes from uncultured Clostridia bacterium, assembly GCA_964619895.1. Classification (GTDB taxonomy): domain Bacteria; phylum Bacillota; class Clostridia; order Tissierellales; family Proteiniboraceae; genus Proteiniborus. Next base: position 17,176 of record CAZUFW010000033.1, on the reverse strand, counting down.
ACAAATAGTTTTTAATTCTTATATACTATG
>CAZUFW010000033.1:0-17136 GCA_964619895.1 uncultured Clostridia bacterium | reverse complement strand
ATGAGCTATAAGTAATAGTCTTTCGCTGCCTTCAAAACCTTTCATTTGAAAATCTGTTCTAAGTCCATAGCAAATAACTGGAATATTCATCTTTACTGCTATTTCAAAAAACTCATCAATTTGCTTCCTTGTAAAAAACTGTGCTTCGTCCACTAGAATGCAATCTATCTTCCAATTTTCTCTATCCCATTTTTCAACTTCTTCATATACATTCTTTTCTTTTCCTAGTAGAAGGTCAACATCACGAGTTATGCCTAGTCTAGATACTGTCTGGTTTCCGCCCTTTGTGTCTACTAAAGGCTTAATTATAATGACCTTCATGCCTCTTTCTTCGTAGTTATATGCTACCTGCATCAAGTTAGTTGATTTCCCACAGTTCATTGCTCCATATCTAAAATATAGCTTGGCCAACTTACATACCCCCAAAGTATATAATCAAACAAAAATAAAGGTTAGAAGCCAACGGCAACTAACCTGTCAAACAGACTTAAGTAGTTATTATTCAATACCATATTTTTTCTTGAACTTATCAACACGTCCGCCTTTATCAACAAATTTTTGACGTCCTGTGAAGAATGGATGGCATTCTGAACAAATCTCAACTCTTAATTCTTCTTTTACTGAACCTGTTTCAAATGTGTTTCCACATGCGCAGGTTACTTTAGATTTTTTGTAGTCTGGATGTATTCCTTGTTTCATTGATTTCACCTCTCTTCAAACTCTTGTTAATGTATATTCAAAAGTAATCAGTTTTCAACTAATATAGTATAGCATAAATTTTTTATGATTTCAACAAGATAAAATTGTGGCTTCTAAGTTCTCTATTTTATTCCCACATCTTATTTCTAATACTGTTTATAAACTCTTCATTAGTCTTTGTTAGCATTAATTGATTAATTAAAGTTTCTGTAACCTCTGTTACTGGAGAATTGCTTAAAGCTTTTCTTATTCCCCATATTGTTTCAAGTTCTTTTTGGTTCATAAGTAAGTCTTCTCTTCTAGTACCAGATTTGTTTATGTCTATAGCAGGGAATATCCTCTTCTCTGAAAGCTTTCTGTCTAGATGAATTTCCATGTTCCCTGTTCCCTTGAATTCTTCAAATATTACGTCATCCATCCTACTACCTGTCTCTACAAGAGCTGTAGCAAGTATCGTAAGGCTTCCGCCTTCTTCTATATTTCTCGCTGCACCAAAAAATCTCTTAGGTTTATGTAGTGCTCCAGGGTCCAAACCTCCAGACAATGTCCTACCTGTTGGTGGTATTGTAAGATTGTATGCTCTAGCAAGTCTTGTGATACTATCTAAAAGTATAACTACATCTTTGCCATGCTCTACCAGTCTTTTTGCCCTTTCAAGAACTATTTCTGCTACCTTGATATGATTTCCAGGTAATTCGTCAAATGTTGAATATACTACGTCACATTTAACGGATCTTTTCATATCTGTAACTTCTTCTGGTCTCTCATCTATTAATAATATTATCATTTCGATTTCAGGATGATTTTGTGCGATTCCATTGGCTATTTTTTTAAGAAAAGTAGTTTTACCAGCTTTAGGAGGTGCTACTATCATTCCTCTTTGTCCTTTTCCTATTGGTGCTACTAAGTCGATTAATCGTGTAGACAATTCACTGTGATTTGTTTCTAATGCTATTCTTTTGTTAGGGTAAATTGGAGTCAATGTTTCAAAATCAGGTCTTCTTGTGGCGGTTTCTGGATTCTCTCCATTTACTTTCTTTACATATAATAAAGCCCTATATCTTTCTCCAGACTTTGGCGGTCTAGTTATACCATAAATCTTGTCCCCAGTTCCTAGATTAAATCTTCTTATCTGAGAAGGAGACACATATATATCCTCATCTCCAGATAAATAGTTTTGCGAGCGTAAAAAACCATACCCATCTGTATGAAGCTCTAATATACCTTCAGCTTCAGTTGATTCAGTACTTTGAATGTTATCATGTGTTTTTTCATGTGGTCTTTTTGCAATAGTTTCGGTCAAGATATACCCATTATTTTCTTCTACGCTCACTGGTTTTAGAACTTGAGGTTCTTCTTTTGCAGAATTCTGTAATATAATATCTATCAGCTCGTCTTTTTTATATTTTGTAATGCTTTTAATTTCCAGATTTTTAGCGATCTGGCGAAGTTCTTCTAACTTCTTTTTTTGTAAATCATCAGGATTCAAACTTACTTACACCTCCAAAAAATATTAAATATATATTAATTGATTCCATAGTATTATCATAATATATGGGAAAAATTAAGATTAACTAGAACCCAATTTCAGAATGCCTTTAGGCTACTATCAAGATTATAGTGAAATAATCACAAGAAAAGTAAAAGAGAACGGTATTAATCATATTTATAGTACCATTATAATGAATTTTAGTCAACATCTAGGGAAGTAAATAATGCAAAATGCCCTATATAAGGGCATCTTCTTTTATTTTGCATATTCAGGCTTTTTATCTAGTTTATGAATAGTTTCGATAAATCTAACTGTTCCTGTTTCCGATCTAGCCACCATTGAATGAGTCTTTGCTACATTATTTTGATGATACACTACTCCTCTTAGTAGTTCACCATCTGATATTCCTGTTGCTGCAAAAAATACTTCATTTCCTTTTGCTAAATCGTCCATAGTAAGTACTTTATTTATATCATCTATACCCATAGCAATACATCTTTTTTTCTCTTCATCATTCATTGGATAAAGTTTCCCTTGAAATTCTCCGCCCATACATTTCAATGCTGCTGCTGCAATTACGCCCTCAGGTGCTCCACCTATTCCTAAAAGTATGTCTACACCAGCATGTTCGAAACAAGTAGCCATAGCTGCAGCCACGTCTCCATCAGTAAATAACTTTATTCTGGCACCTGCTTTTCTTACCTTATCTATAAGCTCAGCATGCCTTGGTCTGTCTATTATAGTAACTGTTAAATCAGATATATCTTTGTTCAAAGCCTTTGCTACTGCGTTTAAATTTTCTTCTACAGGTGCATCTATATTAATTTTTCCTGCTGCTTTTGGTCCTACTGCTATTTTATCCATGTACATATCTGGTGCATGAAGTAGACAGCCCCTAGGTGCCATAGCTACTACTGCAATGGCATTTGGTAAACCCTTTGCTACTGCTGTAGTACCATCTACTGGATCAACTGCTATATCAACTTTTAGGCTATTGTTTATACATCTACCTATTTGCTCACCTATATAAAGCATAGGAGCTTCATCCATTTCTCCTTCGCCAATAACTACAATACCGTCGATGTTAAGAGTGTCAAACATTTTTCTCATGCCATCTACTGCAGCCTGATCTGCAGCATTTTTGTCCCCTCTACCTAAGTATCTTGCACTGGATAAAGCAGCTGCTTCTGTAACTCTTACTAAATTCAAAGCTAGATTTCTGTCCATATATTAAACCTCCTAAGTTTAGTATTCCTCAGTATTTATATAATATAGTATATTCCATTTAGTGTTTATTTGTCAAAAAGTATATCGCTTAAATAAAGAGAAGCCAAAGGGACAATCCCTCTGGCTTTAATGTACTACTCTATTTTGATACACTTTCCCAATCCTTCAAGAATTTATCTATTCCAATATCAGTCAATGGATGAGCTACCATAGCTTGAAATACCTTATATGGTACTGTAGCTATGTGAGCGCCTGCTTTTGCTGACTGAATCACATGGATAGGATGCCTTATACTTGCAGATATTATTTCTGTTTTTAGTCCATGTAAATCAAATATATCTACTATATCTTGAATTATATTTATACCTTCGTTACTTATATCGTCCATTCGTCCTACAAAGGGGCTTACGTATGTAGCTCCTGCTCTTGCTGCAAGAAGTGCCTGGCTTGCAGAAAATACAAGAGTTACATTAGTCTTGATGCCTTTTTTGCTAAGAATGCTGACTGCTTTTAGGCCTTCTTTTGTCATTGGAACCTTTATAACTACATTCTTATGAATCTTAACTAATTCTAAAGCTTCCTTCACCATTTCATCAGCATTTAGACTTATGACTTCAGCACTTATAGGTCCATCAACTATACTAGTTATTTCATTTATGACCTCTTTAAAGTCTCTGCCTTCTTTGGCGATAAGGGATGGATTTGTGGTAACACCACATATTACTCCCCAATCGTTTATTTCTTTTATTTCTTCTATATTGGCTGTATCAATAAAAAGCTTCATTAAATCACCTCTCAATTCTCAATTAACTACCAGATCCTTCGTGAGTAAGGCTTATGCTGTCCGTCTCAGGATGACGGGTTGTTTTACGCCCTGCCTGCCGAGCCGAACATAATCATTTTTTCTACTATAATCTTCTGCATAGCTTTCCTTGCTGGGTCAAGTAGCTTTCTAGGATCGTATTCTTTAGGGTTATTCATCACTACATCTCTTACTGCATTAGAAAAAGCAATTCTTATATCGGTATCTATATTTATCTTATTTACTCCAAGGCTTACTGCCTTTTTAATGCTTTCCTCTGGTACTCCTGATGAGCCATGAAGTACTATAGGTATATTTAATCTTTCTTTTATAGCTTTTAGTCTATCGAAATCTAGCTTAGGTTCTCCCTTATATGGTCCATGGGCTGTACCTATTGCTATTGCTAGTGAATCAACTCCTGTTTCTCTAACAAATCTATCTGCTTCGTCAACATCTGTAAAGGTAGCTTCTCTATCTGATACAGTAATATCATCTTCTGTACCACCTATTTTGCCAAGCTCTGCTTCGACGGAAACTCCTACAGCATGTGCTAACTCTATTATTTTTTTAGTGATTGCAATGTTTTCGTCAAGCTGATGCTTGGAGCCATCTATCATAACTGAAGTAAATCCATGTCTAATACATTGCATTATTTGAACAAAGTCTGTACCATGGTCTAAATGAATAACTACTGGCACCTTTGTATTGTATGCAGCTATTTGAGCCATTTTAGCTATATATTCAACTCCTGCATATTTAAGTCCACCTTGGCTAGCTTGAAGAATAACTGGTGAATTCGTTTCCTCTGCGGCTGCAACTATAGCCTGCACTATCTCCATATTATTTACATTAAAAGCTCCTACAGCATATCCGTTTTCATGAGCATGCTTTAGAACTTCTTTACCTGATACAAGCATGTAAAAACCTCCTTTAAATTATATAACTAAGATATTATAATTGTTTATAAAATGTAATATTGATTTTTCACAGTTAGGGATCCTTCGTCGAAGGCTCAGGATGACATCACTTCTTCTTCGTATCATTGTTTTGATTAATAGCATCTATACATTCAAAGCCGCTTTCACGAAGAACTATTCTTTCCTTGGATACAAAATTTCTATAGTCATCGTTATTTTCTGCATATATTAATTTTATACCCTCACATTTCATACATTTTAGCTCTATTCTATCTGGAAATATATTCATCTCTATATTGTTTTCCCCACAGCTACAGCTTAAAAGCCCTTTATTATCTAGTTCTTTTATTCTTTCAAGGGATTTCATCATTATTTCAGGGTTATTAAAATAATCTAAAAATCCTAACTCTCTGTAGAGTTCTTCAGAATCCATTTCATATTTTTCAACTATTTCCTTAACGTCTCCATGACTTACTATGAAACATATCTCTATTCCTGATTCAATGCATCTAGTAATTATATTTCCTCTCAAAAGCTGTTTCAATGTATATTTAAATGTATGCTTAGCCTGGCATACAAAGCAATCTATATCTATCCACAAAGACTTATAATCACTAGTTTTAATGATAGCATTATGTTGACCACATGCACATATTAACTCTGTTCTTTTGTTAGTAAAGAGTTCAAACAGAGTAGTACTATGCACCTCAAAGGTACCACAGGTGCTGCACCTTACAGCGATTGCTATATTGGCATTAACAAGCATGACATCCTACCTCCTTACTATATTTTAATTCTTCATTTGAATAATAATTCCTTCTTTTTAAAATATATATTCGAATAAAAAAAGTAGCTAATATAGGTATAATTACCTATTAGCTACTTTATGAACAAAACTTAATATTTCTGAATTTTTCGATAAAATCCCACTTTTCTAAGAATGGCTAAACAATAGTTAAACAATCGCTAAACCATGCGTGATCCTTCGTAAGTAAAGCTTATACTGTCCGTCTCAGGATGACAGTTCTTAATTCTTAGTAAATTCTCAATTCTCCATTCTCAATTGTTTTTCCAGTTCTCAATTATTTTAATCCAAGTATTTCACGTGCTTCGCCTGGTGTGGCTACTTCTCTGCCTAATTCCTTTGAAAGTCTAACTATTCTTTCAACAAGTTCTGCATTAGACTTTGCAAGTACTCCTTTACTATAATAAACATTATCTTCAAAGCCAACTCTTACGTGCCCACCAAGAGTTATTGCAGCTGCTGCCAGTGGGAGCTCAAATCTGCCTATTCCTGCAACAGTCCAAGTAGAGTCAGCAGGTATGCTTTCCACTAAATACAGAAGATCTCTAAGCTCAGCTGTTATAGCTCCTGGGACTCCCATAACAAAGTCAAAATGTAATGGCGCTTCTACAAGACCTTTTTTAACAAGCTTTAAAGCATTGTTTATCATGCCTCTTTCAAATACCTCGATTTCAGGCTTTACACCTAATTCCTTCATCCTCTTTGCGAAAGTTTCCATGTATTCTTCGCTATTCATAAATACATCAGGTCCAAAGTTACAGGTTCCACAGCTAAGTGTTGCCATTTCAGGCTTTAATTCCACAGGCTGGAGTCTTTCCTCTGGAGAATGCCATACTGCTCCTCCTGTAGAAGGTTGAAATATAACTGGACATTTTGCTTCTATCTTTTCCTTTATTTCTTTATATACTTCATAATCCTGTGTAGGATTTCCTTCTTTATCTCTAGCATGGACATGTACCATGGCTGCTCCTGCTTTATAAGCCTCGTATGCCGCTTCTGCTATTTCATCTGGAGTTAATGGTAAATTAGGCTGTTCTTTTCTAGTCACCTCAGCCCCTGTAAGTGCAGCTGTAATTATTAACTTTTGCATTTACACTACTCCCCCTTTTTTCTTTGCTTATTTTTAGGAACTACACAAGTCCCTACTGCTCTACATACTACTATAGGCTCTTCTAAAACATCACATGCAGAATCATTAATATCTGGCCTTGGTGCTATGACCTTTCTAGCTTCAAATACCATCTTTCTAGAAGAATTACCAGCTTGAGTTATTTCACCTACAGCTTCAATATAATCTCCAGCATATACAGGTGCTTTAAATTCAACGTTTTCATATGCTACAAAAAGTCCTTCGTCTCCATCATGTCTTATTAATAATTCAGTTGCTACATCCCCAAATAACTGAAGCATCTTTGCTCCATCAACAAGGTTACCACCATAGTGCGCATCATGTGAACTCATTCGTACTCTTATCAAAGATTTCATGTTATCCCTCCTGATTATTTCACTTAAGTACATTATACAGGATACTCTCAATATTTAGCAATTAATTAAGCAAATATGACAATTATTTAGCAAAACAAAAGAGAACAAAATATTTTGATTTTTGTTCCCTCTTGCTCCCCTGTTTTTTAAATCTATTTACTAGTGCAATTCTTATTTTAACTAACTAGGCCTTTGTCCATAGAACTTGCTACTAACTCTTTAACACTGCTTTTAATCTGTTCTACCTCGAATGGCTTGATAATAATCTTTTCAGGATGAGACTGCTCAATTTCATCAATTAAATCACGATCTTGATATCCAGTTAGCATAATAGTGCCAATATTGCAGTTTATTTGCTTTATTGTTTTTAAAAGTTCAGTACCCTTAGTTTTTTCTAACTTCATATCAAGTATTACCACTTGAGGCTCAAAAGCTCTGATGTTCTCTAAGGCCTCTTCCCCCGTTTCTACAGCAACTACATCATAGTCACATTTTAAAATCTCTTTTAGTAACAACCTTATGCCATATTGATCATCAACACATAAGACCCTTGGCTTCATTGATACTATCCCATTATACTTCCCCCTTATGATACTTGAGTAAATAATAGATTCCCTTTTTATAACAAAATTCCTGCAAAACATATGTTTTTTCTTTAACAAATTTATCAACTATATACGACAAGTTTCGAGAATAAAAAAATCAGGCACAACTGGCCCGACTTTTTTATCAAATATATAATTCTAGTCCTCAATATATATTTCTACGATAACGTCATTGAGTACTTCAAATTTTCCTTCGTCTCCTTTTAATAAATCTTCTAACTTAGCATTTCTTAGTTTTTCTATATATACCTTAGCATCTTTGTGAACTGCGTAAGTGTATTCTTTTTTAGTATCGTCCTCTTTAATTTTAAGTGTAGTACCTTGTTTGTCTTTTATAATGTCTATTATCTTACCTTCTATGGTCTTTTCCACGTTTTCAGCATCTATAGATATTACTATGCCATCTTCAAGTACTAGTTCAGCGTACATACCTATTTTTAAATCATTTAGAGATTTAGTTTTTCCATCTATTTTTACCTTTGCATTTAGGTCTAAATCGTATGTTTTCTTATCTATTGTAATTTTATTGTATCTTCTAGTTAGTTCTATGTCTGTTATATATCCTTCTATTTCTTCAACTACTGCTGCTGTATCAATATATATTTCTACGATAGTATTATTGAATATCTCAAATTCACCTTTATCGCCTTTTCTAAGATCTTCTATTTTAGCATTTCTTAAGTTTTCTATATATATCTTTGCATCCTTGTGAACTAAATAAGTGTATTCCTTATTAGTTTTGTTTTCTTTTATTTTTAATGAAGTCCCTTGAGTAGATTTTGTAATGTTTGTAATTTCACCTTTGATAGTTATTTCTTCGTTTTTAGCATCTACAGATATTATCACGTTATCTTCAATCTCTACTTCAACATACATGCTTACTTTTAGGTCAGTTAATTCTTTACTTCTTCCATCTATTCTTACTTTTGCATCTGCAGATACATCATAAGTTTTCTTATCTATGGAGATTTCGTTATATCTTCTAGTTAGCTCTATATTAGTTATATAGCCTTTAACGCTCTCAATTGGTTTCACATATTTTCTGCCAACTTCGATTTTAATCACTCTATTTTTTCTATCAACTGTTGCAGTTATTTCATCATCTTTTTGAATATCTGAAAAACTGCCTTTTTTATCTTTAAAGCTTACTTCTACATCATCTACTACTTCGAATAAAATTACCATAGTCTCTGCTTGTATAGCTAGCTTATATGGTTTTGTCTTGTTTATTTCTTTTACAAAGCCAGTATATCTTGTAATTATTTTATCCTCTTCGATTTTATCTACTACCTCAATAAACACTACTTTACCATCTTTGACTTCCATCTTTACCTTTGAGCCTATTTTGATATCATCTATATCTATTCTTTCGTTATTTTGGTATACTCTTACTCTACTATCTAAGTCAAAAGTTTCTACTTTATCTTTCACCTTTACTGATATTCTATCACTATAGATTCTAGTTACTTCACCTGATACAGCTCTATCTTTTCCCGTGTCTACTTTATCATCAACCCTTGAGAAAAGTACTGCCATTTCTGCCCTAGTCATAGTTCCCATTGGATTAAATCTTTTTTGATTGTCTCCTTGCATTAGTCCAAGGTCATTTATTAGATATACATATCCTACTGAACCTTGTGGTACTAAAGAAGCATCAGCAAAAGGTAAATTCTTATTCATATTTCTTTGAGCCTCTTTTTCGTAACCTAAAGCTCTTATGACATATTTAGCTACTTCATGTCTTTGTGCAGGGTCACTAGGTTTAAAATACATCATATCTACATCATCAAGTATGCCTTTTTCATAAGCAATTGCCACATAGCCTACTGCCCATTTATCTACTTTATCACCCTTATACTGCTTTGGTAGTTGTGTAATCCCCTTAGCATCATCTTCCCAGCCCATTACTCTTAGTGACATTATAATGGCTTCTAGCTTTGTAACTGGAGCCTTAGGAGCAAATTGGTCATTCCCTATTCCAGTGATAAGCCCTTTTTGGAACATTTTTTCTATAGCCTTTTCTGCCCACTTATATGCATCGGTATCGTTGAAGATTTTTTTTGCTAATCCTGGGGGTACCTTCCCATTTCCCCAACCATTGGCATGTACAGATGGCATACCTATACCAAGCACTAGTACCAGTGCTAATGTAATTGAAATCAATCTTTTCATTTTCATTAATTTTACCTCCCTGTATTTGTTTGTAATATATATTCGGGAGATTCTATAGATAATTCGGGGTAATTATATTTCATTTGTGTTACGAAATTATGTCAAAAAGATTAAAGCCAAGGTTTTACCCTTGGCTCATGTCTAGATTACTTTTTATACGGTATAATTATACTTTCCGCTTCGATAAACGTATCGTTATAGTTTCCTATGATTATTACTTCATCTCCAACTTCTAATCTACTTTCACGTACTGTACTTCCATATAAATCTATGAATGTAGTGTCTCCTGAATATACTATTGTCTTTTCAGCATATGCATTGTCCTCATCACCAACTGTTACAGTAATGATACTGTGTTTTGATGATATACTAGTTATATTTCCTATTATGATTTGATTTTTTTGTCTAGTGATAGCATAAAGAGATACTATTTCATCGCCCTCTGCTGTAAAATCTAAGAAATATCCAGGTTTTAAATCATAAATTTCTGCTCTTTCCTTATCTAATCTTATGGTTGCCCCTAATCCTAGATAATAAGTCTCTTTTTCTCCTTTACTATTCATTATAGTAATCTCAGGCTTTTTAGCTTGGAGTATAGATACTATGGAGCCTTCTCCTTCTTTTTTAACTATCTTAGATTCTATATCAGTGATGATTCCATCTTCTACTTCTACAGTTACATCATCACCTTTTCTAAGGTCTGTCACCTTTGCTTTGCTTTTATTTCTATATATTGAAACATTCTTATCTATAGGATATTCGAACACTTCTTTATCCTTATCTTGAATAGCTAATAAATATTCACTTGAAGTAAGCTTAATGTCCTTAATAGTTCCTGTAAGCTTCAAGTATTTGCTTCTAGCCTTTATTACAGTTATCTTACTGTTCCTTACTTTAACTTCAACAGAATCCCCTTCTTTAATATCTCTGAAAAATGCATTTTCCCCGTTTAAAGTAATATCTACATTAGGGTCTAGATAGAAGGCTTTTCTTTCAGTTGTTTTTGACTTTTCATCAGTAGTATATTCTATAGTAAGCATTTGAGGGCTAGTCTGAATAAGAGATCTTACTCTACCCTCGTATTCTTCATTTATTCCATCTGCATAAAGTGATACGATCTTACGATCTTCAGTAACCTCTGCTTCAAATTTAAGTCCTTCAATAAGCTCTTTATAATCTATTTTTTTATTGTCTAATTTAACATCAGTTTTACTATTAACTACGTATGTAGTTCTATTACCTATTTTATCTTCTATTGTAATATATAGTTCATCAGTCATTCTCAATATACTGGATATAGTGCCAGTTATAGTTTGTGTCTTAACAATAACTGTACTATTGCTATTGTTAAATGGTCTATTTAATAATAGATTTGAAACCATATAATCATATCCTTTTGACAACATCCCGGCCATTTCAGCTCTTGTAATAGGTGAATTAGGATTGAATTTCCCTTGTCCAGCTCCATTAGGATCTAATATACCTTTTTTTAGCATCATGTCTACATATCTGGAGTCTTCAGCTCCTATGTTTTCAGAATCTTTAAATGGAAGAGCTACTATAGCAGGTTTTTTCGCTTCTTCTTCAAGACCCATTGCCTTTGTTAACCAACGAGCTATCTCTACTCTTTGAGCATTTGTTACTTTACCATTTAAGTAAAAACTTCTTGCTTCATTTTCAGATATTACCCCTGCAGCTAATGCTACTGCCATACCCTCTTGAGCCCATGTTGGAACGCCCAATTGAGTTAAAAATACTTGGTTCGCCTGTTTAGCTTGTGCTGTTTTTGTTGCATCTATGCCCATCATTCTAGCTATCATAATAGCAGCCTCTACCTTAGTAACATTTGCAGCTGGTCTAAAGTTTCCTGCATCGTCACCAGTGATTATACCTGCTTTACTTACCTTTTCTATGTAGTCTTTTGCCCAATGATTACTAGGAACGTCTTTAAAGTTTTGTGCATATACTGCTGTATTTGCAAATATAAACAATATAGCTAGTACAAGTGAAAGTTTTTTTACATGTTTTTTTGTTGTGAACATTGACTATTGCCCTCCCCTTCAAATTTAATAAATTATATATTCTTTAAATAATGCTTAAATCCTTCTATTTTCGATAAAATATATTATTTTAGTATATGTTGCCTAATGATATATTTCATCAGTAGTGTTAGACGCTAAAAAAATATTTTTGTTCCATTACCTTATGAATGTGGGGTACACCCAAACTTGATGGCAATAAATCATCTGTATAAAATCCATTTACACCATTTGACTCTAGTTCTTGCCTCAATACTTCATTGTTTATTGTGTGGGTATATACAAACACATTTTCTTTTCTAAGCTTTTTTGGTAACTCTGTTCTCCCTCTGTCTATAGGCATAGTAATAGCAAAAACTTCATGTTTTTTTACAAAATCTATTAGTTGATCATCTGAATATCTAGACAAATATAATGTCAATATTATGTTTTTATAACCTAAGCCTCTTACAGGATTATATTCATCTATTTTGTATACCTGAGGGATAATCTGATGTACTAAATCAGGATATCTATATCTTATAAGTTTCAATGCTTCGATATTGTTACTCTTTATATCCGTGATAATATATGCGTCTTTATGTTCATAAAGCCACTTTGCCAAATCTTCTAAGGTCATCTGAGTAAAACCGTTTATCATTTGAAAGCTTTTAAATTCTTCTGTGCTATACATTTTGGATTCTACCCCAAAAGCACTATTTACATATCCTTCCCAATCATGAATAAGAGCTAAATTCCCATCAGTAGTCCATTCAAAGTCCAGTTCTATAAACCTATACCCATTTTCATAGCTTTTATCCAAAGCTTCCTTAGAATTAGTATAAGATAATCCATTCACCCTCCCGCCAGCATGAGCAACTAGGGTTTCAGGTATATCCCTTAAAATATCAGCATATTTATGATTCAGTACTCCTTTTCTGCCTATTGCAGAAACTTCACCAGTCGTATAAAGTCCATAATATTTATCACTTATTCTATTATCAGAGGCATGTACCATATTAGCTGATAATACGGCTAATAGCAACGCACCTGCTATAGCACCAATGGTTTTATTTTTTTTCAAACTAAAGCTGTATAGTTTTCTAATTATATTCATTAAATCATCTCCGTACAATTAATCATAAGTTCAATGTCCAATAAAAGCAAATGCACTTGGTATATTCATGGTCTCAGGAATATTATAGCATATGTAGAATATTAAGTGTTAAGAAGAAGTAACAGATATATTTATCTTAGCACATTTAGATGTAATAAAAGCGGTCCTAGCAGTGGTAATGTAACAGCTTATGCTGGGACTATTACTGGAAAATGGTTTGGGTATATTAAATTGACAGTTCCAGTATGCCAAGATCCTGAAGAGCCTGGGTAGCCTGAAGCCCCTCAAGATCCAAAAGACCCACAAGAGCCTGAGAATCCAGTAGGGCCAGAAGATGATGAAGAAATAATAGTATTAGATGAACCTGTACAAGCAGGAATATCTAACACTCTCCCTCAAACTGGATAAACAATCCCATTCTTTGAATATATTGCAGATAGCTTACTTATAATTTTAGGAATATTCTTAAGAAGATTTAAATAATAATGAAAAGGGTAAAAAAACTATAACCTTAGTAACTTGCTATCCTATTAGAATTGCTAATCAAAGACTCATAGTTAAGGGCGAGTTAGTAGAAGATTAATAGAAATTAAAGCAGCCAGAGGAAAGTGGTAATTCTCTGGCTATTTGGTGGGAATAGGTTATATCAGCTTGTCCTATTAATAATATTTGCAAGCTATACCTAGCTTTAATAAAGCAAAAAAGTTTTTCTATTCTTCTATTACTTCTTCTTCATTTTCTACATCATCTTCGCCATCAGTATCCTCTTTGTCTTCTTGGCCTAATTCATCATCAACTTCTATTAGACCAGTATCCTTATCATACTCAACTTTTAATCCTAACTTTTCTATAATAAATCTTAAAGGTACATATGTACGATTATTATATGCTGCAGAAGGCACATCTAATTCAATTTCTTCACCATTTACGATTGCAATTTTGCTATCAAGCTGGAGTACTATCTCAACATCTCCTTTTGCGATAGTTACTTTCTTGTCTTCAGCATTCCATTTTACTGTTGCCCCAAATCCTTCAGTTAAAGCTCTCACTGGAATCAATGTTCTTCCTTCTTTTATTACAGGTGGAGTATCAAATTTTATATCCTTATTCTTTGCATTAATATTTTCAACTGGTATTACTATAATATCTTCGTTTTCTTCCTTTAATTCATCGCCAGCTTTTCTAAGTTCTTCTAATTCTTCAACACTGTATCTATTTTTAACTACTTCCTTCATTAAATCTATAGTGCTTTTCATTTCTGATTTAATCTCTAATCTTTGTTTTTCTATCTCACTAATTTGAGCCTTTAATTGCTCTACAAGTTCTTTATTTTCACCTGTTTCAGCTTCTTCTAACTGCTTTTCAAGCTCATCTTTTTGGACCTCAAGCTCATCTTTTTGAACTTCTAAAGCATCTTTCTCTGTTTTAAGTAATTCTTTAGTCTCTTTCCAAGATTTATCTTGTCCTTTTCCTTGCTTATCTTTGTTATTGGTTTTTTCTTTTTCCTCTTTAATATTTTCTTGCTTTACTGGTTCTTTTCCCTTATTAGGGTTTTCTTTGATGTTATCAGCTAGTCCTAATATTGGTGTTGTTATAAGAAGAGCTGATGCAACAGCAATAGATACTGCAGATTTAAATCTTTTCATTTTTATTCCTCCCTTTATAATTCGTTTTAATAATATAATTCGTATTATTTTGTATTTTTTTGAGGTAATGGGACAAATTTTCTAAAGAGTCTTTCTTAATTAAAACATTATCAAATATTTCTCTATCAGGCCATAGTGCTAAAGTTGGTTTTTGACATATTTCTACAAAAAACAGGACAAGGTTCTTGACCTTGCCCCAAAATTCTATAATCCACCACTTATTGTATTTTTCCCTAAACCTACGCTATATTTAAAATCTAATAATGCTAAATTATATGCATGTATTTGCTTAGATAGATTCTTCTTAGCATCCATTAGTTCTATTCTAGCTTTTGTAACATCATTTGAAGTATTTTGACCTAGATTGTAGCCTAGTTCAACTAATTCATATGCTTTTTGAGCATTTTCTACTGCTTTTTCATAAATCTTTATTTGCTTTTCTGCCGTAATCAAACTATGATAAGCGGCTCTTATAGACATTTCAACACCGTTTTTAGCCATATCAAAGTTTTTAGCTGCCTGTTCTACTGCTATTTCTTGTTCTCTATATTTGTACTGATTTGGAGTAGAGTACTTAGCTCTTAAAGCTTTAAATGTAAGCTGAGAAAGCTCATATCCCATTTCCAGACTAGGCTTTTAAAACTATATTCCGATTTATTCCCGTCAGCCTAGCTATTTGTCTTGTTGATAGTCCTTTTTCTTTTATTATTTTTAAATATTTATCTCTCTCTGCTCTATCGAATTTTTGGATATCTATACAGTGTGAAATATTGCAGGCTTCTTTGATAATCTCCACTGCTTCACTATCTTTTATTCGCTTGTTTTCATCTATATCTAAACATTGACTATTATTTTCTACTTCGTGAAATTTTTCAAACAATATTTTAGATTTTTCTCTATCATTATCAAATATACTTAATATGAATTCGCTGTCTACAGTTCTACTTCTATTTATGTATTCAACATAACTGCTCCATCTATATTCTTTAATATCTTGAGCTAAACCTGCTTTTAATGGATTTTGGTGTATATACCTTAATACAGTTAATAAGTATTTATCATCTTCTACTACTTCACTTTTATATCTATCCTGAAACAAATGTCCAGTACGCTCGTATTTCCAATTATACCAATATACATAACTTGCCCCTATACGTCTCATTGCTATGCCTAGGTCTTCTTTTCCTTCTTTAATTAAAATGTGTGTATGATTTCCCATTAAGCAATATGCATATATCTCATATTCACTTTCTTTCTTATATTCTCTTAGTGTTTGTAAGAACTTCTCTGCATCTTCTTCATCTTCAAATATCGTTTGTCTATTTACTCCCCTTAATATTACATGATATATTCCTGTTTTACTTTTCTCTCTTGCAGTTCTTGGCATATTTTGACACTTTTATCTAGCTTACCATTATAATATTCTGGTGTCAACCACAAGAACCGTCCCCCTGATTTAGTAAACATGAATGGAAATTCTTACAGGCTAAAAGAAACAAAACGCTGGTTAGAAGAGCAATAATTTTTTTATTTCCCTAGGGGAAAATTCGATTAGAATATAGGGGATTTTTCAATTGACAAATACATACGCTATATACATTTTGTCCGACTACTATGACAAATAATATAATTATTATAGAAAACCTCAAGATTTAGGATTTTTCCTTTAGCTTGAGGTCAATTAATTTATTTGATGCGTGAAAAAATCTATCCCGGCATTACTTATACTTATTTGTATGTTAAGTTATTCTACAATTACTATAATTATAAATAGCGCTATGTATAATATCAATTATTTTTTTCACTCATAGTTCGCTAATTTTCATTGTTTACTGCTTATTTTATTTAAAATAATACTTAGTATAGATATGCATTTCCTTTCGAATCAAAGTCAAAGTAGTATAGTGCTTTATTTGTATAGTAGTCTTCTATGTATCCTTCAAGGTATGCATTTGAAAATTCATAAGTTATCTCATTATATATACTTTTCAAGTATTCCTTAATTTGGCTTGTGGTTAGATAATCCAAATCATCTTTATCAACAATAATATTTACTTCAATATCGTCTTTATCTCCATATAATTCAAAATCAAATGTTATGCCTTTATATTTATCATAATTTCTGTTTAAGTAATCTTCCATGTCACCTAA
>CAZUFW010000032.1:27415-31809 GCA_964619895.1 uncultured Clostridia bacterium | reverse complement strand
GAACTGCGAATATTACTTAGAAGACAAATCTAGTTCTACATGGAATAAAACTACTATAGCTGAAAAGGAAGTGTACTATGGGTGAAATATATGAACTAAAAAGTACAGCGCGTATAAGAACGGGCTTTAAGGATTTTTATAAAAGGATGGAAGAAAAAGGTTTTATTCAATATCAACATCAGCTTTTTACTTATGCATTCTTAATAGGACTTATGGATGGAGAAAAATGTGAGGTAACCCAAAATAGTGATATTTGCCAAATACATAATATTGATGAACACAATCTAAAAATAATTAAAGGTATAGCTTTAATGAAATTGAATGTTAATAATGGTGATGAATTGCTAAAAGAGATGCTAGACTATGCTGATAGGGGTATTCAGATATTAATGAAAGAATATGAAAATGATAAGACGATTAGGTTAGATAAATATATTGACTAGGACAATTAGAAAGATATTTTAGCTTTCGGAGGGTAGAATTATGGCCTTAAGAAATTTTATAAATGCTTGTATTAGCGAGGAAGACTATTTAGGTTATCTTCCGTACATAGAAGCTTTCGAGTATTTGATATGGAATCATGAAGAATTAATGACTTTACCGATTGTTTTTGGTATTCATGGTAAATGGGGAGTAGGCAAATCTACATTTATGGCCCTAATTAGAAGTAGATTAGATAAAACAAATAGCTTTTTCACTATTGATATAAATCCTTGGGAATATGGAGAAGAACAAAATTTTGTTTCGGTTTTTTTAGCTAAGTTATATGAGGGCGTCAGAGATCAATTGAGCAATGAAGAATTGGGTTTAAAAGATGATATTACAGCATTTTTCAAATCTATGTTCAAGCCACTAAAGCTAACAACAAATATAGGTTTATTCAAAGGAGAATATGATTTTAGTAAGTTGAATTTTGATACACAAAAAGACATTATTGATGAATTCATTTCAGAAAACTTTTTGATGAAAGAAGTAATCCATAAGATTTTAAATGCAGAAATATTTACGAAAAAGAAGATTGTAATATTTATTGATGATTTAGATAGATGTAGAACTGAAAAGGTAATGCAAGTAATTGAATCAATTAAATTAATATTGAATTCTACAAACTGCATTTTCTTCATAGGATGCGATAAAAACTATCTAGAAAATGCGCTTTCAGTAACTTATAAGAATTTTATTGAATTCTTAGTTGAAGAAAGGCATGATGAAGAGACTAATGGTAATGATTTAAAAGCAAATTATAAATTAAGTTTAAAAAGTTTTTCTAGAGAGTATTTAGAAAAAATTATTCAAGTTCCTTTTAATATACCACCGCTAGATAAAGATAGCATACAGGTGTTTGTAGATTGTATTCTACATAATAGAGGAAACGTAGCAGTAGTACAAAATCAAACAAGTGTCGATTTTTATGATATGTTTTGCAAAGAAATTAATCAATCATTAATTACTTCTCTAGTTGTTCAAGCAAATTTAAACCCAAGGAGGATAAAAAGAATACTTAATTTACTATTTTTAAATTACTTATTTATACAATATAAATTTAAAAATAGTAAAAATACGTTAAAAAACCTAGACATAAATATTTTAACTTTGCTGAGCTTTATTCGTGATTTGGATCAAGAGTTTTATAATAATTATCTTTCAATTGGTTCAATGTGCAAAATAGTATTGCTAGATTTCTATTTACTTTACAAACAAAGAAATAAAAATGAAGAAGATGATGAAATAGATAATACGAATAAATCATATTTAGATAATGAAGAAATTTACGATTATATAAAAACCTTTTTTGAGGAAACAAAAATAAAATCTATTAGTGATTTAAAAAAGAGACTCACAAATATTGATATTTATATTAGTGTAAGTAATACGACAACGTTTTCAGATTATAGTGAAAAGACGTGGGGGCCTATACGAAATTTAAAGTCTGATATTACGAGTAAAAAGTTAGAAATATTTCTTAATAGATTAAATAACAATGAGGTTGCACAGGATTTTATTTTATGGTTTTTTCAAAGTGTGTATGATAAAGAGATATTTTCATTTGGACTACAAAGAAATATTCATGTATATAGAAGATGTGAATCTGGTGCACCAGATATTGAGAATGGGTTTGTTTTAAGGTTTGAATATAACGCTGAAGCAAGTACTTTGTATATAAAATTCCAGAGAGGTAAGTATAAAAGTATTTTTTTAGAACCAATAAAAAAAATTAATTCTTGTAAATTTTATGATAAACAGAATAATTATATAAGAATTGATAGTACCTTAGATTATAAGATAATAAGTGATGTGAAAAAGATAGTCGAAAAACTGATGTGCTAATTATAGAATAAGCAAAAGTACATAAGGGGGATTAAAATGTCTATTACACCAAGTCATATTTCAATAGGAAGTCTTTTTGAGCGTCAATATATATTTCATGTTCCTAAATATCAGAGAAGTTATGCATGGGAAGACCCTCAAATAACTGATTTTATTTGTGATATCAAAAAATGCTATAAAGCAAGAGTAGAAGGAGAACATTTACATCACTTTTTTGGGGGAATCGTGAGTATTTTAGAAAGAATTCCTGGTTCAGGAAGACAACAACAAGAATTAATTGATGGTCAACAACGGATATCAACATTCGTTTTATTTGTTGTAAACATAATCAACATCTACAAAAAATTATCATCAGATCCTCAAGTTTCAAGTGATCCCACGCTAAGAGATTTAATTGATAGCCGTATTGTGAGACTTAATGAGAAATATCTAATATATAACGATGAAATAAATCGCAGACCGGTAAAAATTGATAGACTCACAATGTCTAAAACTGATCACAATTACTTTAAAGAGTTAATTGATAATACATCTCCTCTAAGAACGAGAGAATCACATAATAGAATTTATAACTCTTTTATTAAACTTGATAAAGCTTTAAATGAAATAATAGACGAAAGTACTTTAATTCCTGATAAGGTAGATTCTTTAAAGATCTTCGAAGATATAATCAATGAGGATTGCACTGTAATTCATATTGAAACAACTACAAAAGATGAAGCATATAGATTATTTCAAGTTTTAAATGACAGAGGAATTAGTCTTACTAATGGTGACTTACTTAGATCTAGAACTCTAGAACTACTTGATGACAATGATTTTAAAATGCAACAGGATTATGTCGAATCATGCTGGGACTATATATTAAAGGATTCTCCTAAAACAACTGAGGATTTTCTAAAACATTGCTATTCCTCATTTGCCGGCAAACGACCTGGAAGTTCAACATTATATGATGATTTCTTAGACCAGTTCTTTCCCCAGCATAAAAGTTCTAATATTATTAGTGAAGAAGAAGTAATCAATATAAAAACAACAATTTGTTTGATAAAGAGCGAATATGAGAAGTATTGTAAAATTAAAGAAGGAGTTTGGCCTTATCTCCTAATGCAGCCAATTTCGCAATGGGATTGTGAAAGACTAAGAATTTTACTTGTTGAATTAGATCATACACTTTGTATACCAATATTGCTTGCTGCATGCAATTTAGACCATAGAAAGTTTTCAAATATTGTCCAAACTATTGAAAGATTTATTTTTAGGTATAAATATATCTGTAAAAATCATGTGGGTTCGTTGGGTAATATTTATATGAAGGAAGCTATTAAAATTAGACAGAATCCAACAGATTATAATGTAGAATCTCTAAAACGTGAGTTAAGAATCTTGTTAAATAATAATGCCCAAGATGATAAATTTAAATTATTATTAAAAGATTTAGAATATAGGAATAGAGCTAGCAATAAAATCTTAAAGTATTTCTTAATTACAACAGAGTATTATTTAAGATGGTATAGAGATGGTGCTGTTGGTGTTTCAATTTGTCTGGATAAGTCAAGGATTTTTGATTTTGCAAACACTACTATAGAACATATATATCCTCAAAGGGCCTCTGATGAAGTATATAATTCGGATTTACAAGGTTTAATAAACGATCTGGGGAATCTAACCATTTTAGATCCTTTTACAAACAATACATTAGGTAATATTAGTTATGAGCTTAAAAAAGTATATTTTAGAACTTCTTCTGTTCTGATGAATCGTGAAATTAATGATAAATACGATAATTGGGATGAAGCGTCTATTGCAACCAGAAAAGAGGAATTATTGAGTATAGCATGTAGAGTTTTCAATATATGACTTGTAGTAAATGAATCCTAGTATATCTAGGATTCATTTGTATTAAGTAATATAATAAAGAGTAGATTATCAAATAAAGAAATATAAGAACATATATGATTTTTGGAAATATAATACCTAAAATGCAGATATTTTTTTCTTAATGGCTATTAAATTTCTTGTGTTACGTAGTAATATTAAAAAAATTATCAATTGAAGAATACTTA
>CAZUFW010000032.1:18490-27405 GCA_964619895.1 uncultured Clostridia bacterium | reverse complement strand
TACTTAGACAAAGTCAAGCGTAAAAACTGTGAACTAACAGATTTCTTACCAATTTCATCAATAACATAAGATGGATCACTAATTCCGCAAGCAGAACCGGCAGAAATAGCTACTCTATCAGATAATTCCTTAATAACCATCTCATTAATTATACCAGGAATGATCACGCCAATAACTCCAGGAATCTTATTGTTTTCATCACCTAAAAACTCAATACCATGGTATTTTTCATTAAGTAGTTTTTTTACTTCGATTTCTAAGCAAACTATCTTTTTCATATATTCATTCATATCTCTTTTAGCTATTTCACAAGCTTTACCAAAACCAACGATATTATGAACAGCATGAGTGCCAGCCCTATACCCATATTCTTGTTGACCACCGTGAATCAAAGAAGTTATAGGAGTATGTGTATAGCTACTTTTTCGTATAAAGGCAGCACCAACACCTTTAGGTCCATAAAGCTTATGGGCGGAAAAGGACAAAAAATCTATTGGTATTTTGCATACATCTATATCGATTTTACCAAGCACTTGAGTAGCATCAGAATGAAATAGTATATTTTTTTCTTTTGATATAGAACATAAATCTTCAATTGGATTTAGGGAACCTATTTCATTATTTCCCCAAATAAAAGAAGCTAAAATACTATTTTCATTAATTGATTTTTCAAAATCTTTTTTACTAACTTGAGCAAATTCATTTACTTTAAGAAAAGTAACATTAAAACCTCTGTCTATTTTCATTGAAGTATTTTTTAAGTTTACAAATTTGCTTACAGCATTACTTTTACTTCTGCTGTCAAATGCTTCTCCATTCAAAAATTTACATGTTTGAAGCACAGATTTATGCTCAACAGTAGATGTTATTATATGATTTCCTTTATTTTCATAAAATTTTTTATAATCTGCTACGCCTTTAATAATAAAATTATTACTTTCTGAAGCGCCTCCAGTAAATATTATTTCTTCAGGTGTCGAATTTATTAAAGCCGCAACTTTTTCACGTGCTTCTTCAACAGCTTTTTCAGCATTAACAGCTAAAGTATAATGTCTACTAGAAGGGTTACCATACTCTTCTTTTAGAAATGGAAGCATAGCATCTAAAACTTCAGGATCAATAGGTGTAGTAGAACTATTATCAAGATAAATCATAGGGATACATCTCCTTTAATAGCAACGTGTGTTAAGAACTTCTCAAGATTTCCTCCAGAATACTCGTATAGTCTAGATAGTAATTGAGCACCTTTATCTATATGTTTTTTAGTATAGATAGGATAATACTCATCATCAGTTAAATGTCTTTGCAAATTCATTTCTATTAAGGCTTTATATATAGTATCAAATTCGCCAGTAACAGTGGCTCTTTGTAGCTCTAATCCATTAGTGTCAGTATCTTCAAAGTTATCAATAGAATTTGAATCTCTGAGTGATAATGATATAGCGATTTTGCATAGAGCAAAAGGTTTAAGTTTACTACTAGAGCCTATTTCTTCAAAAATTTCTTTAGTGTTCTTTGATGTTTTTAATCTAAATCCCATAATTACACCTCAAAATATCCTTTCTTTACCTCAGTCTTTCTTTCTTCTTCATTATAAAGCAGTAAGTATTCGTGGCAAATATAAGGTTTAATAATTTCGTAAAGACTGGAATCAATCTCTTTACTAGTAGATAGAAGAATAACTTGCTTACTTATATTTGGAAGATAACTAGTTGTCAATGATTTTCTATGGGCCTCGTCTACCCTAGCATAAGGGGTATCTATAATAAAGGGTATTTCTACTTTAGAGCTTTTTATTAAAGCCCAAATTAAACAAAGTATATATATTTGTTTTTCACCTTTAGAGAAGTCATTAATATTAACTTTTGTTCTTAAAGTTATGTTATCAAGTGATGGATTAGCATTAAATAAGTCAAAAAATTCATCAAAAGATTTAGAATTATATTTTAATAAGAGATCTTCAATAAATTTCAAGCCATATTTTTTTACAATATCTTTGATACCTAAGTTATTGATAATATTTAATATCTCAAATGTACTATAAATTTTTGAAACATAAAGAGTAGATTCAAAATTAGAATCAATAACGATACTAGATACATAATCTGTTTTCCGTATTATAGTATTAAAAATTTCTATGAAATTATTTTCTATTAACTTTAATTTATCATTAGCTAATTTACTTAGTAAAGCATCAAGATAGTCGATTACCTTAGACGAAAGGTTTAAAATATTATCATCTTGCATGGATGCAGTATAAGCATTTTTAGCTCTAT
This sequence comes from uncultured Clostridia bacterium, assembly GCA_964619895.1. Lineage (GTDB taxonomy): Bacteria > Bacillota > Clostridia > Tissierellales > Proteiniboraceae > Proteiniborus. The sequence continues at coordinate 25,129 of CAZUFW010000032.1, read as the reverse complement.
TATATTTATAAATTGCTATTTTTTCTTTTTCTAAACAAGAATCAAGCTCATATTTTAAAGATATTAATTCGTTTTCAGTAGAATGAATTTTATTAGTTATATCGCTTATATCTTTCATATAATTGCTTACAAAGTCACCTGTAATGGAAGAATTAAGTTTTTCTCTTAGAGTTTTAATATCTTGGGTTATTTCTTTAAGTCTATTATAGCTGTTAAGCAACTTACTTTTGAGTTCTTTTTCACCATTAATTATGACGTTAATAGTAGATAGTACATTATTTTGTTGTGTAGAGGATAGCATCAATATTTCTCTTACAGTGGAAAGCTTTCTTGTATCGAACAAGTTGTTTAAGATCGTAATTGCAAGTTCATTATACTTACTTTCATCAATGCCTGATATATTATGAGAGGAAAGTGATTTGCCAATAATGTCACCAGAAAGCTTGTTTTTAATAATTTTATAAGAAGAAATATAGTTTTCTTTTTCAATTTGATTCGCAGTATCTTTTAATAAATTTGTAATCAATAGAAAAGGTAATATTTCATTACAATAATCCTTAATATATTGGTTGATAAAAGTTCTTTCGTTTTCAAGAGAGAGTATTTTAGAATTTATAGTCCTTTCTTCGTTTTCCAGAAGTTTTAAAATCCTTTTCTAATAATTGCTTTTTGATAATTAATTCATTGAGATTATCTTTCTTTTCTGATATCTTTGATTTTATTGCTTTAATGTCATATTGAATGCTATTTAAGCTTTTTAGTGCCTCGTCATATTGAGTTTCAACATCAGCAAGACTATCATTTTGTTTGGTAATTTGCCTTTGGAAAGATAGAAGATGTTTCTTTAAAATACTAAAAGTATCATAATTAAATAATTGTAATACTGATTCTCTAAAGTTGTTTGACGAGTTTTTGTAATTGAAAAATTCACTAAGTTCTTCACCATCAAAAAAAAAGAAATCAAATAAAGAAGGTGGAATATTTGATTGAAGATATTTGTTAAAAAATTCAACTTCATCTTCAGTCAATAATGTATTATTTTTAAAAACTTCAAAATTCTCTACTATTTTTTGGTTAATATATATCCAACTTCTGTTAAGGATATATTTGTTTATTTTAGTTCCTTCAGAAAAAGATAAAGTAACTGAAAGATTGCAGTCAACAGTTTCGTTTTTAAAAGCATTATTACTTATATTACTTTTGATCTTGTCTAAGTAAGTAGGATTACTTCCTAAATATCCATAACTGTTAGGTCCGTAAATACAAAGCTTAATGGCTTCAAACAAAGTAGATTTACCAGAACCATTTTCTCCACCTATTAAAACAATATTTTTACTGTCTGAAGGAGTAAAAGAAAATTCTGTTTCATCTTCATAGGATCTAAAGTTTTTTATTTTAATACAATTAATTATCATTCTCTATCTCCTCAATTATACTTTTATGCAGGTGTTTTTGATTCAAGATTTTCGAAATAGATTTATTTAATACTGTTTTGTTCGTAAAATGCTTATTTTTGTAAGTTTCTATAAGTAAAGTAGTTATCAAATTATCTGGGAGATTAAACCCTTCATTTAAATCTTCTATGATATTTAAAGTTACATCATCAAAAACAGGGTTCTTAAAATCATGCCAAGGCAATTTTTCTCCTAAGGTATTATAATAAATATCAACTAATGAGCGACAAGTTAAGTCTTCTTCATCGTCCCAAATTCTATCGATAACTTCAAGTTCTTGAATAGTTATCAATGGAAAGTCAATATATTTATTTATTTCTTTTTGAGTTTCTAATAGTTTTTGTAAGATTTCTTTTCTAGCTTCAAAATTAAAAGGGCCATATCCAAGTACATTTATATAACTGCCTTTATCGCTTTCAAAAACTTTAGAAGGATCAATTTTATAATTATCAATTAAGGGTAATAGCTCTAAGTAGATTTTTTCTTTGTCAGAAGACTTTTTAGAACCTCCTTGAATATCATCAATAGAGTTTTTTAAATCAATATACTCTTTATTTCCTTCGTTAAAAATATAGTTTCTATTCAATTCTAAGTTATAGTTTAATGGGAGATCATTCAATAGTAATCTTTTGTAATAATGGTTTCCATCTCTTCGATATTGCCTTCTATATTCATGCTTATCCCTTATACTAAGCAACCAATTTCTGAAGTCGAGAAGAGGCTGAAGCCATTCTTCACCATTTTTTATAAAACCAGTTAATGACTTATCTTCTTTGACAACAGTGCAAGACCAGCAACCAAAACGAGAATTACCACAGGAAGGTGTATCTACTTGACCTTTAGCATTTTTAGTAATAGTAAAAGGACATTCTCCACCATCTGAACCCATATATAACTCATGTAAATCGTTGTTATTTGTACCCCAAGGAGTAACACCATTATCACTCAAGAGTATCTTCCATACTTCATCTGTTGTTAAATCTACAATAGGATTATAAACATATGTATTGTCGATAGTATTGTGAGGAGTAAACAGATATCCTTCTATTTCTCTTTTTTCAATTCTGTTTTTTCTTGCTATACTTTCCGCTTTCCTAACTCCAAGTAATAATACAACTTCTCCACTTTCTTCAACTCTTTCTTCAATAAATTCATTAGCTGTTTTAATCTTTAAACGTTCTGTACACCATCTAAACCTAATTGAAGTAGGAGTCGGTAAACCCTTTCCAATTATATTAGTCCAAAAGGTATTATCATATTTAGGATGTACCATATGTGATGAAATAGGTAAGTGAATACTTTTTACATATTTATTTATAGCATCACAATTAGCCCGTAGATAGCCTAAAACTATTGGATTTTCTATCAAGGTATCAGAAGAAACTATGTATATATGTTTATGCCTTTCTTCTTCAGGTAAGCTTTCTAACATTTTAAAAGCAAGTTGAACAACAACAGTACTATCTTTACCGCCACTATATCCAATAATCCAAGGTCTATTATCATTTTTATATACCATTTTCATTTCTTCTAATATAAAATTTAAATTATTTTTATAGTCATTTTTCATTATAGGTGCCTTCCTTTTCCCTAATATCATTTTCAAGTTTTAGTTCTTCTCTTGTTAGGGGCAAATTAAGCTTTTTCTTTATAAGATTGCTTGTGAGCTTTACATAGTAACCACTTTTAACAATTCTTCCATTTGTGCCTATAACCCTATTTTGCCAATCATCAAGATTATTTCTATTCCAATTTATATACTTGATATTTTTCAGAATATCTTTCCAAACATTTAGGTGATTCTTATATAGATAATTACCTACAATGCCTAGTGCCTCAAGAAGTACACCACTTGAGCTAATAAACTCTCTTCTAAACTTTGCAGGACTAAGTTCTTTAGAAAATACTAATTGCCATTCGCTCATACTATCACAGAGAATATCCCAAAATTTATTAACAAAACTAACAGATTCTTCATCAGTTAATTTCAATTTATATAGTAATTTTTTATTAGTTTCATGTATACTACTTAATGTAAATAATTTTGCTGAAAACTTAGATAAAGAAGCATTTTCTTTGTCGGTATAATATTTTAGGTTCTCATTTGTTTCCACTAAGTCTTTAGAAATAATTGCAATTGGGTCCCTTGAATCATACAAGATTCCAATAGACTTTGAAACATTAACAGCATGCTTATTTAAATCTGCAAATATCTGTTGACTACGTTTCAACCCTTCATCTATAAAGATAACAACTGATATTGTTTCGTTAGAAAGAGAAGGATCTGCCTTCAAAGCTTCTTCAATAGCTGCTCTTCTGTGCTGTCCATCGTTAATTAACAATCTACTATCCATGGAGACTTTGAGAATTCCTATGTTCTTGTCTAATTCACCATTAAAAGGTAAAAACTCAAAATTACCGTCAATTGATGAAGTCAATGAAGAAAATACATAGTCTTTAGGATTATCTATTATGTATTGAGTAATTTCAGGTATACGATTTTTATTTATAATTCTTTGAGCTCTATGTTCAGGCGGTAATTCCTCTTCGTTAAATATAAATAATTTAGATAATATTGAAAGAGGGCACATAATGACAAAAAAATCTCTATTTGCTTGTTTCCCTTTTATCGCTGGAAATGAGTAGAAAAAGTTATTATTCATTTTTGTCTCCTTACGTACGTAATATTACATATTCATTATAACATTTACGTACGTAATGTAAATAGTAGATTCTAATTAGAAATGCTTCTATAGATTTTAATGTGTCAAGTAATTATGCTTTATTCAATAAATTTGGGTGTAGAGTTTTTAGAAATAAATATAAACAATAGAAATTATCAATAATTTCATTTTTTATTAATAGTTTAAAAGAATAGCCTTATTAATTATCTTAACTGGATTTGAATTGTCAATACTTATTTAGACAATTTTTTAGGTTGTGTAATTAATAATCTTTAGAATTTAAATAATTTATCGCTAAATGAATCCTAATATTATTAAACCAAATAGCATAATCAGTTAGTATAACTTCTGTTTGTTATAAGCTTTCAAATCTAGACTACCTCTCCATACTGCTTCTCTCGAGGTGCTCTAGTATCTTCAAAGGCAGCTAACTCTTTTGAATATTATCTTTTGTTGAATGAAATGAATGTTCACTTGTATTTTTTTCATATAATTTTTTTCCCCAAGTACAAGTTTTATTTCACACATATTCCCCATATAATGTAACTATAATGGGGAGGGGTTTGTTTATGTCTAGGCGTACTATGTTGATTACTATAGGCTTTATATGCATACTTGCAGTTCTCCTTATAGGGGACTTTATTATAACAAATTCAAGTACTTATAGAAACAGAAATAAAGGTAAAAAACTTGTGGAAACATATAGTTTTGAAGATGATTTAAAGAACAGAAATCTATCAATACTCATTGAGATAGATTCAAATTCATTATTATTAATCGATACAGATAATAATGAAATCGTAAAAAAGTATGTAGTAGCTACTGGAAAACCAGAAACACCTACTCCTATAGGAACCTTTAGGATAGTTGAGAAGGCAATTTGGGGAGGAGGCTTTGGGACCAGGTGGATGGGGCTAGATGTACCTTGGGGTAAATACGGCATACACGGAACAAATAAGCCTCATTCTATAGGATTTAATGCTTCTCAAGGGTGCATTAGAATGAATAATAGAGATGTTGAAGAACTCTATAGGCTTGTAAAGCAAGGTACTACAGTTGCCATTGTAGGAGGACCTTATGGTCCTTTTAATCATGAATTTAGGGTTTTAGTCCATGGAGATAGGGGAGCAGACGTGCAGGAAGTTCAGAAAAGGTTAAAACAACTAGGGTACTATAATGGGTCTATAGACGGAATATTTGGTAATGGACTAAAGGCTGCTATTATTAAATTTTATGCTGACAATAAAATCCCATTAGACGACAGTATAGGTTATGAGGCATATAAAAAGCTAAATATAGTTTTGATGGATTAATTATATAGTAATACTAGAGTATGTGATATAATTATATATGTGTGAATAACTAATGACAAAAAGGGTATATACATAACGTATAGCAAAGAATGGCTTAAGCTAATTATTAAGAATACATAGGAGGGATATAGATGTTATCAGAAAAACTAGCAAAAGCGTTAAATGATCAAATGAATTTTGAATTTTTGTCAGCTCATTATTATCTTGCTATGGCAGCGTATTTTGAAGAACAAGATCTAAGCGGATTTGGGCATTTCTTTATAGTTCAAGCGGAGGAAGAGAGATTCCACGCAATGAAATTCTATAACTTTATTAATGAAATGGACGAAAGAGCTACTATACATGCTATAAGCGAACCACAAAATGAATTTAAATCATTTATCGATGTATTTGAAACAGCATTAGAGCATGAAAAAGAAGTTACAAAAAGAATATACAATTTAATGGATATCGCAACTGAAGAAAGAGAACATGCTACTATAAGCTTTTTAAAATGGTTTATAGATGAGCAGGTAGAAGAAGAAGCAAGTATAAAAAATATTATTAAGAAGCTTCAAAGAATAGGCGAAGATAATCACGCTATATATGCACTAGATCAGGAGTTATCAACACGTGTATTTACTCCTCCAGTACAGGCATAAATTATAGTCAGCAAAAAAACAAAGGTAACTTAAGCTACCTTTGTTTTTTTATATATATTATATGGACCTTTCATTACTATCTAGTAGTAGTTCCACCCATGCTTCTTTGAGCCATTTCTACCATTCTTTTTGTCATATATCCGCCAACATAACCATTTTGTCTAGCTGAAAGATTTCCTTTATCTACTGTTTCATAGTTGCTCATACCTAGTTCGCTAGCTATTTCAGTTTTCATTTGCTTAAGAGCTTGACGAGCTTCAGGTACTACTATTTTACTATTATTAGGCATTGTTATCCTCCCTTCCTTGGTTATTTACTGCTTGTAGTAGTATTATGTGTAAAAATTGTCCCAGTAAACCAAGTAAATTTATCTATTTGTGGATTACAATACCAACATTTTGTTAAAGTTTGCGTTTTATAAAAATAAATTCTATTGCAGTATCATTTTAAGCCCAAATAGTACTAATATAACCCCACCCAAGAGATTTGCATACTCCTTAGCAAAGAAACTTTTTTGCATTTTTTTACTAACTATTAAACCAATGGC
>CAZUFW010000032.1:0-18480 GCA_964619895.1 uncultured Clostridia bacterium | reverse complement strand
TGTAAGCAAAGAGCATATGAGTCCCACAATAGGTGAATTTTTAAGTATAAGAGTTTCAACATTAAAATTGCTAAAAAGAGTAAATCCTATGACTAAAGCATCAATACTTACACATATACCTAAGAGTAATATTATTATGACATTCAAGTTACTTAATTTTTCTTCTTTAGATAGGCCTTCCTTAAACATTAGCATTCCAACTAAAAAAACTATTATACCACCAAGTCTTGAAGATAAATGGAATATATACATGTTGAACAATCCACCAAAGCAACCACCCATAGTAATAAATAAAAATTGAAAAAAACCAAAAACTATTATTAATGCAAGCCCCTTTCTCCTAGTAGTTTTTTTATTAAGTCCTAATGAAAAAGCAATGCTAAAAGCATCAAGTCCTAGAGCTACAGAGATAATACTCAAATGGTAAAAATGCATAAAAATCCCCCTAAACGGTTTTCACTAAAAAAGTATAGCTACAACTATCATATTAACAATCCTACGTAAAATATTAATAAATATTGTAAAATAACTAATTTAATATTATAATAAAGGTAACATTAGGAAATAAAGGGGAGTAGCTGGCAGGAAACTGTTTAATTAGTCGTCAGTACGGCCTAAAGCCCGGCTAATTATTTATAGCAAGACCTTTATTTAGGCACTTATTGTGTTTAAATAAAGGTCTTTTAATATACAAAAAATAAAAAGGAGGAAAAAAACTTGGAACAACTTATGTTGGGAATAAAAAGTCTTACACTTGGGAATTTATTCATGTTTATTGTAGGGGGTACATTGATTTATTTAGCAATAAAAAAGGAATTTGAACCAATGCTTCTTTTGCCAATTGGTTTTGGAGCAATATTAGCAAACCTTCCTGTTATTGAGGGAATACCCGGCATATCTAGTCCTGAAGGAGTACTAGGAATATTAAAAAATGCAGGTATTACTACAGAATTATTTCCTGCACTAATATTTATAGCAGTGGGAGCAATGATAGACTTTGAGCCTTTATTGAAAATGCCTTCTATGTTATTCTTTGGAGCTGCAGCGCAGTTCGGAATATTCATGACATTATTACTTGCATTAGCTCTTGGCTTTGATATAAAGGATGCCGCATCTATAGGTATTATTGGAGCTGCTGATGGACCTACTTCGATTTTTGTTGCCAGTAGGTTTTCGCCTAAGTACTTTGCAGCCATATCAGTGGCAGCATATTCATATATGGCACTTGTTCCAATTATTCAACCACCAATAATTAAATTATTGACCACAAAAGAAGAAAGAAAAATAAGGATGGAATATAAAGAGTTGAAAATTTCCAAGACTGTAAAGATACTTTTCCCTATTATAGTTACAGTTGTTGCTGGGATAGTGGCACCTATAAGTGTTACATTAGTAGGGCTATTAATGTTTGGAAATCTAATAAGAGAGTCTGGGGTTTTAGAGAGGCTGTCTAAATCTGCACAAAATGAATTAGCTAATCTTGTGACATTGCTTTTAGGTATAACTATTGGGTCCACAATGTTTGCAGAGGACTTTTTAAAATTTGAAACATTAATGATATTAGGATTAGGACTTTTCGCTTTTATTTTTGATACAGCAGGAGGAGTACTGTTTGCTAAGTTTTTAAATCTATTCGTAAAGAAAAAGTACAATCCTATGGTTGGAGCTGCTGGAATTTCAGCTTTCCCTATGTCTGCAAGGGTAATACAAAAGCTAGCAAAGGAAGAAGACCCTACAAACTTTGTACTTATGCAGGCTGTTAGTGCAAATGTGGCAGGGCAGATAGGCTCTATTATTGCAGGAAGTGTAATAGTTGCATTGCTTTCTCAAGGAGGTTTTTAGTATGGAAAACATTGGAGTAGGTTTAGAAATGATGTTATATGGTATGGGAACTACCTTTACGATTTTAATTATTTTCTATTTTTCAATAAAAATATTGGCAAAACTGTTTCCAGAAAAATAATGAATAATCATCCCTTTCCTAAAATAAGCATATAATAAAGAAGGGGATGATTTTATGTTATCACCAAGCTTAGAGGATTACTTAGAAGAGGCCTATAGATTAAGTATTAATTATAAAGAAATAAGGATAAAAGATATTGCCGACTGTTTAAATGTTTCTATGCCTTCTGTAGTAAAAGGCCTTACAAAATTAAATAGGCTAGGTTATATAGTATACAGGCCTTATGAAAAAATCGAACTTACTGATAGAGGAAAAGCCAAAGGAACTTTTCTAGTAGAAAGAAATAAAATATTAAGGGATTTTATTGAGATAATCGGAGCAAACTGCGATGTTGAACAGGAAGCAGAATCAATGGAACATTATCTCACTGTATCCACTATTAAATCTATAGAAAAACTTGTGAATTTTTTCTCGAATAATAAAGAGCTTTTATTAGAATTTAGAAATTTTAAAATTGAAAGCGAATTACATGATTAATTAAAGGGATATTTGCAATAACAAGCAAATATCCCTTTAATCTAATTACACCAAACCTATAATAGTAAATACAGTTTTTATGGTAAAGGTAACTAATATAGCTATTCCTGTAGTCAAGAGAAGTGTAAACACAGGCCATTTAAGCCCATTGGATTCCTTGCGCATTGTAAGTAAGGTAGTTGCACAAGGAAAATGTAAAAGAGAGAAAAGCATGAAGTTTAATCCAGTTACCCAAGTCCAACCATTATCTACTAAAAGGTTTTTAAGTGCTTGGAGATTATCGAACTCTAACATTGCTCCTTGGGACATATAGCTCATGATTAATATTGGCAGCACAATTTCATTAGCCGGAAGACCTAAAATAAATGCCATGAGTATAAATCCATCTAACCCTATGGCCTTTCCAAAGGGCTGTAAAAATCCAGCACATAAGTTTAATAAGCTAGTATCTCCTACCATTATGTTTGCAAACAGCCAGGTTATGGCACCTGCAGGAGCAGCAACTATAATTGCCCTGCCCAATACAAATACAGTTCTGTCTAGTAGTGATCTTATAAGTATTTTACCTATTTGTGGCTTTCTATAAGGGGGAAGTTCCAAAGAAAATGAAGAAGGAACTCCTTTTAAAACAGTCGATGATAATAATTTTGACACCATTAAGGTAACTATTATACCTATGAGTATCATAGAAACTACGGATAAGGCCGCAAATATGGAGCTATATTTACCACTAGCTAGACCCAATCCCCCAAAGAAAATTGTAGATATAGCTATAAGTGTAGGGAACCTGCCATTGCATGGAACAAAGTTATTGGTAATCATAGCTATTAGTCTTTCTCTTGGAGAATCTATAATACGACAAGCTATTATGCCTGCTGCATTACAACCAAAGCCCATACTCATTGTTAGAGCTTGCTTTCCGTGAGTACCTGCTTTTCTAAAAGCATTATCCAGATTGAATGCAATTCTAGGCAGATATCCTAAGTCCTCTAAAAGAGTAAATAAAGGGAAAAATATAGCCATTGGTGGAAGCATAACTGAAACAACCCAAGCTAGTGTTCTATACATTCCTAAAACAAATAAACCATGTAGCCAGTCAGGAGCATTCATATATATGAAAAAGCTGCTTAACTTATCTTCAAATCCAAATAATATGTTTGCAAGTACCTGAGAAGGATAATTTGCTCCCTCTATAGTTATCCAAAATACTACTCCTAACAAAAGTAACATAATAGCATATCCAGTAATCTTAGAGGTCAATATGTCATCCAACTTTTTATCCCAATTGACTTTTCTTTTGTCATTAACAGTAACAACTTCTTTTGCTATTTCTTCAGCCCTTTCATATATTGTTGCAACTATGTTATCTCCAAGAGCTTCACTATCTTCAATCTTTTCAAATATTAACTTTTCCAAGTCGTTAATAGATATATTATAAGTATTATCATCCATATTTTACACCTCAGATTCTGAATGGTTACTAGTCATTAAAAATTCCTGAATAGATTCCAATATACTATTGTCACCATCTATAAGTCTCAATGCTATCCATCTTGCATTAAAATTTTGCCTTACATATTCAGGAAGACTTGCTTCAATTTTAGATACTAAAGATTCAATTCTATCGTTGTATTTAATTTTTAATGGCTTTGGTTGAAGTTTTCCTTCTATTATCTGGTCTATTGTTTCTTGTAGTTTATCTACTCCTATTCCATCCCTTGCTACCATTGGAATTACAGGTATTTTAAGTTCTTCTTCCAATCTATGAGTATCTATCTTTATGCCTTTTCTAGTAGCCTCGTCAATTAAGTTAAGACAAAGTATTACATTATCAGTTATTTCCATTATTTGAAGTACAAGGTTTAGGTTTCTTTCGAGACATGTGGCATCTGCAATAACTATGGTAATTTGGGGATTCCCAAAGCATATAAAATCCCTTGCAACTTCCTCTTCTGCCGAGTTGGCAAGTATGGAATATGTTCCAGGTAAATCAACTAATAGGTATTCCTTATTCTTATATTTAAAGCTGCCCTGTGCATTTGCAACAGTTTTGCCAGGCCAATTTCCAGTGTGCTGATTTAATCCTGTTAGATAATTAAAAAGAGTGCTTTTTCCTGTGTTTGGATTACCTGCTAGAGCTATAATAGTTTGATTATCGCTTTTTTTATCTACATTAAATTTATCCTTTAAAAGCGATAATCCGCTAGACTGACTAGTGAGACCCATTTACATCCTCCTTTAAAAAACATATCATCATTTAACTACAATGGCTTTACCACTATGTTTTCTGCTTCTTCCTTTCTTAAAGCAATTATAGAACCTCTAATATTAAATGCTATAGGATTGCCCGATGGGCTTAATCTCTCAACAGATACAACGGAATTTGGAATAAGTCCCAAGTCAAGAAATCGTCTCCTTGAAATTCCGCTATTTAAAATTTCTTTAATTCTTGCTGTTCTGCCTACTGATAATTGATTTAGCAGTATATTCTCTTGTTTTACTTGGTTAAATTTTATTGAAACATTATTATAGGTTTCCATTTTTATACCCCCAATCTAGTAGTTATGTATATTAGCCTTGGCTAATAACTGTAAAAAATTAGCCTCGGCTAATGATTACAATAAAAAAATAATCATAATATGTCATTGGGTTTTGTTGTTTTTCTCTCTGATAATGCCATTATATTTATTGGTCAAAAAAAGTGTTACATTTTAACCTTGAAGAATATGATTTAATATGTTAGTAGAATAAAAAGCTTAAAGGAAGTTGATTAATATGTTGGATTACTCTATAACAAGTCAATTAAATAAGGTTCATCATCACTAGAGAGAGTTTGTGTCTATAACTAGAAATATAGATGCAAGCTCTATTGGTATTTATTTAGAGCTTGCATCTAGTGGTGATAACTGTTTTGAATCAGAGCCATGTAGGTGCATATCTACATGGTTTTTTTATTTCAAAAAATTAAGGAGGAATATTGATGAAATTACAAAATTTAAAGGGAACAAAGGATTTTTTACCAGAAGAACAGATAGTACGTGACAGGCTTAAAAGGACACTTGAGGACACATTTCAAAGATATGGCTATATGCCATTGGAAACACCCATGCTCTGTAGCTTTGAACTTTTAGCATCTAAATATGGCGGAGGGGCAGAGATACTAAAAGAAATATATAGATTAAATGATCAAGGAAACAGAGAGCTTGGCTTAAGATATGATTTAACTACACCTTTTGCAAAAGTAATAGGCATAAATCCATATCTTAATATGCCATTTAAAAGATACGAGATTGGAAAGGTTTTTAGAGATGGTCCAGTAAAGACAGGGAGAATGAGAGAATTCATTCAATGCGATGTGGATATAGCAGGAGTAAAATCTATGATGGCAGAAGCAGAGCTTATGTCAATGGTTGTCAGTGTATTTGAGGAACTTAATTTAGAAATGTATATTTCATATAACAACAGAAAGCTTCTCTATGGTATTTTATTAAGCTTAGGGGTAAAGGAAGAGGAAATTAACGAGGTTGTTCTTACATTAGATAAAGTAGAGAAAATAGGACAAGATGGTATTCAAAATGAAATGATAGAAAAAGGAATAGATAGGATTATAATAGATAGATTGCTTAAACTGATTAAGGATGAAAATATCTATAACCTTGATTATCTTTTAAGGACCTTTGAAAATTCCCTAGTTAGTGAGGGAATAAAAGAACTTAGAGAGCTAAATATCTTTTTAAAGGAAATGCAAATTATTGAAAAAGCAAGATTTAATCCTTTTTTAGCTAGGGGCTTAGACATATATACTGGTACTGTATATGAAGTGTTTTTATCAGATAATAGTATATCTTCAAGTATAGCAGCAGGTGGAAGATATGATAAGATAATTGGATCATTTTTAAATAATGGAAACGAATATCCTGCAGTAGGCTTAACCTTTGGACTTGATGTCATATACACAGCCATGACCTTAAAGTCCGAAATTCAGCCAACATCTTTAATTAATTTATTAATAATACCCATAGGAACAGAAAAAGAATCCTTAAAGCTTGCATGGGATTTAAGGAAACAAGGAATCAAAGTTGATATAGAAATGAGTAGTAAAAAACTTAATAAAAGCCTAAATGCTGCAAACAAGAAAAACATTCCTTACGTTATAGTCCTTGGGCAGGATGAAATAAAGTCGGGAAGAGTTAATATAAAAGATATGCAGAAAGGTGAGAGTATTGAGGCAGATATAATGGATATTAAAAAATATATTATGTACTAGGACGGTAAAACCGTCCTGTTATGACCTAATCCGATTTATGAAAGTTTTTATCATAAATCAAGGTAGCTCAGAAAGCAAGTTTCTGAGTACTGAAATTACACCAAATCATAGATTTGGGGAATTGCAGCATAGCTCAAACGCAACGAGCACCAAATTTATGTGAGCGATAGCGAGCAAATAAATTTGTGTTGCGAGACTGCGGAAAATATATGCCACTATGTTTTATTAATAATGCTTTTTCTTGCACAAATGCTCTTCTACTATGCAAAGAGCCTCTCCAAATCTCTGAAAATGTACTACTTCCCTTTCTCTCAAGAACCTTAATGTATCTATAACGCCAGGATCATCGCTTACACGTATTAAATATTCATAAGTTGTTCTTGCTTTTTGTTCTGCTGCCATGTCTTCATGTAAATCAGCTACTGGATCAGCTTTAGATTGAATGTATGCAGCTGTCCAAGCTTGCCCGCCAGCGTTATGTGGAAATGGACTCTTGCCATGATTTACGTAATGAGCCTCAAATGGAGTTCCCTTAATTTGCTCAATGGTAGCGTCTTTAGTTAACTTATAAACAAGCGTGCCTATGATCTCCCAATGAGCTAGTTCTTCCGTGCCTATATCTGTCAATAAAGCTTTTACCTTTCCTGTAGGCATAGTCCATCTCTGAGTAAGATATCTAATCCCTGCAGAGAGTTCACCGTCTGGACCGCCAAATTGTTCTATAATCATGGCCGCAAGTGTTGGGTTAGTAGTATTTACCTTAACGGGATATTCTAATCTCTTTTCATAAATCCACATATTTTAGCCTCCTTTATTAGCAATTACATTTTCCAAAATCTACATCCCATGGCCAAGGTTCATCTACATATTGCCATGGACATCTACTCATACTTGTAAACTTTAATGGACCATATTGAGATTCATAAAGACATTCTAACTCTAAGTGTTTTTGAGAGAAGGTATTATGAAGCCTCAATGCTCTTTCGTCGTCTGGATGAGTGTCCAGATACAGACTAGTTTCAATTAATACAAACCCTACCTCCATAATCTGTTCAAGCAATTGCGCTTGGTTATTTTTCATAAATTGCACCTCCTAAAATTCTATTTACAATATACTTCATATTTATATGGAACATGAAGTTCTGGGAAGAGAGTTCCTTTTTTCAAAGCTTCACCAGGGGAGAAAACCTTATCCATAGTTTGAAATGGCACATAGGCATGCGCAAGCTTTGTATATGGTTCCATAGGTGGAATACAGAATATACATTTGTCTTTTTCTTTCATGGAAAAACCTCCTTAGAAAATAGTGTTTTGCAATACCATATTACGCTAACAGACTATTAAGTGTGATATTATAATGACGAATACAAACTAGATAAAAAAACACCCAAAGGACATTTATAAATGTTCTTTGGGCGCTACTAACTTTTTATTATAACAAATAGGAAAGTTTTACCTTTATTTGCATTTTTAAAATATATTTCTCTAAACAGATATAATTAAATTTCTATTTATGTCTATGAAGCTCTATTAAAAGATTTTTGTCCTCATAATTAACTACTGCCTTGTCTACCATCATCCCAACTAAAGCAAGCTCGGTAGTAGTATCATTATCTCCGGCTAGCTCCCAATAATATTCTTCAGCAGCTCTTTGGCGAGGGGCATTCAGAAGTTCTCTTAAATTTGCTACACTTTCATTAGTATGATTAACATTACTAGCATTAATCAATAGCTTATACATATCCTTATTGTTTTCTATAGAAACATCTACTTTTTCTGCTTCTCCAAGCATAGCAAAAGTAACCATTTCATTCAAAATCTTAGTTATTTTCTTAACCTCAATATTCATTATTCATTCCTCCTCTTAAAAACATCTAACATTGGAACCAATATGGTAGCAATGATACCAGTGGAAAAGCCGTTGTTATACAGATTTATTCCACCATGGAGTACTCCTACACTCATAGTAACGGAAAGATGCAGAAAACCTGCAAGCATACCAGCAATAGGGCCATATTCTCCAGCAATAGGGCCTAAACTAGTGCTAAAAAGAGCAGCCATGATTACAGTAGTAGAACTAGTATCCCATACTTTGAAAATACTAGCTATAAATACACCTAACATTACAGGAATGCAGTTTTTTGGATGTTTTCCAAAGGCAGCAAATCCTACCATTGTAAGTAAACCACCGATTATAGGTCCACTCATTACTCCCTTTGATATATATACATAAATCAGTCCTATTATACCCATAATTCCCATATTAATCAAAGTTATACCAAAGCCTGCTATGAAAGTAAAGTCAGTAACTAGCTTTCCAGAGGAATTAAGAATCTTTGAATAGCCTTTAAATAAACTTTTATCATTCAATAAATATCCAATGATTATAAGTAAAACAAAAAACGAAAAGAGAAAAATTTTTAAAAATGAATCATATTCATAAGATAATATCATCCTTGGCTCATTAGTAAATCCATAACTTTTCATAAACGACATTACAACAGTACCAATAAATCCAGCGGCAAATCCAACATTATATAAATTATACCCGTCATGAGCTCTCAATAGATGTATGGCAATAGGGGGTAGGAAAAACCCAACAACTATACCTGCAAATATTGCAAATATCAAACCCCAGTAATTAGAAGGACTTATAGCTCGAGCAACTTCAAAAATCATAGGAGAAAGAGCAGTACCGAACATAGATATTACAATGACGCTTCTAAATCTCTTTTTCTGATGTTTTGCATATAGATATCCACCTATGTATATAGGCCAAACATTAAAAATATTCTTTCCGAAAAAAGCAAATCCAGCTATTATGAAGATTGCAGAAATAGGAAAGCCACCCATGTGAAATCTTAGCTTCCACAAAAAGAACAGATTAATCAAGACAAGTAGGGATGAATTCATAAGAGCAGCACCAAGTCCCCCTATTTTTATATAATCTGTAATAAGAACATCTGGCTGAACAATTATTTTATAAAGTCCATTTATTGTTTCATTAATATCGCTTACAATAAAGGATAAAATCAATGAAGCTACTGGAAATATTGATATTATTAAAAATTTAGTTCTTTCACTTACTTGCCTGTAATCACTTAATTTTTCTTTTGCCATAAATACCTCCAATCATATTTACCAATTCTTTTAGTATACAGTTATCATTTACTATAAATATTAATAGATGCTAAATTTTTTATATTTTATCATAGATTTATAAAAAAAAGAAACACAAATTTTTAACAAAAATAAAATTGACTTATTTATCTATATATCATAATATTATAATATAAGGATTAAGTTGGGAGTGATGACATATTACTGAGCACATGAATATGAACGATGAAATGATTAGGAAAGCTGATATATTAAAGGCTATAGCACACCCTGTTAGACTTTGTATAGTAAAGGGATTACTAGAAAACGGAGAATGTAAGGTTACTGATATTCAGCAATGTTTAGAAGTGCCTCAATCTACTGTTTCACAGCATTTGACAAGACTTAAGGCAGCGGGAATAGTAGAGGGAAGAAGAGACGGCGTTGAGATATATTATTATTTGGTTAATGATGAAGTAAAGAACGTTATTAAGGCTTTATTTTAATTTTATAAGCCTTGTTTCGTTTTTTATTTTGACAGATATATTCATTAAACATAATATATAAATAATGGGATATAAGGAGGATTTTCATGTCTAAGAAAGTGTTAATAGTAGGAGGAGTAGCAGGTGGAGCCAGCACTGCAGCTCGTCTTAGAAGACTGAATGAAGATTTAGAGATTATCATGTTTGAAAAGGGACAGTATATTTCATTTGCTAACTGTGGGCTTCCGTATTATATTGGAGAGACAATAAAGGAAAGAGGAGAACTATTACTCCAAACTCCAGAGGCTATGAATGCAAGATTTAACATTGACGTAAGAGTAAATAATGAAGTACTTAAGATTAACAGAGACAAAAAAGAAGTTGAAGTTAAAAACTCGCTTACAGGAGAAGTATATAATGAATCATATGATTATTTAGTATTATCACCTGGTTCTACACCATTAAAGCCACCTATACCAGGTATCGATTCTCCAAATATTTTTTCTCTATGGAATATTCCTGATACAGATAAAATAAAGGAGTATGTTGATAATAAAGGACCAAAGAGAGCAGTTGTCATAGGTGGTGGATTTATAGGCATAGAAATGGCTGAAAATCTCTATGAAAGAGGACTTGATGTTACTATAGTAGAGATGGCTGATCAGGTAATGGCACCATTGGATTTTGAAATGGCTCAAATAGTGCATCAGCATATTAAATCAAAGGATGTAAAACTTTATCTAAAGGACGGAGTAAAGGAGTTTCAGTATAACAACGACACTACTACTATTGTACTGCAAAGTGGTAAAACAATAGACACAGACATGGTCATATTATCTATAGGTATCAAGCCTCAAAGTAAACTTGCTATAGATGCAGGACTTGAAGTAAATCAGAGAGGTGGAATTATAGTAGACCAACACCTTAGAACTTCGGATGAAAGTATATATGCTTTGGGAGATGCTATAGAAGTTTTAGATTTCATGAATGGAAATAAAACGATGATACCTCTTGCTGGACCTGCCAATAAACAAGGAAGGATAGCGGCTAATAATATTGCAGGCAGAAGTGAAATATATAAAGGAACTCAAGGAACTTCTATTGCAAAAGTATATGATATTACAGTTGCTTCTACAGGACATAATGAAAAAACATTAAAAAGAAATGGCTTAGAATACGGTAAAGATTATAAAGTTTCTATAATCCATTCAAAATCTCATGCTGGATACTATCCTGGTGCATTTACAATGTCTATAAAGATTATATTTGGTTTAGATGGCAAAGTTCTCGGAGCTCAAATTGTTGGTTACGAAGGCGTTGACAAGAGAATCGATGTTATAGCAACAGCCATTAGATTTAATGGAACTATTTACGATCTAAAAGAACTTGAATTAGCATATGCACCACCATATTCATCTGCAAAGGACCCAGTAAATATGATCGGATTTACAGCGGAGAATATTTTAAATGGTGATGTAGATGCTATTCAGTGGAATGAACTAGATAAT
This sequence comes from uncultured Clostridia bacterium, assembly GCA_964619895.1. Taxonomy (GTDB): domain Bacteria; phylum Bacillota; class Clostridia; order Tissierellales; family Proteiniboraceae; genus Proteiniborus. Next base: position 6,681 of record CAZUFW010000032.1, on the reverse strand, counting down.
TTAGATAAAAATAATTCAATAATATTAGATGTTAGAGATGAAGTTGAAAGGGAGTTAGGATATATAGAAGGCTCCATAAATATACCTGTAAATCAGCTTAGAGATAGATTTTCAGAATTAGATAAAGAAAAGGAAATTATCATCTATTGCGCAGTAGGTTTAAGGGGATATATAGCTTCTAGAATTCTTAAACAACATGGATTTAATAAAGTTAAAAACCTAAGTGGAGGATATACTACCTATAGTTGTGTATTCTGTCAGGATGAGAATACTGACAAATGTTCAGGAGGCTCATGTGGGGTAGACGCCACCTTTGATGAATCAGGAAGACAAGAGATAGTAAAAGATGTTAATAAAGATGTGGTAAAGCTTAATGTTTGCGGATTGTCTTGTCCTGGACCTATTACTCAGGTCTATCAAAGAATGCAGGAGATGGAAGCAGGAGATATACTTGAAATAAGAGCAACAGATTCAGGATTTTTTAATGATATAAAAATGTGGTGTAAAAGAACTGGAAATACTTTTATAAAAGGTGAAAAAGAGAAGAATGAGTTTGTTGTAACTATTCAGAAAGGTTCAACAAATGTTATAGTCAATGCTTCTGAAAAGACTAAAAATACCAGCATACAGTTAGCAAAAGAAGATAAATCAATGGTAGTGTTTAGTGGAGATCTAGATAAAGCCATAGCAGCCTTCATCATAGCAAATGGTGCTGCTGCCATGGGTAGAAAAGTCACTATGTTCTTTACATTCTGGGGATTAAATATCTTAAGAAAGCCTGAAAAAGTTAGAGCAGAAAAAGGGTTTATGGATAAAATGTTCGGAATGATGATGCCTAGAGGAAGTAAAAAACTTGGCCTATCAAAAATGAACATGGGCGGACTTGGAGCAAAGATGATAAGAAAAGTAATGAATAATAAAAACATTTCTTCATTAGAAGATTTAATTAAGCAAGCTATGGATTCAGGAATAAATATCGTGGCTTGTACTATGTCAATGGACGTAATGGGAATAACAAAAGACGAACTAATAGATGGAATAGAATATGGCGGTGTAGCTGCATACCTTGGTGCAGCAGAAGAATCAGATGTAAACTTATTTATTTAGCTGATTAGCTAATATTGCAACACTCTCAATCTGCATATTTAGTAGATTGAGAGTGTTTTTTAATATAATTATAAAATCATTTGTTTATTAATAAATTATCAGGGTATATAAAAAGATAATTGAGAAAAAAAGAATTAAATCTAAAGGGAGGAATTATAATGAACGATATGACAGCTCAAAACTTAAGATCAGCTTACGGCGGAGAAAGCCAAGCACATATGAGATACAAAGCTTGGGGGGACAAAGCATTAAAAGATGGTTTCCCTACAGTAGCTACACTTTTTAGTGCTATTTCATATGCTGAAGAAATACATGCAAAAGGTCATTTTAGACTCCTAAAGGATGTAAAAGGTGACTTCCTAGTTGCATCAGGAGCAGGCTTTGGAATAGGTACAACATCAGAAAATCTTCAAGGAGCAGCTAACGGAGAGCTTTTCGAAGTAAATCAAATGTATCCAGCATATGTAGCTGTAGCAGAAGTTCAAGGGGAAAAAGCAGCAGCTAATTTAATGAAGGGTATTATAGAAGCAGAAAAAACTCATGCTGACCTTTACTTAAAAGCTAAAGAATATACAGATGCAGGTAAGGATGCAGATTTTACAAATATTCACGTATGTGAAGTATGTGGATATGCATCATATGGCGAAATGGTTGACAAATGTCCTATCTGTAATGCATCAAATGATAAATTTAGAGTATTTGAATAAGATTACATAAGCGTGCCAATAAGGTGCGCTTTTTTCATTGCCAAAATAATCATTGTATGATAAAATTAAGGAAATATATGTTTGGAGGTGTAAAGATGAGAAACTTAGGTTTAGTTGGCGTTAGTTTAGACAGGTTACCATTGATATTAACAGCAAATATGAGTTCCAAGGGGGTAGTATGTCTAAAATTAAATATTATGTCAACTAAAAGTAAGTAAATCGTCTTATGAAAGCTTAAACATATTGTTTTGAATGATATGCCTAGGTAAGAGTTTACTTGCCTAGGCTTTTTATGACCTAACCCGATTTTTCGGACTCTTTTACCGAAAAATCGTAGGTAGGTCAAACGCAACGAGCACCAACCTTATTACATGAAGCCTAGGCGTGAGATTTACTTGTCTAGGCTTTTATTTTTTGAATTAAGGGAGGAATTAAAATGATAGACATTAGTTTAAATGGAATAAGTAAATATTATGGAGCAAATAAGGTGTTGGAGAATATCTCTTTTGAAGTTCATAGTGGAGATAAGGTAGGGTTAATAGGGAAAAATGGTACTGGAAAAACAACTATTCTAAAGATTATAGCTGGTATAGAAAATAGTGATGGTGGAATATTGTCCATTAGAAAGAATGCAACCATAGGATATCTAGCACAAATACCAGATTATCCTAAGGAATATAAGGTTATAGATGTACTTAACATAGCATTTGAAGAGCAAAACGAAATAAGAGAGAAAATGCGTCAGATAGAAAAAAAGATGGCAAGCAGCGATGAAGATGAAATTGAAAAAATAATGAAAACCTACGGAGAGCTACAGCATTCATATGAACATATGGGTGGATACGAAACTGAAGAAAAGCTTAGTAGAGTATGTACGGGACTTAAATTTACAGAGAAAATGTTAGAAAGAAGCTTTAGCGATTTAAGTGGAGGAGAAAAGACTACTGTAATGCTAGGAAAAATGCTGTTACAAAATCCAGATATACTTCTTTTAGATGAGCCATCAAATCATCTTGATTTAGAATCTGTTGAGTGGCTTGAAGAGTTTATAGGAGAATATAAGGGTTCTGTTTTAGTTATATCTCATGACAGATATTTCTTAGATAATATAGCAACAAAAATAATCGAGGTAGAATCAAAGAAATCTAAAACCTATATAGGCAACTATAGCTTTTATGTACAATATAAAGAGGAAATGCTTAATCTCCAATTTGAAACATATAAGACGCAGCAAAAGAAGATTAAAGAAATGGAAGATGCCATAAAAAGATTTAGAGACTGGGGAACCAGAGCAGATAATGAAATGATGTTTAAAAAAGCTGCAAATATGGAAAAAAGAATAGAAAAGATGGATAAAGTAGATAAACCAATTTTAGAACAACGAAAAATAAAAGTGAATTTTACACAGGGGGAAAGATCAGCACAGGAAGTAATATCAATAAAAGGATTAAAAAAATCTTTTGGAGATAATGTAGTCATAGATAATCTTGACTTAAGTGTTAGATACAAAGAAAGATTATGTATATTAGGCAAAAATGGTAGTGGAAAATCTACATTGATTAAGATATTGCTCAATAAATACACTCAGGATGTTGGGGAGATAAATTTAGGTTCTAGAGTCAAAATAGGATATTTAGAGCAGGAAATATCTTTTGAAGATGAGGAAAAGACCATATTAGAAACAATAAATGAATATTTTATGGTACCAGAGGGTGAAGGAAGGAGAATACTAGCTGGATTTTTATTCTATGGTGAAGACGTGTTTAAAAAAGTAAAAAGCCTTTCTGGAGGAGAGAAAAGCAGACTAAGACTATGTATGATGATGCAGGAGCAAAACAATCTCCTTATATTAGATGAGCCAACAAATCATTTAGATATTGATTCAAGAGAAATGCTAGAAAAAGCATTAGAAGACTTTGGTGGAACAATAATTTTTATATCCCACGATAGATATTTCATAAATAAACTGGCTCAAAGAATAGTGGAAATAGATAATAAAAGACTAAAAGAATATTTAGGAGATTACAATTATTATAGGGAGAAAAAAGCAGAAAAACAGGCTAATATAAAAGCAGAAAAGACTAATAATCTTGAAAGAAAAACTATTAATAAAGAAGTTAAAAATAGCAAAACAAATAATAGCGATGAAACAGCTAGAAAAAAGAAGAGTACACTCATTGAAGAAGAAATGCAAGAGATTGAAGACCTTATTTCACAAAAGGATAAGGAAATGGAAAAAGCAGCTCATGATTATGAAAAATTAAACCAGCTTTATAATGAAAAAGAAGATTTAATGAAAGGTTATGATGAGTTATTAGCTAAATGGGTAGAGTTAAGCTCCTGATATAAGATTATGCTTTAGAATATTATAATTATAAAAAGCAAATACTAACAAAAAGCTTATGGAAGGATGATTTTGTGGAAGATAATAGAACTAAACAGGAAATTATCAATCAACTGAACATGATAGGAAAGGATCATCAGCATATTCTTGAGCATGTAAGCAGTATAGATCTTTTGTTAGTATCTAATGAAAATGGAAGAGTAAAAGATATTACCCTAGCAAAGAAGCTAGAAGGTTTAAAAGAAAAAATTGAAGATGTGGTTGAGACTTCAGATGAAATAACTTCAATGCTAAATCAGCAGATGTAAAACTGTACTAACTATTAGTACAGTTTTTTTATGACCTAACCCGATTTTCTGAAAAAATGACCTAATCCGATTTATGAATTAATATCACTACTATATCAAATAATATTATATATAAAAGATGAAAGGATGAATAAATTGAATGTAAGACTACTTATCATTGCAATAACTCCAGCTGTTTCCATAGCATATGCAGTATATTTAAGTGATAGATATGACAAAGAACCTATATTGCTTTTATTCAAGACCTTTGTATTTGGCGCACTGTCAGTTATACCTACAATAGTTGTAGAAAGAATTTTGTCTTCTATAAATATGCTTCCAGGTTTAATTGGTGTTGCTTTTACTGCCTTTGTAGTTGCAGGCTTTACAGAAGAATATTTTAAGAGACTAGTAGTGCTTAAATTAATGTGTAAAAACAAATATTTTGATGAAAAGCTTGATGGAATAGTATATGCAGTATTTTCTGCCTTAGGCTTTGCTACAGTAGAAAATATCATGTATGTAGCTTTTAGGTATAGCTATAATTCTTATATAGGATTATATAGAGGAGTACTGTCCGTACCTGGCCATGCTATTTTCGGTGTAACTATGGGGTATTACTTATCTTTATCTAAGTTTGCGTCAACTAAAGAAAGAGCAAGGGCAAACCTTAGAAAATCCTTGTATATGCCTATGCTTTTACATGGAACCTTTGATTTTATATTGATGGCAGGTATACCTGAGGCAGGAATAGTAATAGCAGCATATGTAGTATATCTATGGATAACTAATCAGAAAAAATTAAATACTTATATTTTTGATTCATATTCAAAATTCGACAGATTACGCTATGATGACGAAGAATAATATTAAAAAATTATAGAAAAGCTTTGGAAAATAATATAGAATAAATACAGGGCCATATTATTTCCAAGGAGAGAATTAGTAAAATGAACAAAAAGAGATTAGTACTAGGTATAATCATAATAATATTTTTTGCATCCTTATTATCTGTTGGATACCTTGCAGAAAAGCTAAGTATCAGATTAGATGATAAAATCAATGCAGAAGAAGTAGAAAATAAAGGAATAGAAGCAATCCCTGAGGAAGAAGAAATTCCTCCAAACGTAGAAATTACCATTGCAGCAACTGGTGATATAATGTTTCACGCTCCTCAGATAAAAGGAGCATACAATCCGAAAACAAAAGAATACGACTTTAACTTTTCATTTGAGCATATAAAAAAATATATTGAGAGTGCAGATTTAGCTATAGGGAATTTTGAGACTGTAACAGCAGGTGATGAATATGGCTATAAGGGATATCCTACCTTCAACTCTCCAAGAACATCTGTAACAGCTTTGAAGAATGCAGGCTTTGACATACTTTCTACAGCAAACAATCATTGTATTGATAAAGGAAAGAAAGGAATAATTAATACTATAGATAACATATCTGAGCATGGACTTAAAAATGTAGGTACCTATAAAGAACCTACTGATGATATTCTCATACAAGATATTAATGGAATTAATGCAGCTATTCTATCTTATACTTATGGATGTAACGGCTTAGAAAGCTTACTTACACAGGAAGAGCTTAAGTATATGGTAAACATAATAGATGAAGATAGAATTAAAAGGGACATAGAAAACTCCGAAGAACTAGGAGTAGATGCTACAATAGTTTTTATACATTGGGGTAATGAGTATCAAAGAGAGCCATCTGAATATCAAATCAATCTTGCCAATAAAATGATTGAATGGGGGGCAGATATAATACTAGGCAGTCATCCTCATGTCATTCAAAGGTCTGAGATGGTAGAACATAACGGTGAAAATAAGTTTATTATTTACTCTATGGGTAATTTTCTATCAAATCAAAGAAGAGAGACACTAAGTGTAGGAAATAAAAAATACACAGAGGATGGAATTATTGTTAAATTGACTTTAGAAAAAGATTTTTCGTTAGGGAAGACTATGATAAAGGATGTTGATTACATACCTACATGGGTCTATAGGTACAGTGCAGGCGGTGTACAAAAGCATGTTATACTACCTACAACTGAATATTTAGATCAAGATAACAATAGCCTAAGCAAAGAAGTTTTCAAGAGCATTAAAGAATCATATAATAATACAATTAAACTAATGGACCAGAGATGAAATGTCTCTGGTTTTTATGACCTAACCCGAATGTTTCGGATGCTTTTCCGAAAGAATCGATGGTAGGTCAA
>CAZUFW010000031.1:0-32358 GCA_964619895.1 uncultured Clostridia bacterium | reverse complement strand
ACATTTATTTATAAAAACGTAGAGATAAACGAATAGAAACATTGCTTTGTATATAGAGAGCATATTTATAATCTTTAGTCAATAGAAGTACTAGGAAAATATAGCATAGGGGCCATAGACTAAATAGGTCTATGGCCTACCTTATAGCTATTTGATTAAGCACAGAAAGGAGCTGATTGATATGCTTAAATATATTCAGAAAAGATTAATCATTTCATTAGTCACATTATTTATTATTTTAACAGTTTTATTTTTATTACTAGAACTAATGCCTGGTTCTCCATTCAACGATGAAAAACTAAGCCCTGAACAACGTGTCCTATTATATGAAAAATATAATTTAGATAAACCATTATATATTAGATATATAGCATATTTAAAAAATGTTGTATTGAAAGGCGATTTTGGAAACTCCTATACAATACAAAAAGATGCTCCTGTTTCTGATTTATTAAAAAGTAGATTTTCTATTTCTGTAAGGTTAGGTATACAATCACTTATATTAGGTTCGTTTATTGGACTAATTTTTGGAATTATTGCTGCTATCAAGAAAAATTCGAAAATAGACACTCTTACAACTGTATTTGCTGTAATTGGAATATCAGTACCATCTTATGTGTTTGCATTAGGTTTGAGTTACTTTTTAGGATATAAATTAAAACTTTTTCCTTTTACTTATGATATTTATAAGTCTTTTGAGTCCAGTATTCTTCCGACTATTGCATTATCCATGTTTGTCATAGCTACAGTTGCTAGATTTATGAGAACAGAGCTTGTAGAAGTTCTAGGTTCTGAATACATTTTATTAGCAGAGGCCAAAGGATTAAAGGCTAAAAAAGTAATACTAAGACATTCTGTAAGAAATGCACTAATACCAGTAATAACTGTACTAGGTCCAATTACTGTAAGTCTAATGACTGGATCTTTAGTTACTGAGAGGATTTTTGGGATACCAGGAATAGGAGATTTGCTAGTAACAGCAATTAGCGTAAACGATTTTAATGTAGTAATTTCAATAGCATTTTTCTATAGTATGTTTTATATACTAATGATGTTGTTAATAGATGTCTTGTACGGGATAATCGATCCTAGAATTCGTGTAGCAAAGGGGGCAAACTAATGGAAAACTTAAGAACATACTTTCATAATGGCTCCTTTGAAAGAGTTTTTAGAGATGAAAAGCTGCAAACTGACGTTGTTTATGAAGGTGTTAGCTTTTGGAAGGATGTTAGTTTGAGATTCTGTCAAAATAAGGGTGCATTAATAGGATTAGTTTTAATATCAATAATTGTTGCAATGGCCTTTATAGGACCTCAAATGAATCCTCATACTTACAAAAGCATAAAAACAGAGCATATGAATCTTCCTCCTAGAATACCGGGAATTGAAAAGCTTGGGATATTTGATGGAGAGATTAATGGAGTAAATGTTTATAAAGAAAATGGATTTGATGATGTATATTATTGGTTTGGAACTGATAATTTAGGTAGAGACATTTGGACAAGAGTTTGGGTTGGGACTCAAGTATCTTTGTATATTGCCTTTCTAGCATTAGTAATAGATATGGTAATAGGTATGGGCTACGGACTAATATCGGGATATATAGGCGGATATGTGGATATATTCATGCAAAGATTTATTGAAATCTTAAGTGGTATTCCAAATCTTGTAGTAGTTACTTTGTTTGTTTTGGTATTAAATCCAGGAATATTATCAATATCTTTAGCACTAGTTATTACAGGTTGGATAGGAATGAGCAGGGTTGTTCGTGCACAGGTATTGAAACTAAAGGAATTAGACTTTATTTTAGCCTCTAGGACACTTGGTTCAAGCACTTCAGAAATAATTATTAAGGATTTATTTCCAAATATTTTTGGACAAGTAATAGTTATGAGTATGTTTTCAATTCCTAGTTCTATTTTTTATGAATCATTCTTAGCGTTCATTGGACTAGGGTTACAGCCGCCAATGGCTTCATTAGGAGTACTAATTAATGATGGCTACAAGTCAATATTGATATATCCTCATATAATAGTGGCTCCAGTTATTGTTTTAGCAGTGCTAATGCTAAGTTTTAATCTAGTAGCTGATGGTTTAAGAGATGCATTAGATCCAAAGATGAAATCAAACTAGATGAAAGAGGGTGGAATCATGAAAGAGAAAATATTAGAAGTTAAAGATCTTCATGTATCCTTTAAGACCCATAATGGAGAAATCAAGGCTATTAGAGGTGCTAGCTTTGATTTATACAAAGGAGAGACCTTAGCAATTGTAGGAGAGAGTGGTTCAGGAAAATCAGTTACAACTAAGGTACTGATGGGTATTCTTGCTAAAAATGGGTTTATTGAAAGTGGAGAAGTGTTATATAAAGACAAAGACTTAACAAAATTATCAAAAAAAGAAAAGACCTCCATAAGAGGAAAAGAAATAGCAATGATATTTCAGGATCCTATGACATCATTAAACCCAACAATGACCGTAGGATATCAGATTGCTGAAAGTGTAATGGAGCATCAGAAGCTAAGTAAATCTGAAGCAAAGAAAAAAGCCATAGAGCTAATTACGCTTGTTGGAATAACTGAACCTGAAAAGCGATATAAACAATATCCCCATCAGTTAAGTGGAGGTATGAGGCAAAGAATTGTAATAGCCATAGCTCTTGCATGTAATCCAAAGATATTAATTGCTGATGAGCCCACTACTGCTCTTGATGTTACTATACAGGCACAAATACTAGATTTAATAAAGGAATTACAAAGTAAAATAGGACTTTCTATTATTTTTATTACTCATGATTTAGGAGTAGTTGCAAATATTGCTGATAGAGTTGCTATAATGTATGCTGGTAAAATCGTAGAATATGGAACTTCAGAAGAAATATTTTTTGAACCACGTCATCCATATACATGGGGACTTTTAGCTTCTGTTCCAGACATGGAAAATCAGCAAAATGAACTTTATGCAATACCAGGAGCACCACCAAACATGCTTTATCCACCTATAGGAGATGCTTTTGCTTTGAGAAGTGATTTTGCACTTAAAATTGATTTTGAAAAAGAACCTCCTTTCTTTAAAATATCAGATACGCATTATGCTGCAACTTGGCTGCTTCATGAAAAAGCACCTAAGGTTCAAATGCCTAGTATATTAAAAGAAAGAATTGAAATGATGAAAAAGGAGGCGGCTTTAAATGTCTGTTAGTAAAGAGGTTATACTAGATGTAAAAAATTTAAAGCAGTATTTTAGACTTGATAGAAAAAATGTATTGAAAGCCGTTGATGATGTTTCCTTTACTGTATATAAAGGTGAAACCTTTGGACTTGTAGGTGAAAGCGGGTCAGGGAAATCTACAACAGGCAGAAGTGTAATTAGGCTTTATGATCCGACTGCTGGGGAAATGACCTTCTGTGGACAAAAAATATCTGGTAACATTGATATAACAACTGAGAAGATGCTAAGAACAAAGATGCAGATGATATTTCAAGATCCTATGGCTTCCTTAAATCCTAGAAAAACAGTTTTAGATATAGTTGCTCAAGGATTAGATATCCATAAGCTCTATAAGACTAAGGAGGAAAGGGCAGAAAAGGTTTATTACATTCTAGAAACCGTTGGATTATCTAGAGAACATGCCCATAGGTATCCCCATGAATTTAGTGGTGGTCAAAGGCAAAGAATAGGTATAGCAAGAGCATTGGTTATGGAACCTGACTTTGTAATTGCAGATGAAGCAATAAGTGCCTTAGATGTTTCTATTCAGGCACAGGTTGTAAATTTACTAAAGAAACTGCAAAAAGAAAGGAATTTAACATATATATTTATTGCCCATGATCTTTCAATGGTGAAATATATTAGTGACAAAATTGGAGTTATGCATTTAGGTAAAATGGTTGAGCTAGGTCCTGCAGAGGCTATTTATAATAATGCTACTCACCCTTATACTAAATCCCTGCTATCAGCCATACCTCATCCAAACCCTATTTTAGAGAGAACTAGAAAAAGAATTCATTATGATAAATCAAATATTGATTATGAAAAAGGAGAGTTTGTTGAAATAGAAAAAGGACATTTTGTTTTAGGAACTAAGGAAGAAATACAACAATGGATATCTTAATTTTACACATTTATTTACTATATAAATGGCCATAGATTCTTTAATTAATTGATAAAGAGTTTATGGCTTTTTTATAGATTAAAAAAATAATCAATTAACTTTACAAATACAAAGTATATGATATATTAGAAATATAATGAGCAACCGTTTGCACAACCATGAAGTTTATTTTTTAGTAACCTATCTATTCAAACATGAGTAGTATTATTAAAAATTCTTGGAGGTGTTTTATATAAAATCGTACATATTAGAAAATGGAATTAAGGTTTTTAAGTATGGAACCCCAATTGAAACAGGAACTATAGTAGCTAACAAGACAGAAGCTGGCTTAGAAAACGATTTAGATATTATATTTGAAAATGGAAAATGCAATATTAAGATAGAGCTTGCTCCTAAAGATGCTGTTTATGGCCTTGGTGGGAATCTAGGCGGAATAAATAAAAGAGGCAGGCGTTACGAATCTTATTGTACTGATGAGCCACATCATACAGAAGATAAAATTAAGTTATATAGTGCACATAATTTCTTTATTGTTTCTGGTGCTGAAACGAAAGGATATTTTATAGATTTCCCTTCTAGAATTAGATATGATGTAGGCTTCTACGATGCTAATAATATCAATATAGAAATATGTGGGCAGGATTTTTACCTATATATAATAGAAGGGGAAACTTTACAGGAAATTACCTCCAGGTTTCTAAGAATTATTGGTAGAGCATATATACCGCCTAAATGGGGTTTTGGGTATTTCCAAAGTAGATGGGGATATAGAAATAAAGATGAGGTTATGCAGGTTTATAATAGCTTTAAAGATAATAACATACCTATTGATGGAATTTATTTGGACCTGGACTATATGGAGAATTTCAAAGACTTTTCTCTTTCAGAAGAAAGATTTAGCAATTTTAAAGAGTTTGTTAATGAACTAAAAGATGAAGGATTATATCTTGTTCCAATCATCGATGCAGGTGTAAAAGTTGAAGAAGGTTATGATATCTACGAAGAAGGCATCAAAGGAAATCATTTTTGTAAGGATAAAGAAGGAAGGCCTTATGTTTCAGGGGTTTGGCCTGGAAAAGTACACTTCCCTGATTTTCTAAAGGAAGATACACAACTGTGGTTTGGTTCCAAATACAAGTTCTTAACAGACTTTGGAATAGAAGGTGTTTGGAATGATATGAATGAACCAGCAATATTTTATGATGAAAAAGCTTTGAATGAGGCCATAGATGCTGCAATAGAAGCCAAGGGCAAAAATCTAGAGGTATATTCATTTTTCGGATTAAAGGATAAGTTTTGTTACCTTGCAAATAAAGATGAGTATTATCAAAGCTTTTATCATGAGGTAGATGGTAAGCTAGTTTCCAATGAAGAGGTACATAATTTATATGGATATTATATGACTAAATCAGCAAACCTTGGTTTAACCAATCTCCTAGGAAATAAAAGATTTGTGCTTATATCTAGAGCATCAAGTATTGGGATGCATAGATATGGCGGCATATGGACTGGAGATAATTCTTCTTGGTGGCCTCATTTAGATTTGAATATAAAAATGATGCCATCATTGAACATGTGTGGTTTTTTCTATACGGGAGCTGATACTGGAGGATTTGGCAGCAATTGCAATGGTGAACTATTGATAAGATGGCTGCAATTTAGCGTTTTTACACCACTTTTGAGAAATCACTCAGCAATAGGATGCAACAATCAAGAGCCATATAGCTTTGGCAGTGAAGTTATGGAGGTTTCAAGAAAAATCATTGAGTCCAGATACAGACTTATTCCATATATTTATTCTGAATATATGAAATCAGTAAATAACTATAAGCTTATGTTTAAACCTCTATCCTTTGAATATGATGGAGACTTGGCAAAAGAAACTGAGGATCAATTGCTATTAGGAAGTGAAATTATGATTGCGCCAGTTTATAGAGCTAATCATAAAGGCAGACTTGTATATCTTCCTGAGGACATGGCTGAAATATCTTTTTATGAGGAAGATGTAACCCTCCAAGTGAAGAATGGTGGAATACAGTATCTAGAGTATGAGTTAGATGATTTCAAATTCTATTTAAGAAAGAACTCAATGCTGCCATATGTTAAACCTTCAATAAACGTTAAAAAATTAGATCAATCAAACTTAGAAATAATAGCCTATGTTGATGAAAAAGCCCAATATGAACTGTACGATGATGATGGAATTTCCTATGATTTTGAGAAAGGCAAAAGCTTTGTTATTCATATAGAAATTGAACGAAAAGAAAATGACTACAATATACAAGTTAATAACCAAAATCCTTCAATAAAGACCATAAGTATTAAAATCGTTGATTCAAAAAATAATATTTTTGTTAAAAAAATAGAATTATAGGGGGTGATGTGTATGGTACAAAGGTCAAGCGGGATATTGATGCATATATCCTCTTTACCTGGTGAGTATGGAATAGGTGACTTTGGTAAAGAAGCATATAATTTTGTAGATTTTTTAATAAAAGCAAAGGTGAAAAACTGGCAGATATTACCCTTAGGAGTTACGGGTTTTGGCGATTCTCCTTACCAATGTTTTTCTGCTTTTGCAGGAAATCCATACTTTATTGACTTAGACGAACTAATTGAACTTGGATACTTAGATAAAGAAGATGTTCAAAGATTCGAACTAAGTAAGAATCCTAATCTAGTAGATTATGGACAAATTTATAAAAACAAAATGGAACTTTTGAGAATGGCTTATGAAGTAGCTAAAGAAGAGATTTATGATGAACTGAAGACATTCTACATTAAAAATAATAGCTGGTTAAGAGAATTTGCATTGTTCATGGCTATAAAAGCCAATAGGGGCAATGGGTTATGGCTAAAATGGGACAGTTCCTTTAAAAATTCAAAATCTGATGCAGTATTAGACTTTGAGAAACGAGATGAAGATGAAATCTATTTTCGGGTTTTTACTCAATACTTCTTTTTCAATCAATGGCTAAAGTTAAAAGAATATGCAAATAAAAATGGTGTTAAAATTGTTGGGGATTTACCAATATATGTTTCTGAGGATAGTTCTGATGCTTGGTCTAATCCAAGCTTATTTAACCTTGATGCAACACTTCAACCCATAACTGTTGCAGGCTGTCCTCCTGACTCATTCTCAAAGACTGGTCAGCTTTGGGGAAATCCAATATACGATTGGGATGCGATGGAAGAGCAGGGCTATAAATGGTGGATTCAGCGAATAAAGCATAGTTTTCAGCTATATGATGTTTTAAGAATAGATCACTTTAGAGGTTTTGAATCCTACTGGGAAGTGAAATATGGCTCACAAAATGCAATTTATGGCAAGTGGGTAAAAGGCCCTGGCACGAAACTCTTTAATAAAATTAAGGAAGAGCTGGGAGAGCTAAATATTATTGCCGAAGATTTAGGCTTTTTAACAGATGAAGTAAGGGAACTAATTAAAGATACTGGGTTCCCTGGAATGAAAGTACTTCAATTTGCTTTTGACTCTAGAGAAGAAAGTGATTATTTGCCACATAACTATGATAAAAATTGTGTAGTATATACGGGAACCCATGACAATCATACTGCTATGGGTTGGTTCGAAAATGTTCCTAAAGAAGATTTTAATTATGCAATAAAATATCTAAAATTGAACTATGATGAAGGGCTAAATTGGGGTTTTATTAGAGGCGCATGGAGCTCTACTGCTTACTTAGCAATTGCACCAATACAAGATTTTTTGGGATTAGGTGACGAAGCACGAATGAATACACCTTCTACAATTGGTGGCAATTGGACCTGGAGAATAAATAAGTCTGATTTAACAGATGAATTAGCTAGAAGAATATCAGAGCTAAATAGGATATACGGGAGGTGAGAATGTGAAGGAAAGAGAAAATATTATTAGGAAAATGGAAAACTATTCACTAACATCCTTTGGCAAAGAACTTACTTATTGCAATAATAAAGAAAAATATATAGCTTTATCAAAGTCAGTTATGGAGGAAATTATTCCTAAATGGATAAACTCAGAGAAAAAATTCGAAGGCAAAAAGAAAGCTTACTACTTGTCAGCTGAATTTTTAATGGGTAGAGCACTAACTAACAACTTGCTCAACATGAAAAGTAAAGAACAAGTTGAATCACTACTAAAAGAAATAGGCATAGTTTACAATTCCTTAGAAGAAGCAGAAGAAGATGCAGCACTAGGCAATGGAGGATTAGGTAGATTGGCAGCATGTTTCTTGGATTCTGCAGCAACCTTAAATTATCCATTAACAGGCTATGGACTTAGATATGAATTTGGCCTTTTCAAACAGCTGTTTGTAAATGGATTTCAAGAGGAAGTAGCAGACAACTGGTTGGAATATCCGGATCCATGGTCCATAAGAAAAAATTCTGAAACTGTAAGAGTAAGCTTTTCAGATGGTGATGTATTGGCAGTGCCATATGATACCCCTATTATTGGATATGGTCAAAATACTATTAATACATTGAGGCTTTGGAAAGCAGAAGCTGTAGAGAAATTCGATTTTCGTGAATTTAACAATCAAAATTATGATCTGGCTGTCAAGGAAAAAAATGATGCAGAAGTTATCTCTAAAGTGTTATATCCTAATGATTCAAATGAAGAAGGCAAAAAACTAAGGTTAAAGCAGCAATATTTCTTTGTCTCTGCATCACTACAAGATTTAGTAAGAAATCATAAATCTAAATATGATTCTTTTGATAATTTTGCAAAGCTTCATGCTATTCAGTTAAATGATACTCATCCTGCTGTTGCAATTCCTGAAATGATGAGAATTTTAACTAAGCTAGAAGGTCTTCAGTGGGAAAAAGCATGGGAAATAGTAGTAGATACATTTGCCTACACAAATCATACATTATTAGCTGAAGCTTTAGAACAATGGCCTGTTAAGTTATATAAGGAATTAATACCTTCTGTATATGAAATTATAGTGAAAATTAACTCTCAGCTTATTAATGAACTTAGAACTAAAGGTATTGAACAAAGTCAGCTTAAAAATTATGAAATCATAAGCAACGACAATATTAAGATGGCTTGGCTGTCTATATATGGTACAAAGTCAATAAATGGGGTTGCACAACTGCATACAGATCTTTTAATAAATACTGAGCTAAATAATTGGTATAAGCTATATCCTGAAAAGTTTAACAACAAAACAAATGGTATAACCCAAAGAAGATGGCTATTACAATCTAATCCTGAATTATCGAAATATATTACTGAATTACTAGGTTCCGATAATTGGATAACAGATTTAGACCAATTAAAAAAGCTTGAGCATTTTGCTGACGATGAAGAAGTTCTAAGAAAGTTCTTAGAAATAAAACAATTAAAGAAAAATCAGCTTGCAGACTATATATATGAAAAAGAAGGGGTTAAAATAGACCCAAAATCAATATTTGATATTCAAATAAAAAGACTACATGAATATAAAAGACAGTTATTGAATGCATTTCATATATTAGATCTTTATTACAGACTAAAGGAAAACCCAGATTTAGATATAGTACCAAGAACCTTTATTTTCGGGGCAAAGGCTGCACCAGGTTATTTTAGAGCAAAAGGCATCATAAAATATATAAATGACATTAAGGAATTAGTCAACAATGATCCAGATACATTTGGAAAGATAAAAGTAGTATTTGTAGAAAACTATAGAGTGTCTTATGCAGAGAAACTATTTCCAGCAGCAGACATTTCTGAACAGATTTCAACGGCAGGTAAAGAGGCTTCAGGTACTGGCAATATGAAGTTTATGCTAAATGGTGCACCTACTATAGGAACATACGATGGAGCTAATATTGAAATAGTGGAAGAAGCAGGAGAAGAAAACAATTTTATATTTGGACTCAGAGTGGAAAATATTAGGGACATTGACTCAAATTATGATCCTGAATACAAATATAAGACAGTTAAAGGCTTAAAGAAAGTAGTTGATACACTTATTGATGGTACATTTAGTGACAATGGTACAGGAATGTATAGGGAGCTTTTTGATTCTATTTTAAAAGGTGCTAGCTGGCATAGGGCTGATGCCTACTATTTAATGAAAGACTTTGACAGCTATAGAATTGCACAACAAAAAGTAAATGATGCCTTTAAAGATAAGATGTCTTGGGCGAGAAAGTGTTGGATTAACCTGGCTAATGCAGGTAAATTTAGCTCTGATAGAACTATAGAAGAATATGCTAAAGAAATATGGCATATTGAGAAAGCATAACTATCTAAGGACTTATGTGATGTGAGAGGGAAATGTACAATTATGTTAATATCATATTGATATTAGTCAAGGGTGATGATATTATATTAGTATGTACATAATATATTTTTTTCCTTTGCTGTGCAAACGTATGCATTAGCTAGTAACAGCAATCTATAATTGTTAATGCAATATTGCATTAACAGCAAATATTAACAATATAAAGGGAGGATTTTCAATGAAAAAAGCTTTGAGTTTACTACTTGTTATGTTTTTAGTATTGTCAATGGCAGCATGTTCAGGAAAAGCGCCTGCAACTGATAGTTCTAGTAATACACCAGTTGACAACGTCAACCAGGAGCCAGCAAACGAAGGCATAGAAGCAGAAATATCTGTTCAAGTTGAATCAAGTTGGGTAGGATATTATGAGAAGGTAAAGGAAAGAGTTTTAGCTGCAAATCCTAAAGCAAAAATTAATTTTATTGAAACTGGATCATTTGATCATTTAGACGTACTAGATTCTACAGATGTGACTAATGCAGACGTAGCTGACGTATTTGCTATTCCTGCTGATAGAATCTATGGATTATCTAAAAACGAAGCCTTAGCGGCAATAGATGCTAAAACAATGGCTAATAATGTTGGTGGATTTACTAACTATGATGCTGGCTTAGGTGGTAACTTCAAAATCAACGATGAATATTTAGCATTCCCAATGAATATAGAAACATTAATAAACTTTGCTAATACTGCAAATGCTCAAGCAAATGGAATAGATTTATCAAAGACAATTGAATTTACAGAATTAAAGCATGAAGATATGTTAGTTCCTGTTTTTGATGCATGGTTTGGCGTATCATTTATGAATGCTGCTAATATTGAAATGTTAGGTAAAGACAGTTCAGGAAATCTTTATTCAGATTTAGCAAAAGATTTCTCAGATTTAAAACCAGAACAACAAGATGTTTTCAAAGCATTATATGAGTACTGGAAAGCTCATAAAGCTGCAGGTACTTCACTATGGGATTCAGATGCAGCATGGGGATATATGGACACTGCATTTTCAACTGGTGGAGCAAACGCTATCAGACTAGAAGGACCTTGGTCTACTGGAAACTTATCTAATTTAGCAAATAATGGGGCAGATTTAGCTATCTTACCTATTAACCAAGTTACTGTAGCTGGCAATCCTTTGGCTCACTGGAAAGGCGGTTGGGGATTAGCAATAAATGCTCGTAATGAAGGAAATGAGGCTAAAATGCAACTATCTCAAGCATTTATTGAAGAGGTAGTAAATCCAAAATATGCTGTTGATTTCTTTAAGGCTACTGGCAAAATACTAGAAAATGTAAGTGCTGCAGATTACCTTAACTCTGACTTACCAGAAATTGATAAAACAGTTATAGCAGCCGTACTTGAATCATACGAAGATGCTCCAGCTCGTCCATTATTTACAGAATGGGGCTCAGTATGGGATACATGGAAGAATGCAATGCTTTCATGGTCATCAGTTAACCCAGGTTCAGCAGAAGAAGCTTATTCACTAATTAAAGCTTCATTTGAAGCGATGATGGGTAACTTCTAAGAGATTGAAGACTAGGGAAGAGAGGTTAACCTTTCTTCCCTTTAATTTTATTGAATTATATTTATTTTCATATAAGCGAGGGTGGGCCCATGAACTCATATACGAAACTACCTAAAAAACAGCTTTATCTTATTTTGATACCATGTGCAATTATTGTTTTATCATCATCTATTGAAACTATGATAAAGGTAAAGGACATTAGCTTATACCAGAGCTGGGTACAGACACTAAATCAAGGAAACAGCTTACAAACTACATATAATCAATCTTTTGATTCTTATCTTGCAGCAAATTTGATATACTTCTTTTTTAAGATTATCATACCAATATTCCTTAGTATTAATACTTATTTAGCCTATACATATATTAGAATCAACAAGTTATTCATTTTTATTTGGACTGTATTAGTCCTTGGAGGATTATCATACACTTTTGTAGAACAGTCTTTTTATTCAGTTTTTTATTATATAAATATGGCAGGATACATAGTATTAGTTATAGCTATCCTATCTCTTATCAAAGTAATTAATGAAAGTAAATTTTCATAAAGGTGGTGGAATGCCTTGGCAAATTACGAAGAATTTTTATACGATGATATAGGTAATGAATATAAAAGGAAAAATATATACTTACTTGATATTGCTATACTTAATAACAAAATAAAAGAAGCTGATAGTGAAGAAAAGTCGAAATTGAAAGCAGAGTTAACCAACTTAATAAAAAGCAAGGATAAACACCCTTATAACATTGAGTTAAACGAATTTAGAAAAAAAGAAAAGTTGTTTTT
Source organism: uncultured Clostridia bacterium (assembly GCA_964619895.1). Classification (GTDB taxonomy): domain Bacteria; phylum Bacillota; class Clostridia; order Tissierellales; family Proteiniboraceae; genus Proteiniborus. The sequence continues at coordinate 19,657 of CAZUFW010000031.1, read as the reverse complement.
AAAATCTCTTAAAGTTAAAAAAGCGAATTTTAACAGCAGCCTTGATCATAATACAGCAAATAAAATAAAGTCATTAAAAGTAAATTTATTTGAAAGTAATGAAAAATATAATTTTTACAAGGAACATGTGAATTTGTGCTATGATGCAGAATTAGCATATGAGGAAAGCAGACTTATTAAAAATCAATTGCCTGAAATAATCAACTTTTTAGAAAATAACCTACTTGCTCTTGAAGAAGCATTAAAGAGAAGGGAAAGCATAGATGTAGAAAAAGAAAATATAGCAAAGAAGGAATTAGAAAATTATAAAGTAGAACAAAAAATAGCCTTTATAGAAGGTAAAAATCTCCTAAAAGAGAAGAGAAAAGCTCATACAATATCTAAAAAAGCAGAAGTAAACGGCATAGCTGAATTAAAAAAGAGATATAAAAATGCAATAGCTTTAAAATCATTTGAGTCACCAGCAAAAGCCAATAAAGAGTTTATTAAAAATAAAAGATATGACATAAAAAATGGTTCAAAAAGAATGCTTACAGTGCTTAAGGCTAATATTGCAGACATTAGAAGAAGAACTCCAGTTGAAACTACTAAAACTGTACCTATCTTTGCTTTTTTTACATTATTAGTTCCAGGACTTGGACAAATTCTAAACAAACAGTACGAAAAAGGAGTCATGTTCTTTCTAGTTTCTTTGTTTACATATCTAATTGCAATTCCATATGCTTTAGGATATGGAAATTATCAAGGAGATGGCATAGCTGGACTTATATCCTTAGCACAAGGTGGTGCAAGGATACATAAATCATTGATATTTATGATTGAAGGTATTTTAGCTATTATTTTATTAATTTTAGCGGCTATACTAACCTATGCTTCATTTAGAGATGTATTAAAGGTAGAAAAAGATAAAATAAAGGGTATTAGAGAGAAAAATTGGTTTGAGACAAAAACAAGCTTAAAGCAAGAGGGATTTCCATACGTTGTATCATTTCCTGCATTTTTCATAATGGTATTTATTATACTCGTTCCTGTATTTACTACAATTTTACTATCATTTACTGGAATGGATCCTCAGCACCAATCTAAATTTGGATGGATTGGATTAAAAAACTATGAGCTAATTGTTCTTGGCAAAGGCTTGGCAGGATCTGTTTTCTGGTTAATACTAGGCTGGACTATAGTATGGACATTAGTTGCAACAACTCTTGCCATAGTTATTGGCTTTGCTTTGGCGCTTTTAGTTAATAATGAAAGGGTTATTTTTAAAGGCTTTTTTAGAACAGTTTATCTTCTACCATGGGCTGTTCCTTCTTTCATAACAATTATGTTCTTTAGTATAATGTTTTCTCCAAACGGAGCATTAACTGAGATAATTAGAAAATTAATAGGTATTAAAGTAGAAATAAAAAATGATCCAAATTTGACTAGAATTGTGCTAATTCTCCTTCAAGGATGGCTTGGTAGCGCATATGTGTTCTTGCTTACAACAGGTGTACTTCAAGCCATACCAAGTGATTTGTATGAGGCAGCAGATATTGATGGTGCCACTAGATGGCAAAAGACGAGAAAAATCACTATACCACTAGTATTGTTTCAGACAGCACCACTACTAGTTACTCAATATACATTCAATTTTAACAATTTCTCTATTATTCACCTGTTTAATGGCGGTGGTCCTTTTAATCCAAATCTCTATGGTAACTTAGCAGGATCATCTGATTTATTAATTTCATATATATATAAACTGACTATGCAAAACCAGTATCAAGCAATTGGAGCCGCCATAACCACAGTTATATCATTGGGTTTAATGTTCTTTGCGTTTTTAGGCTTTAAAAATACAAAGGGTTTCAAAGAGGAGAGATTGTAATGAAGCTATTTGGTAGAAAAAAAGAGTTATATCTTTCGGATAAGCAGCCATTAACCTTTATAGGCAAAATAAGCTTATTTTTTACTTATGTAGTACTGGCAATTTGGTCTATTGTAATTCTGTGGCCACTTTATGAAATGGTCGTATCGGCATTTAATGGAAAGCAGCAAAGCTACCTAATGCTAAATAGCAACTTTGAATTTTCAACAAGACATTTTGAATATCTCTTTAAGGAAACCTTATACTTAACATGGGTGAAAAATACAATAATTATTGCAATGGCTACAGCCTTATTAACACTTATTGTAGTTTCCTTTACAGGATATGCCTATTCAAGATATAGGTTCAAGGGGAGAAAGGCTTCCCTGATGGCAATAATGCTAATACAGACTATACCTACCTTCGCAGGTATAACAGGATATTTTACAATGCATTCCATCTTAGAATCGATAATCCCTCAGTTTACTAGACAGATGATGTTAGTTTTAATTTATGCAGGTGGTGGAATAGCATCAAATACCTTTATATTAAAGGGGTATATTGACTCTATTTCTACCGAATTAGATGATGCAGCAAAGATTGATGGCTGCTCAAATATGGACGTTTATAGGCTAATTATTATGCCAATAGCACGACCAATGCTTACGATTATTGCACTTTGGTCATTTATAGGACCATTTCTAGATGTTTTATTGGCCAAAGTTTTACTAACACATCCAAAATCCTATACACTGGCACCAGGTTTATATACCTTAATTAATGACTTTCGTACAATAAATCAACCTGCTTTTGCTGCCGGAGGTCTTTTAACTGCTGTACCTATTGTGATTTTATTTATTGTACTACAAAAACAACTAGTATCAGGGCTAACAAGAGGTTCAGTTAAGGGATAGTAGAAAAAAGATGTATGGTTTAAGCATTATTGAACAATCTTTTGTCAAGGAGGAAGTTAATCATGAAAGTAACCTTAAAGAATATCGGTAAAAAATATGAAGGACGAGAAGAATTTACTTTACGAAATATTAACCTTGAAATAGAAGAAAAAGATTTTTGCGTTATACTAGGACCATCTGGATGTGGCAAAACTACATTATTAAGGATGATAGCTGGCCTTAACTCTATTACTGAGGGAGACTTATTGTTTAATGATAGACGTGTTAATAAAGTTGCGCCTAAAGATAGAGATATAGCTATGGTATTTCAGTCCTATGCCCTGTACCCTCATTTGACAGTTTATGAAAACATGGCATTTTCACTATCAATGAGAAAAGAACGAAAAAATGTAATAGATGAACGGGTCAAGGAAGCTGCAAAGCTTTTACAAATTGAAGAGTACTTATATTCAAAGCCTGCAGATATTTCTGGTGGTCAGCGTCAAAGAGTTGCACTAGGCCGTGCTATGGTCCGTAAGCCTAAAGTGTTTCTTATGGATGAACCCTTATCAAACCTAGATGCTAAGCTTAGAGAACATATGAGAGTTGAGTTAGTTAGATTGCACAAATCTTTAGGAACTACTAGTATCTATGTTACACACGACCAAACTGAAGCTATGACAATGGCAAGCAAGATTGTACTTATGAATGATGGAAAAATTCAACAAGCAGGAAAGCCAGAAGAATTCTACAATAAACCGGCTAATATTTTTGTTGCAAAGTTTATCGGTTCCCCTACAATGAATATTATAGAAGGTAAAATAGTTAATGGGAAATATGTATCAAATAATGGGCTTATTGTCATAACTCCATCTGACACCGACAAGGAGTCTTTAGCTGCTTATGAAGGGAAAAAAATTTCTGTTGGAATAAGGCCAGAAAGATTCGAAAGCGGAGGACACTTTGGAGATAATTTCGAGTGCTTGATAGATGTAGTAGAAATGCTAGGAAAAGAGAAAATTCTCTACGCAAAACTAGATGATGGCTCAGAATTGGTTATTTCTACACCAGGGCATTATCATTATGAAGAAGGTGAAAGACATACCTTTGGTTTTGATATAAATGCAATTCACTTTTTTGATACAGAAACAGGCGAACGAATAAACTAAGAAGTTAGAAATAGGGAAGTGGTATTTTGAAAAAAAAGAATACAGTAACAATAAAAGATGTTGCGAAAAAAGCTGGAGTAGCAACTTCAACAGTTTCACGAGTAATATCTCAAAATTCAAGAATAAGCAAAGAAACCAGTGATAGAGTCATAAAATGCATGAAGGAATTGGGATACTATCCTAATGCCATTGCAAGGTCATTAGCTAATCAAAAAACAGGAGTAGTAGGGGTAATAATGCCTACCACATCTGAAGATGTTTTTCTAAATCCCTTTTTTCCAGAAGCACTAAGAGGAATAGCAAAGGGAGCGTCTAAAATGGGCTATGATTTACTTCTATCAACAAATTCTGAAAAGGATGAAGAGCTTAATATAATTCAAAACTTTATAAGAGGCTCAAAGGTAGATGGAGTAATATTAATGTCTAGCAAGGTAAATGACCAATGTATAGATTATCTTTGCTCTATTGACTTTCCTTTTTCATTAATAGGCTCACCTGAGGGTAATGGAGAAAAGATAAATCATGTAGATAATGATAATTATATGGCAGCCTATGAGTTGACAAGATACCTTAGCATGATTGGCAGAAAAAAGATTGCAATGATAGCAGGAGACGAAAAGCTTACTGTGACAAAAAAAAGAGTAGAGGGATATAAAAAGGCATTAGAAGAAAGTAATATACCTTTTAAACAAGAATTGTTTTTTACAGGAAGTTTTGATGAAAAGACAGGCTACAAATATGGAAGGATAATAGCAAATCTAGAGCCTCGGCCAGATGCAGTAATAGTAACAGATGACTTAGTTGCCTTTGGAGCCGTAAGAGTATTTGAGAACTTAAGCGTTAATATTCCAAAAGATATAGCTATTGCAAGCTTTAACAACAGCATATTGTCAAGATATTCTAATATTCCTATTACATCGGTGGATGTAAATGCTGCAATGCTAGGAAATGAATCAATGAATTTATTAGTAGAAGCCATAGAAAAGGGAGTAAGGGGAAATAAAATAATAACACCATATACTATTTACAAAAGAAAGTCTACAGAGGGCTAGTATTAAAACACCTACTGCAGTAAAGAATAATTCTCTTTGCTGCATTTTTTATTTCTAATTATTTGAAACTATTATATAATATATTTAGACACTCAAAATAATTAAACGGGGGTATGATTATGGAAAATTTAAGACTTGATGATTTTACTAAGTATAAGTTTTTATCTGGTATTAAATCTTCACCTAAGGGGCAATACGCAGGATTTGTCCTTCATCAAATGGATGTAGAGGAAAACAAGTATCTTTCTAATATCTATATCTATGATTTAAAAAACAAAGCTCCCATTAAAATAACTTCTCTAGACGAAGAAAGGTCCTTTATATGGAAAGATGATAGCACTATTTTATTCCCAGCAGTAAGAAATAAAAAAGACAGAGAAAGAAAAGAGAAAGGTGAATTATTCACTACATATTATGAAATAAGCTTAAAAGGTGGAGAGGCAATTAAAGTCTTTGAAGTGCCTTTAAACGTTACAAATCTTGAAATTTTAGTTGATGAACGTCTGTTACTAACTGCTGTATATGATCATAATTATCCTAAGCTAGAAGGCTTACCAAATGAAGAAAAAGAGAAAGCATTGAAGAATGTAAAGGAAAACAAAGATTATGAAGTATTAGACGAGATTCCTTTCTGGTTAAATGGCCAAGGATTTATAAATAAGAAAAGAAATAGGCTATATATTTATAACATAAAAGAAAATAAAACCTTAGCTATAACCGATGAGTTTACTGATGTAAGCAGTTATAAGCTTAATAAAGATAAAACTAAAGCAGTGATAATAGCATCTACTTATACGGACAAAATGGAATTGAAATCTGATATATATATTTATGATATAGGAAGCAATAGCTTAAACAATATTTCTATGGATACCCCATTTAGATATTCAACTGGAAACTTCCTGGGAGATAAAATAATATTTACAGGTCACAACGGTAAATCCCATGGTGTTAACGAAAATCCTAATTTTTATTCTATGAACCTAGATGGCTCCAATGTTGTAAAAATATCTAAGAATTTTGATTATAGCATTTGGAACTCAGTAGGTTCTGATTGCAGATATGGCGGAAGTCAATCAATGAAAGTTGATGGTAAGTATTTATATTTTGTAACTACTGAATGGGATAGCTCATTTATTAATAGAATAGATACTAATGGAAACATTGAAAAAGTATCTTCAGGAAAAGGCTCCATAGACGGATTTGACGTTTTAGATGGTAGAATACATTTCATAGGATTAAGGGATCTCAAGCTGCAAGAGCTATATTCCTTAGATGAAATAGGAGAAGTACAGCTAACACATTTTAATGATTGGGTATTGGCCAAAAAGAAGGTTTCAACTCCTGAGAAGTTGTCCTTTGCAGTAGATGGAAATATAGTTATTGAAGGATGGGTATTAAAACCTGTAGATTATAAAGAGGGTGAGAATTATCCTGCAATATTAGATATACATGGCGGACCTAAAACTGTTTATGGTGAAGTTTTCTTCCATGAGATGCAATACTGGGCTAATGAAGGGTATGTAGTTTTCTTCTGTAATCCAAGAGGTAGCGATGGGAGAGGCAATGAGTTTGCAGATATTCGTGGGAAATATGGCACTATAGATTATGAGGATTTGATGAAATTTACTGATTTAGTATTAGAGAAATATCCTTGTATTGATAAAGATAGAATTGGAGTTACTGGAGGCTCCTATGGTGGATTTATGACAAATTGGATTATAGGGCATACAAATAGATTTAAATCTGCTGCTTCACAAAGAAGTATATCAAACTGGATTTCTAAATTTGCTACTACTGATATAGGTTATTATTTTGTAGATGACCAAAATGCTGCTACACCTTGGTCAGATTTTGAAAAGCTATGGTTTCATTCACCAATGAAATATGCAGATAAGGTAACTACGCCAACTTTGTTTATACATTCTGAAGAAGATTACCGCTGTTGGCTTCCAGAAGGCATCCAAATGTTTACTGCATTAAAATATCATGGTGTTGAATCTAGACTTTGCATGTTTAGAGGAGAAAATCATGAACTAAGCAGATCAGGTAAGCCAAAACATAGAATTAGAAGGCTTGAGGAGATTACAAATTGGTTTAATAAACACTTGAAATAGGAATAGAATATTTCATGCTTAAAACTATTCAATATAATTTTTACCCATAATGTGGTAATATTATATCAATACATAATGAGGAGGGATTGTATGTTAAAGTTCAAAGATTATGAATACGTTAGACCTGACTTAAATAAGGTGGCAGAACAATTTGAAGAGCTATTGTCAAGGTTTAATAAAGCAGAATCCTTTGATGAGCAAAATAAAATAATGGGTGAAATAAATAAAATTCGTTCTAATGTAGAGACCATGTGGAATTTAGTTTACATTAGGCATTCTATCAACACAGAAGATGAATTTTATGCAAAAGAACAGGATTTTTTAGATGAAAACATGCCTAAATATCAAAATATAGTATCTAAATTTTATAAGGATTTAGTTGGCTCAAAGTTTAGAGAAGAATTAGAAAGGGTTTGGGGTAAGCAAATATTCACATTAGCAGAATTACAATTAAAAACTTTTTCAGAAGAAATCATAGAGGATTTAGTAAAAGAAAATAAATTAGTAACAGAATACGATAAACTTATAGCTTCAGCTAGAATAAACTTTGAAGGCGAAGAAAGAAATTTAAGCCAAATGGCACCTTTTATGCAATCTAAGGACAGAGCTATGAGGAAAAGAGCTTATGAAGCGTATATTAACTTCTTTAAAGAAAATGAATCTAAATTTGATGAAATCTACGGTAATTTAGTTAAAGTAAGGACTGCAATGGCTAAAAAATTAGGCTATGAAAATTATGTGGATATGGGTTATGCTCGTATGTCTAGGTCAGACTACAATGCAGAAATGGTAGCAAACTACAGAAAGCAAGTCCATGAAGACTTAGTTCCAGTAGTAGTTGAATTAAAGGATAGACAAAGAAAAAGACTTGGCTTAGATGAATTTAAATATTATGATGAGCCGCTAGAGTACACTACTGGTAATGCTACACCTAAGGGAGAACCTGAATGGATATTAGAAAATGGCAAGAAAATGTATAAAGAGTTGTCAAAGGAAACAGACGAATTCTTTACATTCATGGTAGAAAGAGAATTATTGGATTTAGTAAGTAAAAAAGGAAAGATGAGTGGAGGTTATTGTACTTATATTCCTGATTACAAATCTCCATTTATATTCTCTAACTTCAATGGAACAAGTGGAGACGTAGATGTACTAACTCATGAGGCAGGCCATGCTTTTCAATCTTATTTAAGCAGAGATTATGAAGTTCCAGAATATAGCTTCCCTACATTAGAAGCCTGTGAAATTCACTCTATGAGTATGGAGTTTATTACATGGCCTTGGATGGAGTTATTTTTTGAAGATGAAGTAAACAAATATAAATTTAGCCACTTAAGTGGAGCAGTAAACTTTATACCTTATGGAGTAACTGTTGACGAATTCCAACACTTTGTATATGAAAATCCAGAAGCAACTCCAGAAGAAAGAAAAGCTAAATGGAGAGAAATAGAACGTAAATATCTGCCGTTTAGGGACTATGAAGATAATGATTTGCTAAATCGCGGAGGTTATTGGTTTAGACAAGGTCATATATTTGCATCTCCATTCTATTATATTGACTATACCTTAGCTCAGGTTTGTGCTTTCCAATTTTGGATTAAAATTAACCAAGATAAAGAAAACGCTTGGGAAGATTATATTAGACTTTGTAAAGCAGGAGGAAGCAAGCCTTTCCTAGAACTAGTAGAACTAGCAAACTTAGAAAACCCATTTATAGATGGTACAATTAAGAAAGTAGTAAGACCAATAAAAGAATGGTTAGATAAAATAGACGATAAGAAATTTTAAAATGTAATTTTATATTGTTATATTGGGGTCATGTTATATTGGGGTCATGTTATATTGGGGTCATGTTATATTGTGTTATATTGGGGTCAGGCTTTTATAATTTTATAAAAATAAAATTATAAAAGCCTGACCCCAAGTTTTCCATAAGGTGAAGGATTTTCTATTTTAGAATAGAATTAGAGAAGTACGAGTAGCTCGGGTTTAATGAAGAGAATCTTGATGAGGTGTATGAGTTTTATAGGATAAGGATAAAAAACTTGGATTCTAATAAAATCAAATGTTTATAGGAAGGAGGTATGAACCTTGTTTAAATTTATGGATTTTGACTATTTATCAGATGGAGAGATAGATTTAGTTATCGAAAAAAAGACAGAGAGTTGCGAATCTAAAGGGTATTTACCTGCATATAAGTATGAAATAAGTCTTAATAATGGTAGTGATAGAATAGGCAGAATAGATATTAGAATTGGGCACAACAAAAATACTTACTATGGTGGAAATATTGGATATGAAGTTGAAGAGGCGTATAGAGGAAATCACTATGCTGCAAAAGCCTGTAGGTTAGTAAAACAAGTTGCACAAGCACACGGAATGGATAAGGTGATTATAACTAATAATCCTAGTAACATTCCATCAAGAAAGACTTGCGAAAATATAGGTGCAAGGCTGGTTGAAATAGTTGACTTGCCTGAAGATAATGAGATGTATCAACTAGGGGATAGGCAAAAGTGTAGATATGAGTGGGTCATTAAAGGCATTAAAGTTAAAGGGGTCATTAAAGGGGTCAGGCTTTTATAATTTTATAAATTGATCCATATATTATTACAATTTGACAAATAAAAATAGATAAGGAGATAAATATAATGGCGAGAAAAAATAGAGTTCATTATGAGGGAGCTCTTTATCATGTAATATGTCGTGGAAACAATAAGAACTATATCTTTGAAGAAAATGATGAAAAAGAAAAATACATACAAACAATTAGAAAATATAAAGAGCGATATAATTTTAAGCTTTATGCATATTGTATTATGGGAAATCACGTTCATATGTTAATGGAAGTCAGTGATACTCCTCTGTCAAAGGTGATGCAGGGGATACAACAGGTATATACATATTATTATAATAAAAAGTATGATAGAAGCGGACATGTATTTGAACAAAGATACAAAGCAATTTTATGTAGTAAGGATGAGTATTTACTCGCATTAATAAGGTATATACATCAAAATCCAGTAAGATCTGGATTAGAAGGAGGGCTTAACTACAAATATAGTAGTCATAACAGCTACATTCATCATAATTATTACGATTTGATAGATAAAGAATTTCCTTTAAGTTTATTTAGTAGCAATCTTATAAATCAAATAAATGAATATAATAAGTTTGTTGGAGAAAATGATAATATAATATCTGGTTTAGAAGAAAAAGGGCTGACGATAGAGATAGTAGAAAATACTAAAGAAAAAGAAGACGAAAATAAATATCCAATAAGCATCATTATTAAGAATGTGTGCAATTATTATAACATTAATCAACAAGAAATAAATATAAAAGAAAGAACTAGAAGACTAGTCAATGCGAGGAAAGTAATCGCCTATATGGGAAAAAAGTATTCAAATGTATCAAATAAAGAACTGTCAAAATTATTAAACCTAGCTGAATCTTCAGTATCAAATATTATAGCAGATAAAGTGACTGCTGAGGAAGTTAGAAATGATATTTTAGAAATTTATAAAATTATAAAAGCCTGACCCTAAACTTTTCACAAACTTACACAAACTTACAAACTTATTCGTTTAGCTTTTAATGAAGTAATTAACTCATTCAAAAGAAATATTTAAATATTGGGTGTATTTTTTGAATACCAGTATGAAAGGGGGACTAATATGCCAATAGTAATCATAACATTATTAAAACCAATCCTTGAATCATTATTTTATATAGCTGGAATAATTGTATTTTATAAAACGCTAAAAGCTCTAAATATCTACATAGACAAAAATGAAAACAATCACCATTGGAAGTAAACTATTTTTATATTAAAGCAGCTTTTCTAAATGATAAGTGGAGCCAAGTTTTTATAAGGGAAAAATAAAATTATAAAAGCCTGATCCCAAGTTTATATGACCCCAAGTTTATACCAAACTTGACCACTAAGATATAAATTCAAAAAAATTCTTTGACAAAATAGTCACTATTATTATATAATCAATATGAACAATGTTCACGAGGTGGTACTGAAGCATGGAAAATTGTAATAAGAGTTTTAGAGATATAATATTATTAGCTGCAAAAGGTATTGCTACAAAGCAGGGCATTACAAAAATAAATATTCGTTCTATAGCTAAAAACAGTGGCATTGCTATTGGTACAGTGTATAATTACTTTCCTTCAAAGGGAGATTTACTGGTAGCAGTTATCGAGGAATTTTGGGAGGATGCTTTTAAAAATGTTGATTGGAGCAGCTTTGCACATAACAATTTTTATGATAATCTAGAATCACTCTACAATATATTGTACGATTATCTAAATAAGTTCAAAGAAAACTGGCTAGAACAGCTTGCCCTTTTAAAAACACAGGAAAAGCAACTTGGCAAGCAAAGACAAGATGAGTATTTTAGAAAAATTTGCAGTAGAATTATTACTTTGATTGACATGGATGATAATTTAAGACAGTATAAGTGGACTGATATTATTTCAAAAGAAAAGATGGCAGAGTTCATATTTGAAAATATGCTTCTAATGCTTAGGAAAGGCGAAAAAGATATAAGTTTTTTTATAAAGATTTTGAATAAAATAATTTCTAATTAAAAATCATATTTACAATATGATTTTTAATATAAAACAAAATGAACATGGTTCATAAGTATTATTAAAATATTATTAAGAGGTGATTTATATGCAAGCAATTATGGAAACTCTATTTGATGCAGTTTATTTGATTGGGGTTATTACGGTAGGGTTAATAATGTTTACTAAAAGTAATGGAAATAAGCAATTTAGGTTATTTGGATTGATGGCAGTTTTACTTGGAGCAGGTGATGCATTTCACTTAATACCTAGGTCATATGCATTACTAACAACAGGATTAGAAGCAAATGCTGCTGCTCTTGGAGTTGGGAAATTCATAACATCTATTACCATGACCATATTTTATGTCATCCTATATCATATATGGAGACACCGTTACAATATTGAAGGGCGAAAAGGTCTTACATTTTCAATTTATGCCTTAAGTATCATAAGAATAGCATTATGCTTTTTCCCTCAAAATGACTGGTTAAACTATAATGCTCCCGTTTCTTGGGGAATATATAGAAACTTGCCATTTGCTATAATGGGTATCATTATTATTTGCATTTTCTATTCTGAAGTTAAGAAACATGGTGACAAAAATTTCAGATTTATGTGGCTTGCAATTGTGTTATCCTTTGCCCTATACATTCCAGTTGTTCTATGGGCTACTACTATAAGATGGATTGGAATACTGATGATACCAAAAACTCTTGCCTATGTTTGGATAGTAATCATGGGATTTAAAGAATTTAAATCTAAAACTAGAAATGGATTAATATCAGACAAAAACTAACATATGCGGGGTCAGGCTTTTATAATTTTATTTTTATAAAATTATAAAAGCCTGACCCCAATTTTTTATGACCCCGATTTTTTCCGATTTTTTATTATTTTAAATTAATTGAACAAAGTGTTAAAATAAATCGTATAACTTATATTATTATCTTTATCAGCTTTAAATTTATATTATAAAAAATAGATTAACCCATAATGAAAGGGAGATGTAAAATGCTAAAAATAGAGAAACTCTCGAAAACTTATAAAGGTGGCAAAAAAGCAGTAAATAACCTAAGCTTAACTATTGAAAAAGGAGACATATATGGATTTATAGGCCATAATGGAGCTGGAAAGACTACAACAATCAAATGTATAACAGGAATATTAGACTTTGACGAAGGAGATATATTTATTGATGGGATGTCAATAAAGAAAAATCCTATTGAGTGTAAAAGGATAATGGCTTATATTCCTGACAATCCAGATTTATATGAGAATATGACAGGCATACAGTATTTGAATTTTATATCAGATATTTTTGGTATTTCTAAAGAAATCAGAGAAAGAAATATTTCAATGTATTCAGACTCATTTGAGCTTACAAAAAATCTTGGAGATTTAATATCATCATATTCTCATGGAATGAAGCAAAAGCTTGCAATTATTTCTGCATTAATACATGGGCCAAGACTTCTTATTTTAGATGAGCCTTTTGTAGGTTTAGACCCTAAAGCATCCCATATAATAAAAGAATATATGAAGGATATGTGCCAAAGAGGTAGTGCAATATTTTTCTCTACTCATGTTCTGGAGGTTGCAGAAAAACTTTGCAACAAAATTGCAATTATCAAAGAAGGAAAACTAGTTGCCAGTGGTGAAACTCAAAAGGTTAAAGGGGATAGTTCACTTGAAGAATTATTTTTAGAGGTGACGGAAAATGAATAATACTAAATTGCTTATTAAAGCTAGTATTATAAACTCTTTTGGACTAAATAAGTTTTTAAAAGAATCTTCAAAAGCAGAAAAAGCAAAAATGATTTTTATAGGAATAGCAATTTTATGGGCTATTATAGCCATATCTGGAACCATCTTTGCCTATTTCTATATGATATCAGATATTTTAATACAGCTTGATGCTCTAAATATGCTGCTAGTTGCCTCTTTCATTAACGTAAGCCTAATGTCATTATTTATGAGTACTTATAAGGCATCAGGATATTTGTTTTCTTTTAAAGACTATGACTTACTTATGTCATTACCGGTGAAAACATCAGAAGTACTTTTTAGTAAGTTATTATTACTTTATTGCTCAAATCTAACGATATCTATTATTATGGGGTTACCTTCGTTGATTGTTTATGGAATAAAGTCATCAAGTGGACCTATTTACTATGTTTTTGCTTTTATATCCATGTTTTTTATAACATTTATTCCAGTGATTATTGGAACATTTCTTTCATTTGCTCTGGCCAAAATATCTACAAGATTTAGGTCAACAAATGTAATTATGATAATAGGTTCATTTGTATTAATTATTTTATTAATGGCAGGTTCTAGCCTTATAAATAACATATCGGCTGAATTTATTCAGGATATTACTGATTTGATGGATAATATATCAAAAGTATATTTTCCGATTAAATTTTATGTTAATGGGTTGGCTGACCTTGATATTCTATCTTTGTTAGTATTTATATTAAGTGCAATAATTCCATTCTTTTTATTTGTTTTAATATTTGCAAAGAGTTTTAAGGATATTAATTCTAAGATGAATGAGAGTTACAAAGCAGCTAGTTATAAGATGAAATCACTTAAAGTATCGTCACAATTAAAGGCATTATATAAAAAAGAGATTAATTTCTATTTTTCATCATATATATATGTTTTAAATACTGCAGTGGGTGTTGTGATGATGACTATTTTTACCATAGGTACAGCTGTTTTTGGTGGAGAAAAAATGGCTCAAGTTTTAGATATACCTATGATAAGCCAATTTTTAGTTCCTGCAACTACGACAATATTGTCATTATGTATATGTTTAACTTGTACAACTGCATCTTCGATATCTCTTGAGGGTAAAAATTTATGGACAATAAAATCTTTGCCGATAAAGCCAATAGAAATAATGAAAGGTAAAATATTAGTGAATTTAACAATTATTCTTCCAGCTTTATTTATTAACACTCTGATTTTGGCAATATCATTTAAGATGGACTTAGCATCGTATGTATTATTGTTAGCTATTACAACACTATATGTTTTTTTTATCTCAATGGTAGGAATCATAATAAATCTATATTTACCAAAGCTTGAATGGAATTCTCATATGGCAGTTGTAAAACAAAGCGCAAGTGTTATTGTTACAATGTTGGTAGGCTTTGCTTCGGTGGCATCTCCTATTTTAGCGTATATTTTAGTAAAGCCCACAGATTATAATTTGTTTTCAACCTTTGTAACAATAGGTTTATTAATGGTTAACGTACTGTTATGGTCAGCTATTAGAACTAAAGGAGTAAAGATGTTTAATAGGCTTTAGGAAAAAGATATTCCCTTAAATAGGACTATATTGTAGAATAGCATATATTTGACAAGGGCATGAGTGTCATATATAATTTTTTATGCATAGTGGCACATTATAGTCTTATTTGGAAAAGGGAAGGTAATCTGATATGACAGACATTATTTCTAAAATAATACCTATAATTTTTTTGATTTTATTGGGAAGTCATTTTCGTTTTAATAATATACTTAGACAGAGTACAGTTGATGAAGTAAAAAAAATAGTCATTGATGTTGCATTTTCTGCTGTATTATTTATTACATTTCTAAACATGGAGATTAAGAAGGAATACTTTTTAGTTTCTATTATTATTTTTATTTTACTAAGCATTTTTTACTTTGCTGGTTTAGCATTTAATTTGATAAAGACGATTAGTCATCCTTTATTACCTTTCATTACTTCAGGATTTGCATTTGGCTTTCTGGGGATTCCTTTATTTTCCACTGTTTTTGGCAGTGAAAATTTAGGAAAGCTATCTATACTTGGTATCGGCCATGAATTTTTCATATGGCTTGTGCTATATACTATTTTGCGCATTAAATTAGGGAACCAACGATTTTCAATAGGAGTAGCGAAACAAATTATTAAATCTCCTGCAATAATTAGTATAGTCTTTGGAATTGTATTTAATTTGACAGGATTTAGGACAAGCATTCATAGCAACTCAATTATGAAAGGATTTTATATTATGGTAGAATACTTATCAAGCTTGTCAACGCCTTTAATTTTGATAATTATAGGTTATGGTTTAAAGCTTAATAAAAAGTATATGGTGCAAAGCATAAAATTTCTTATTATAAGGTTCACGGTGATTTTGACCGTAGGGTATGTTTTTAAATACTTAATCATAGATAAGGTTATAGTATCAGAGCAGATTTTTAACTATGCATACTTTACTTTTTTAATCTTGCCTCCTCCACTTTCTTTACCAATATTTATTGGCGCCTACAGTACAAAGGAGCATGAAGAATTAGCTAATAATACAGTAGTATTAAATACTGTAGTCAGCATTATCATATTTATTTTATTCGTTTTAACTGTGTAATCAATAATTAAGAAGTAGGAGCTATTATTTTCTTTTTTCATTTGTCTATATTGACAATTCAATATCTCATATGGCTGTATTTTTAGATATTTGCAAAAAATTAAGAATGCTTATTAGAGTTATAAGAAATATCAAGCTTTGAAATGACTTTTGAGTAGTTTTTTGGAGAAAGTCCAAATGCTTTTTTAAAAGCTCTTACAAAGCTGGAATAGTCACTAAATCCACATTCTATTGAAACATCTGACATTTGCTTTCCTTTTTTAATAAGGGTTTTGGCTAAAATCATTCTTTTTTGTTGTATATAGCTATGGATAGTATATCCGGTTTGAGCTTTGAAATTGTGCATAAGATAATATTTACTAATGTAGAATTTTGAAGAGATACTTTCTATCGACAAATCTCCATTAAGATTCTTATTTATATAACCTAATATGTTCTCTATTCTTTCATCATATTCAATATCTTCTTCTTTAGCATTAATATCTAGTCCAAGAAAAAATCTGTTAAGATGAATCATAAGCTGAAGAAATAAAGAATTTTTTAATATCTTATTTCCAAAGGCTGTATCTTTCGAAGCATCCTCAAGTAAAGTCAAGATTTGTTTTATACCGTTAATATTATTAGGATTCAAACGCATAAGGCTTATTTTATGCTTTGATGATAGCTCAAAGCAGCTAAGTAGGTTACTATTGTCTCTATTATGCATCTCTAAAAATCTTGAATTGACCCATATAATTACCCTTTCGTAGGTTTCATAGGGACTTATTATTGCCTTATGAACATCATTGCTGTTTACAAAAAGTATGTCCCAAGGCTTAAGTTTATATGATTTTCCTTCTATAAGGTAGACCACATTTCCAGATATGAAAATGATTATTTTATTAAAATCATGATAATGAAATTCAAATTCCATGTTCTTTTTATCCTTTAAATGAAAGTATTCAAAATCTTCATTAAGATATCCTCTCCTTATTTTTAGCTCGACATTATTATTTTTCATTATTACCATCTCCATCTCTATCTTTTATTATAGATTATAGCAGCTTTTGCAATATTTCAAGCATTATTAGCAATATATATAGCAAAAAATACATATATAATAAAAAATAAACACGTACCATTCTGGGAATTATTTTAGTGAGAAGGAGAGGATTAAATGGAATTGTTAAAGACTTACAAATCTTCTATTGTAATGATTTTCTTTGTATTGCTTGGAGGAATACTAGGGGCAATTATGGGACCTAAGGCATCTTTACTTGAGCCTTTCGGGAATTTATTTTTAAATTTGATTTTTACTATAATTGTTCCTCTAGTATTTTTCAGTGTAACCTCAGCCATTGCAAATATGACAAACATGAAGAGATTGGGAAAAATTTTGCTAAACATATTTATAGTCTTTACATGTACAGCACTTATTGCAGCTGTAATAGGACTTGTGGGAGCTTTAATAATAAATCCTACTAAGGGCATAGATAGTGGAATTATGCAAAAAATGATGGCGCAAGGAATTAGTGAAGTATCTATTAGTGAACATGTAGGACCAATACAGCAACTAGTTAACACTTTTACAGTATCGGACTTCGTATTATTATTTTCAAAGAAAAACATGCTTCAACTTATTGTGTTTTCCATAATTTTAGGGACTTCTATAGTTGCAGTAGGGAAAAAAGCAGAACCTTTTGTTAATTTTCTAGATTCAGGTGCTAAAATATTTATTAAGATGGTGAGCAAAATAATGTACTTTGCTCCAATAGGACTAGGGTGCTATTTTGCTTCAGTTATTGGGCAGCTTGGAACTCAAATATTAGAGGGATATTTAAGGACATTTATTCTTTATTTAGCAATAACAGGAGTTTACTATTTTGGAATGTTTACTATATATGCTTTTATAGCAGGAGGCAATGTTGGAGTTAAATTATTTTGGAAAAATGCATTAGAACCATCAGTGACAGCACTGGCTACCTGTTCTAGTGCGGCCTGTATTCCAGTTAATTTAAAAAGCACAAAAAAGATGGGAGTCACAGATGATATTGCAGAAACAGTCATTCCACTTGGAGCTAATACACATAAGGATGGTTCTGTAATCGGGGGAGTTTTAAAAATTGTATTTTTGCTAGGCTTATTTGGAAGAGATATAACTAGTTTAAAAGCAATAGTTGGAATAATATTCGTTTCATATTTGGTAGGTGCTGTCATGGGAGCTATTCCAGGTGGAGGAATGATAGGGGAAGTATTAATAATAAGTGTTTATGGTTTTCCACCAGAAGCCTTAGCTATAATAGCTGTAATAAGTACAATAATAGATGCACCAGCAACTTTGCTCAATTCAACAGGTAATGCAGTATGCGCTATGATGGTAACAAGATTAGTGGAAGGAAAAAGATGGATTTCAAATAAGGTTAAAGTGAAAAATTGTACAGTATCTAACTAGCATACCAATAGGTACTTACATGGGTATTATTAAGGTGGAGATTAAACTCCACCTTAACTGTGCCATCGTTTATATTTGACAAGATATTAAGGAATATAGCACATTATTAATTTTGTAAGGAAAGGAATGGAAAGGTAGGAACAGGAGTTGATGCATTAGTAACTATTTTATAGATAAGATTATTACAGGATGGCTTCTGTTTTTTCAGTGGCCATTTTTATTTAAAAATAACATTTTATTACATTTGCAATATTAGCAAAGCAGGAATCTTTTTGCCTTTTTATTTTCTTAAATAATTAGGAATAATAATTATAGACACTATTAATAAGAAGCATAATGTAGATTTAAATAGTATAAATATTGGTTTGTTGAAATAGTAACAAGTGACGTAGTTAAATAAGAGTTTTACTAGAAAAATCAAGTTTGAGTTTTTTTAATCAAATGTATAATATTAGAATATACTATATTAAATAATTAAGTTAGAGGTGTTTTTTATGAACTCAAAAAGTTCAGACGGTGAAGATAGTGACAGTAATTATTATTGTGATAGCGATGACCATAATAAGTCAATTTTAAGGCTATCACATTATAAGAAGGAAATAATGATTAATATCATTAGTGAGCATGAAGAAGTTGGATATATTAAAGGAGTTTTACTGAATGTAGACAATATTTTCAAAGAATTAAAATCTGATGAAGTCTTGAAAGTTCTTGAATTTACAGACAAGGAAGAGGAGGAGGAAATTAAAACCTTCTATATTCAAGTCTTATCAAAAGAAAATTGTAAAGACAATGCATTTTATATTACAGAACTTTTTATTGATAAGGAATATAGAGGCAATGGAATAGGTAGAAAAATATTTGAACAATTGCCTAAATTTTTAGATAGAAATATTAAAGAACCTATATCATGTATATATTTAATGCCTGGTCCTTTAGAGAGAATCAATGGGGAAGTTGAATATATAATGAATCCGAAGGATAAAAATATGATAACCTTAAAACAGAGACTAATAAGATTTTATGAATCATTAGGATTTAAAAAAATTGGTGAAACAGATTTTTATTATAAGGAAAAAGTAAGCTAGTATTACAGCCTATTCAAATTTTGGATAGGCTGTTTTATTTGTGCGCCCAGCATGGGCGTAAACTGGTCGGTGAAAGTCCGATACGGGGG
>CAZUFW010000030.1:0-32648 GCA_964619895.1 uncultured Clostridia bacterium | reverse complement strand
ATATGCAGGATAATTAGCTAATGCAAGTACTTCCCCAGTTTTAACATCTATAGCAACAACAGCACCTGATGTAGCATTTTTATATGCTTTAGAATATTTGTAATTACCCCATTTACTTTGGAATTCCCCACCTTTTTGTATCTGCTCTATAGCTTGCTTTAATGCATCTTCTGCAACTTTTTGAAGTTCAAGATCTAAAGTTAAATATAAATTGTTTCCAGGTGTAGCTTTTTCCTCATCTAATACTTTTATGGTATTCCCTAATACGTCTACCTCCACACGTCTATTTCCATTCTTACCTCTTAAATACTGTTCAAAGCTATCTTCTACCCCAGTTTTTCCTATAATATCATTTGGGGAATAGCCTTGCTCATCAATGTATTTTTTTATCTCGGATGCTTGCGATATCTTGCCTAAATAACCTATAATGTGTGCTGCTGTTTCTCCCATAGGATAATATCTTACTGGTTCAATAGAAACTCCAACACCAAGTAAATCAAATTTGTTCTCTTCTAGCTTAGCCACAGTACTATTTCTAATTCCATAAGCTAAATTTATTGGTTGATAAGCTCTATGACCTTGCTTATTTAGCTGTTCTAAAACTAGCAATATAGATCTAGTCTCATAATTATTTAGTCCTTCATCTATCTTAAACTTCTTAGCCAAAAATTCAAATGCTTCTTTAGCACTACTTTTTTCTGGTATTTTATAGCTGTCAAACCAATTTTTCTTATTGTTAAGTACAGCATATTCCCAATTGGAAATAGATATTTTGGGATTTACGTAGCTTAGAACTTTTTCTTGTGCAATAGTCTTAACTTTGTCATCTATTATAAAATCAGTCATAATATTATGCTTATTAGCTATATATATTAAGGCTTCTATTGCTGTTAGCTCTCCTTCTACTTTTTCAGTTTTATAAAACCTTTCTTTCTGCCCATTACTTTTATATTTAAAATATACTTTTTTTGTTTCCTCATCTAAAGTAATGTCAATTGGAACATTTATATTGTTTTCTTCAAGCTTCTCTATTAGAATCTTTCCTGGTATTGTTTGTTCCTTCTCCTTGCCTTCAGCATCAGATTTAGTAAAAATATTTGAAAGAATCTCATATTTTGCATCTGTTTGCAAAATAATATTTACAAAATCCTCCTTAGCTGAACTGTTCATTGATATATTTTCAAAACTTTTCATTAAATTTCTTTTAATAGATTTATATTCTTCATCAAAGCTAAAGTTGTAGGGCACTAGAGAGACATCAGAAGCCAATCCATTGTTTTGAAGAACTTTATATGTAAGTTCACTAACAATAGGATCTTTAATCAATTTAATAAGAACTTTTTTGTTTTGCATTATTTTAGAAACTAGCACGTCCCTTGCAGGTTTATCTCCTGATATATTATTTTCCTTTTGCCATTTTGCTAAATCTATATTTGTGTCATAATTAAATGTAACATTATTCTGTTCGTCAAAATTTATTATTATAGGCATTGAGATGCCGTCATTTTCTAAAATATTTACTGCTCTTCTTGCAGTAAAGAAAATTCGTGAATTAGTATCATCATCTATTCTCATATTTGAATTAATTAATTCTCCTACAAGATTATTATTTAATATCAATTCCGCAACGTATTCGTAAGGTGTTTTATTGCTTTCCATGTACAAAGCATCGCTATTATACGTAAAATAATTTAAATCAATTGGAAATTCATCTATATAGTTTACTCCTTCTTCTTCAAGTACCCTAATAAGCTTAAGAATAGCATTATTCTTTTTATCTAAGTCTTTTATGTTTAACTCATCTTTCATGATTTGTACTGTAAAACTAGGTTTATTTCCTGCTAGCAATCTTCCATACCGATCTCTTATTTCTCCTCTAGGTGCAGTTATGGATATTTGCTTTACTCTCTTACTCTCAGATATTTTTCTCATTTCTTCACCTTGAACAATAGTCAAAGACGCTAGTTTAAAAGCTAAGACAGCAAATGTAAAAAAAGTAAGAAACATAAGAATATTATATCTGTCCTTGATTTTTTCCCAGAACTTCATTGGTTCACCTCCTTATTTTTTCTTAAAGCTTATATATGGTTGGCGATATAACTTGAGAAACTGTTTATAAAAGAAAATAGACAATAAGGAATTGAGAACTGTCTCTATAATTACAATGCTTTTAACAAGCTTTATAAAATCAACATTTATAGACAAAAAATACATAAATATATAGTATACTGTGTGAAAAGCAAATGTCGATATAGCTGTAAAGACAAAAGGTAAAAACAGATTCTCCTTAAATACCTTTTTATCAGTTAATCCTATTAAATAACCAATTAAGAAGTAAATTAAAGCATGTACTCCTATGACATCATAAAAAAACATATCCTCTAAAAGCCCCAGTATTAAACCTAAAATACTGCCAGTCTTTTTGCCTGCAAGAAGTGCAAAACACACAATAATAATCAAAGACGTATTAGGCATCACTCCAAATATGCTTACATGATGTAGAATAGTAGATTCTATCAAAAAATTTACTAAGACTATAATTGCTATAATAAAGTATCTCAAAGTATTTACCCCTTTTACCTATTTTCCCAATATAATGAAAACATTTTGAAGTTTATTGAAATTCACAGCAGGTTTTACTTCAATGTTTACTAAAAGATCATCGCTATTTTTTGTAACTTCACTAATTTCTCCAATATAAAGTCCTTTAATAAAAATTCCTCCAAGGCCAGAAGTTAATAGCTTGTCTCCCTTTACAACATCTGCTTTTGTATCAAAAAGATATCCTGAAATGTTACCTTCAAAGTCTCCCTTCATTATTCCTCCATCTTGAGTTCTAATAACATTAAAGCTCAAGTTGCTGCCTCCATCTATTATGGCTATAACCTTAGACCAGTCATCACCAACTTCAACAACTCTACCTACTAATCCTTCTTCTATAGTGTTGCCGTCAACTTCTATTCCTTGGATGACAGCATCACCCTTTTTAATACCATCTTTAGTTCCCTTATCAATTACAAACCTCTCAAACCAGTTTCCTGGATCTTTCCCAATTATTTGTGCTTCAACTAAGTTATACTTTGTCTTCTCTTTCAATATAGAAGCATTTCTTAAATAATCAGTTTTACTTATAATATCCTCGTATTTTCTTACTTGTTCTTTTAGTTTAGCATTTTCTTCCTTTAGACTAGTGTTTTCATTTTTAAGCTGAGTGATGCTTCCTATAGATTTGACAGTTCCTACAACTGACTCACCACTATTGTAAAAAACTTTTTGAATAGGGGTTATAATATTGCCTACTAGATTTTCTAAGGATGTTATTTTATCCCTATTCCCGGCGGTAATTCCAATAATTACAATTAGAATGATAGCAACAATAGTTACTATCATTCTCCCTTTTATTTTTTTAAATATGGTCATAAGTATCACCACTTATCCTAACTTTCTTGAACTTTTTGCAACCTTTTTTAATGTTTCGATATCCTCTAAAGCTTTTCCAGTACCTATAGCAACACAATCTAATGGGTCTTCTGCTATACGAATAGGCATACCAGTTTCTTTTCTTATAAGTCTATCTAAGCCATCTAATAATGCTCCTCCGCCTGTTAGCATTATTCCTTGCTCCATAATATCAGATGCTAATTCAGGTGGAGTTTTTTCAAGAGTAAATTTTATGGCATCTATAATACTTGATATAGGCTCTTTCATTGCTTCATAAATCTCAGATGAGCTGATATCAATATTTTTTGGCAATCCGGAAATCAGATCTCTTCCTCTAACAGATATTTTCTTTTCTTTATTAACAGATAAATCTGCAGAACCTACTTGTATCTTAACTTCTTCTGCTGTTCTTTCACCAATCATCAAGTTATATTCTTTTTTAATATAGTAGACTATTGATTCATCAAGTTCATCTCCTGCAACTCTAATAGATTTGCTTGTAACTATTCCCCCTAATGAGATAATAGCTACTTCTGTCGTACCTCCACCAATATCTACTACCATGCTACCATTAGGCTCCTGTACTGGAAGTCCTGCACCAATAGCTGCAGCCATAGGCTCTTCTATTAGAAAAGCTTCCCTAGCTCCTGCTTGTATAGCTGCTTCTTCAACAGCCCTTTTCTCAACTTCTGTTACACCAGAAGGCACGCAAACAACCACTCTAGGTGAAAAAAGTGAACGACCATTATTCCCTTTTCTAATAAAATATTTTAGCATGCTCTGTGTAATATCAAAGTCTGCAATAACTCCATCACTCAATGGTCTAATGGCAACTATATGCCCAGGTGTTCTCCCTATCATTTTTTTAGCTTCTTCACCTACTGCTAAAACCTCTTTAGTATTAGTTTGTATTGCCACAACAGAAGGTTCTCTAATTATTATTCCTCTACCTCTCATAAAGACTAAGGTGTTTGCTGTTCCTAAGTCAATTCCCATATCCTTTGTAAATATATTAAATAATCCCATTTTCTTTTGCTCCTTCCTAATAAAGCCCTAAATTATATCTTTTTCCTTTAAGCTTAAATATTTATTGCTTCCAACTATTATGTGATCTAGCACCTTAATTCCTAGTATATCCCCACCTTCTGCCAGCCTCCTAGTTATGGCTATATCTTCCTTGCTAGGTGTAGGATCACCACTAGGGTGATTATGAACAAGAATTATAGAGGCACTACTTCTTGCTATTGCCTCTTTGTACACTTCCCTTGGATGAACTATGGAAGAGTTTAAGCTTCCTATAGATATGTCCTCTATACCTATTATTTGATTTTTAGTATCTAGCATTACTATTTTGAAATGTTCTTTCTTCAGATGAGCCATATCGAGCATTAATATATCAGCAATATCCGAAGGACTTGTTACCTTCATTTTATCCTTATATGTGCTAGACATAACTCTTTTACCAAGCTCTACAGCAGCTAATATTTGAGCAGCCTTGCACTCTCCTATTCCTTTTACCTTTGTTATCTCCTGTAGGCTAGTATCAGATAAAAAAGAAATTCCCTCTTTTTTACCCGCCAAAAGTTTTTGAGATATTTCAATAGCTGTATTTTCTTTATTGCCAGTCCTTATAATTATAGCCAATAATTCGGTATTTGATAATGCTTTAGGACCATATTTGTAAAGTTTTTCTCGTGGTCTTTCGTCTTCTGGTAAATCTTTAATAGTATAACTGAAGTTTCTTTCCATGATATCCCCCAAAAAGATTATTAAAGAATTTTTGTTTTGAAATGCCTTTCTAAGAGCTTATCTAGCTTAACTATGGGAAGCCCTACTACATTTGAGTAAGAGCCTTCTATCCATTCTACTAGAATCTCCCCATAGCCTTGAATACCATAAGCTCCAGCTTTATCTATAAATTCCCCAGTATCTATATACTTATTAATCTTTTCTGGTTGTAATTCTCTAAATTTAACTTTAGTTATTTCATAATCAATGACTTTTTTTCCCAAGTTGATATCTATTATAGCTATACCAGTAATAACTAAATGTTCTTTACCACTTAAGCTCTCAAGAGTCCTATAAGCATCTATCTTATCCTTTGGCTTTCCCAAGACTTTTTCCATATAGACTATTGTATCTGCTGCAATTACTATTGCATCAAAGTCAAGCCTATTAGCGATGTCTTCTGCTTTTTGAAAGGCTAGTGACATAACTACTTGAATAGGATCATCGTCAGATGAAATTTCTTCATCTATATGGCTTGTCATGGTTTCAAAATCAATGTTATACTTACTTAGTATTTTCTTTCTTCTTGGAGATGAAGATGCTAAAACGATTTTTTTCATAAGCTCACCTATAATCTTTTATACATAAGGAAAGCTAATAAAAATCCTACAGCGCTGGCAATATTTATGTCAATAACTAATCCAAAAGTAAGTTCTATTACTTTTAAATCTAAATGCACAGGTGTTTTAAGTCCTATAGGATAACTATATGCCAGTAAAGGAATCTTGTCACTTAATAGATTTCCAATGATACTGCCTAGTACTACTCCTATAATTACTAATGCAAATAAAAGTGCTAAACTCCTATTTCGTGTTCTCATGTTTACCTCCTTATGTTATTTCTAGGTTTCCCATAATATTTTTTTCATATTCTTTGATGTTAGTGTTGAGCCTAACCCAACAAAATAGCCAGTAAAAAGACTCAATAATGTCATGAAAGGAAAATATGAGAAAATCTTTAAATTTTCCATTATTAGGCTCGCTGCTAAAAGCTGCCCAGCATTATGAAATATAGCTCCAAAAATGCTAACTCCAATTAAGCTAAAATATTTTGAAAAATATTTAAACACAATTGTCATTGCAAATGTGCTTAGTATTGCTCCAGAGAGACTATACATTAAACCTGAAAAGCTCCCTGTTGCAAGTGCAAATACTAAAGACCTTAGTATTGCTACTATAAAGGCTTCTCTGTATCCAAACAATACTAAGGAAATAAGGCAAACAATATTGGCTAATCCGAGCTTCATGCCCGGCAATAAGATAGGTATTGGTATCATTGATTCAATTATGCTAAGGGCAAGTCCTAAAGAAACCAAAATTGATAAAAAAATAAGTTTTCTGAGTCTTTTCATATTTCTCACCCTTTTCAATAACTAATATGATCTACTTCATCAATTGAATTTTTTTCTGACTTTATCTCCACTACCATTCTGTTTGGTAAGCAGACAATTACCTCTCCTTGATTAGATATCCATCCTTGCTTCACATCTAATTTATCAGGACAGTCAGCTTCAATAACCCTAACCTTTCCATCGCCAATCTCTATTTTGTTATAGCCAAACTTAGTTTCTATGTCAATGGTTTTGCCTACCATATTTGCCCCAAAAGAAATCTTCTTAATCTCTTCTCCATCTACCTGTATACTAATGTACTTATTTCCCCCATTAGTTGAATAATATTTAACAAAATATATCCCTACAAAGCTAAGTAATAATACTACAACTATCAGATACTTGTCCCATTTTGTCATTTTATACATCCTTTTTACATAGTATTATAAAATAATTTCGAGAGAATTCAATATGTATTTAGCACTAAAAAGCCATGAAAATACATATTATCACATCATAAGTTTACCATTTCCATATTTCATTTACAAGTTGTAATTTTTGCTTTTGAAAAGCATATATAGAATAACATTTTTTTATTACTTCAGTTTATGAATTCTTTAGCAGCATTTTGCAAATATTTATGTTGTTAATATTTGTGAAAATAGAAATGTGACCTGTAACACTATATTCCATATTTAATATAATGTAATAGGCATGAATGCCTAATAACTAATTATTAGGAGGTTACACAATGGTTGAAGCAAAAGGATTTGGAGGAAATATTGGAAGTGAATTATTATTTTTCTTCTTAATACTAGTAATTATATTTTTGTCATGTGGTTTCTTTTAGTTTATAAATTCTATTAAAATCATATGACTATGTAATTCTAGCATTATCTTAAAAAAATCAGATCTTGATATAAAAAAATAACCAGATAAAAAATTTAAAGATTTGAGGTTTTAAATATTCTCCCTATTAAAAAGCTCCCCTTAGATTGATTATTATAATATTTCTAAGGGGAGCAATATTTATTCTGTTTTTCTATATATAACTCTTAATTCTCCCATTCAAACATAGAATGAAATGTTAAGATATATGACTAAAAATAATTTATTTTCAACTATTTTAAAGTCGTAGTTGATAGCACCTTCTTTAGTACAGATTTTTTGCTCTTTTCTTTGATTTCGCCACTGTTTTCATATTTGTAATCCCAATGGATATCACCTTTTAGTACACATGAATCATAGTCATCAAGGACTGCTCGTACTTCCTTAGATAGTAGGAATAGTGCTATGATATTTGGTATAGCCATGATACCCATGAACATATCTGCTAATTTCCATACAAATGTAGCCTCTGTCATAGTACCTAATACTAAGGCTGTTATTGCTACGGCCTTAAATGCATTTAATGTTCTAGTATTAGAGTTAAACATTATTTTAACGTTCGATTCTGCAAAGTAATACCATCCAACTATAGTGGTAAGTGAGAAAAATGATAAGCATATTGATAAGAACATTCCACCAAATACACCAAATCCTGATGCAAAACCATATTGTGTCATTACGGTGGCTTTTTCTGTCATTTGGACTGCTGATATATTTGGATTATAAGCTCCAGAAGCAATATTCACCATAACTGTTGATAGACAAATCAAGAATGTAGATATAAATACCCCTATCATAGCAGTAAAACCTTGTTCAGCAGGGTGCTTAGTATTAGCGACTGCATGCGAGTGTGGCGTAGAACCCATGCCAGCTTCATTTGAGAAAAGTCCTCTTGCTAGTCCAAATCTAATGGTTTGTTGAACTGTAATACCAAGTGCTCCTCCACTGATTGCTGCTGGTGAAAATGCTCCTGTAAAAATACTCTTTAGTGCAGGAATAAGATTTCCAATATTCATTAAGATTATTATTAAGCTTCCTAGAATATAAGCACCAGCCATAATTGGGACTACCTTTTCTGCAAAAGAAGCTATTCTTCCCATACCACCCATTAATATAAGTGCAACTATGATTGCAAGCCCTATTGTAACAACAATTGTTGGTACGCCAAATGCAGCACTTACAGAACCTGCAACAGAGTTAGACTGTACCATGATACCAACTATACCTAGTGCAATAATACATGCAATAGCGAAAAACATGGATAATGCTTTAGAATGCAGACCATTTTTTATATAATAAGCAGGTCCACCAACTAATTCTCCATCTTTAGTTTCTCTATATTTTTGAGCTAGAACACCTTCACTAAATATAGTAGCCATTCCAAAAAATGCGGACACCAACATCCAAAATGCCGCTCCTGGCCCCCCAGCTGCTATGGCTGTAGCTACTCCCACTATATTCCCTGTTCCAACTTGAGCCGCTACTGCAGTTGATAAAGCCTGAAAGGGTGTCATCTTTCCTTCTTCCACTGATTCTTTACTAACTACTCCTGTAAGCATTTTCTTTAATGCAGGAAATAATCTAGTAAACTGTAGAAATTTAAGCCTTACAGTCATAAAAACACCTATGCCTAAAAGGGCACTTATTAATACGTAATTCCATAAGAATGTATTCACAAAGTCAACTATCTGTTTAAATATTTCCATATGAATCCCTCTTCTTTCTATTTTTATAGTATAGTTCTAGTCAGCGAGTTCATAGTCAGTAGTATAATCATAGCTTGCTTCTTCAGATACACCGCTAATATTATTAATTAAATCTAGTATCCATAATCTAGCCTCCAATTAACATTTAATGTAATTTTAGGTTCTAGGTAAAAAATAAAGCAGTTTTGGTATCGCTTTCCTTAATGGCTCATTACCTAATTTGAAATTTATATTTTGATTATATTTGATGACCTTCAAAAACCCTCAAAAAGTTTCAAATATTTATATTTAGTATTATTTATAAAAAAGATAGAGCTTGATAAATTGACATTTTTATAAATAGTAATGTCAGTTTATCAAGCTCTATCTTAAACACGCAAATATAAGCTCTCTTTTTAATCTTTTCTATTGCTATAAAAAACTATTCCATCAATAAATTTCTTAAGGTTTACCTTTCCTCTCTTTTTACTCTTTCCTCTAATGTAGTCCATTTCTATTTTTATTTGTTCAAAATTATATAACCCATTAGAATATTCGGTAAATATCTCATTCATGTAATCTTCTATACCTAGATTGGCAAGATTAATCATTCCAACAGTAGCTGTTCTTCTAATTCTTTGCTCCATAGTCTTAACCTGATTAGTAAAGTGACTACAAAGCTCTTTTACGGTAAGGTCAGACATATTTTGTTTTGTATCGTAGAGATACTTCACTATATTTATAATATCTTGACTCCCTGCTTCTCCAACAATTCCAATCCTTTGCATTACCCTCTTTACTCCCTCGACACTATAACTAACCTTCTCTAATTCTTGATTACTACTCTCTTGAGTAAAAAGGCTTTGGATTTGGTTTAATTTTCGGTTCATATTTAACTTATCTTGGACCTTATGAATAACACTCTCAACCTCTATAGCATTAATAGGCTTTGAAATAAAGTATTCCACACCACTTTGATATGATTTACCAATCATATCCTTAGAAGTTACTTGTGATATCATAATAAATTGAATATTTGGGTGTATAGCCTTTGCCTCTTTTACTAGACTTATCCCATCTTTGCCAGGCATTAGCAAGTCTACTAGTACTATATCAGGTTTTAAGCTTTGTATCTCTATAAGGCCATTTATACCATCATTAGCCCATCCTAATAAAGTTCCTAATTTTCTATCATTAATAATTTTATCTAATACTCTAATAATGTTATTGTCATCTTCAACAATGAAAATATTCATTATTACACCTCCAAAGACTTTTTAGGTATATAAACCCAAAAAGTTGTTCCATTTCCCTCATTGGAGCTTACTGTAACTTTCCCATCTAAACGTCTTTCGACTATATCTTGAACTACACTTAGTCCTAGACCTCTATTAATTTGACCTGTCTCATAATTTATTTTAGTGGAAAACCCCGGAGAGAATATGTGATTTTTATCCACTTCATTTATTCCACAACCAGTGTCAGATACTATAAAAACATGTAGTTCATCCTCAACTTCATGGGTAAAGCTAATCCTTGCATTTCTAGCAGAATCAGGTATTGCATCTATTCCGTTCATTATCAAGTTTCTAAATATGGACATAAGATAATAATGTTTTGCAGTATAAAAGTTTTCTCCAGCTTTGAATAATAGATGAATATCTTTACTTTTATGCCTTATCTCTCTCTCCATAGTCTCTTCTAGTATAGCAATAATATCTTTAAAATTCATTCCCTCATCTTGAAGCCTATTTTCTGTAATTTCTTTCATGCCTCGAAGGGCCAATTCGTATTCTTTTTTTATTTCATGTACATCTCTAGCGATAGTTACTGCTCCATCTGCCCAGCTATCTTTATCTATGTTTTGATTTATCTTCTCGAATAGTCCATAGGAGTTAGACATTACCATTTCTATGTTGTCAATGTTCTTTTCCATCCAGTACATTTCTGTTTTTAGTTGTGCAGTCAACCATAGAAGTCTTTTATATCTCTCTTCATGCTCTTCTTTCATTAAAAGCATTTTATAATATTTAAGTCCATTTAAAACAAGCCATACTATACTAGAACGTATTAATGCCACAAAAAATAATGTAGTGATAATCTCCCAACATGCTTGAGAACCCCCTACCATAATTCTAACATACAGTTCTACAACGTTTGCTCCAAAATCGCTGACGACCATAATTAATAGTAATTGATTAATGTCATCTTTAGTTCTTTTTCTGATTAATAACGAATAAATGATTCCATAGAATGTATAAAACAGTATCTCTAATTGATATGACCATATGACTTGCTTAAGATTACCTTTCACTAAAAAATAGATAATTATTCTAAGAAGATATACTGCTACACCTGATACCACTCCTGTTGATACTGGTTTTAGTTCTTTGTAATGAAAAAGTATTATGGCAAATAGTATTATTCCTCCTGAAACTCTAAAATCAGTACCTAAAAATCCAATATTTATTTGTGAAGCTAGCGCAACTATTGCTGAAGCAGCTAAAATTTTTTTAACGTTTTTCAAGCCAATCCACCTCTAGTTTTTGTTGTTAGCTAAGGCTAACTGTGTATATATTTTAACATAAAAATCACTGTAAAAGAATTACGATATAAACAAAGACTCGATTTAGAGAAGGTATAAGAACTATTAGCCATTACATATACAGCTATAAAAATACAAAACTGTCCCAAAATAATGTTAAATTACTTTGAGACAGCTTATCATTTAATTTATATGGTCCACTGACCATGGATAATACTTACTAAGTACCATACCCCATTTACGTCTTCAAATACTAGCTTTAAACTTCTCCAGTCCATTCCTTCATATTGTGGATCAAATCCTGTAAAATAAAACTCCACAAAATATCCTTTGGGATAGGCTTGTTTTACATTGTCAATGCTGTTTCCCTTTCCTATCGCTACATTGTTTCCTATCATATGTGGATTAGCAAAATCTACATCATAAATGAATTTATCGTAATAATCATTAAAACTCAATTTAATTGGTTCGCCAGAACCATCATAGTGTCCCCATAGATGCTCTTTGGTATCTTGTACAAGGCCTGCTACTTGTTGTGCTGTAAATACTTGATCTGTTTTAAGGTCTACATTAGGATATGGACTAAATCTGAGTCCATTTGTAGGATGAACATATGTTGATAGACCTTTCATATCTTTAGCCTTGATAAGTCCAATTGTCTCTATGCCTCTTGGAAGTAGGCTATTAGGACTCTTAACACCTAGCCTTGATTCAAAAGATACTATTCTATCTTCTAAAGCCTTTTTTTCACTTTCTAATTCATTTATTCTAGCATCCTTTTCCTTCAGTTCCTTCTCTAATTTCGTAGTATTAGTATTACTAGGAACACAGCCTATTATTAATGTTGTAAAGACTAAAACTAGCAAAACAACTTGTATTACTTTCCCTTTCAATTTAACACCATCCTTTAGCTTTATACTATATTTTATAATAACATGATATTATATATTTACCCAGATAAACTTTAAAATATCCTTTTTTTAGGCACAGAACGATACCAGTCTTATGATGTAAATAATTTTTGGTAAATAATTTTTTTATAAAAATATTCTGGAAAAGGTGTTGACAATATAATATTATAGTATTATTATATTGCTTAATATAAAAAATGCTTTGACGGAGAGAAAGATATCTACACTTAATTACAGAGAGTTGGGGAAGGTGAAAGCCAACATTAAGAAGATATGTAATATTCACTCCTGAGCAGATTCGTTAAACGGCTTTTCAAGTAGGCGAATCCGGATGCCCATCGTTATAAGGGATAGGACTGTTAGGTCTGAATAAGTGATGACTTTTTGTCATAATTAGGGTGGTACCGCGGATATAAAATCTTTCGTCCCTATGAGTATAGCTAGAAGCTATATTTGTAGGAGCGAAAGATTTTTTTATTACCCAAAATACTTAGTTTCAGCATAATTTTCAAAGGAGGAAAAGCAAATGAAAAAAAGCAAAATCAGTAACTTAGCAGCAATAGTATTAGCTAGTATCTTAGTTTTATCGGGGTGCAATTCAACCAGTAATGAAGCCAGTAGAACTTCTAGAGAAAATGTCTTTAAAGTTGGTATTAGTCAATTATCTGAACATCCAGCATTAGATGATACAAGGAAAGGCTTTGAAGATGGATTAAAAGAATTAGGTGTAAATGCTGAGATAATCTATAAAAACGCCCAAGGCGATATTCCAAACACAGTTAGTATAGCTCAGAAATTTGCATCTGATAAGGTGGATTTAATATTCGCCATAGCAACACCCGCAGCACAAAGTGCTAAACAAGCTACTTCTGATATACCCGTGTTATTTAGTGCTGTAACAGATCCTGTAAAAGCAGAAATAGTATCTGATTGGAAAAATGTTGGTGGTAATGTAACTGGCACATCTGATATGGCACCTACAGCATCACAGTTAAAGATGTTTAAAGAAATCAATCCAGAAATTAAAACCATCGGTATATTATATAACACTAGTGAAGCTAACTCACAGGTTCAAATAGAAGAAGTAATGAAACTAGCACCTACAGAAGGCCTTGAAGTTGTAACTGTTGGGGTAAGTAATGTAAATGAACTTCCTCAAGCTATTAGCTCTATAATAAAAAAGGTAGACGCATTATATATGATTACCGATAACATGGTAGCAGCATCAGTAGAATTAATGTCAAAGGTAGCCATAGAAAATAATATGATTACAGTTTCAGCAGAAGAAACACAAGTAAAAGGCGGACTACTTGTTACAAATGGACTTAGCTACTATGAATTAGGAAAGCAAACTGCAAGGATGGCAAAGGAAATTCTTGTAGATAAAAAAGATGTATCAACAATACCTGTTGGAACAGCAGAAAAGACTATAACAACAGTAAATCAAAATACTTTAAAAGCACTGGGATTAGATGAACATTTACAGTTATTCAAGGATGCTATAAAAGTAGGAGAATAATAGTTAAAGATGCGATTGAATTTGAATCCTAGATTCATATTGACTTGGAGGTGTGAAAATGAATTCATTAATTATAACATCATTAGAACAAGGGCTTATATTTGCTGTATTAGCTATGGGAGTTGTATTAACATATAAAATTTTAGATATAGCCGACCTTTCGGTAGAAGGAACATTTCCATTTGGAGCCTTTATATTTGCCAAGTTTGCATCTATGGGATTAAACCCTATATTAAGTACATTGATAGCATTCTGTTTTGGTACATTAGCAGGTCTATTAACGGCAACTCTATTTATTAAATTGAAAATAAAGCCTCTATTAGCAGGAATATTGACTATGACAATACTGTATTCTGCTAATCTTAAAATAAATGGAAAAGCTAATATACCTTTATTTAGTTATGGTTCAATTTTTGATTTGAGCTCTGCCATAGTAGTATTAATAGTAATTGTCTTTTTACTAAAAATCATTATTGATCAATTTTTAAAAACTGAAACAGGCTATTTATTAATAGCAACAGGAGATAATGAATCTCTCGTAAAATCCTTAGGAGAAAATAGCAATAAATATAAGGTTATAGGACTAATGATGTCTAATGGGCTAGTCGCTTTAAGTGGTGCATTAATGGCCCAAATGCAAGGTTTCGCTGATATAACAATGGGAAGTTCTATAATAGTAGTAGCTCTTGCTTCAATCATTATAGGCGATACTATAAAAAGAAGTTCTAATAAATTTAAAAATACTACAAGGGCAATTGTAGGAGCATTAATCTACAAACTCATTGGTGGAATTGCCATAGATTTAGGCCTAAATCCTACTGATCTTAAGGCTATTAGTGCAATGATAGTAATAGCATTTATTTCATATAATAATTTTGCTGCTAACCTATTAGTATTTAAAAAGAATGAAGGAGGAGAAAAAAATGTTAAAAGTAGAGAACCTATCAAAGAGTTTTAATAAAAATACAGATAATGAGATAAATATTTTTGACAATTTTAATATAGAATTCGAAGAAAATAAATGTACTGCAATAATTGGTTCTAATGGCTGCGGGAAAAGTACTCTCCTTAATTTAATAGGTGGAAGTATATTAGCAGATCAAGGACAAATATTGCTAAATGGTAAAGATATATCAAAATTAAGAGAAGAAAAAAGAGCAATCTATATAGGAAGAGTATATCAAAATCCGTCTATGGGAGTATCACCTTCACTTACTATATTAGAGAATCTATCCTTAGCTGATAAAAAAGGTGAAAGATTTACTTTAAAAGGACTAATAAAAAAGAATAACGTAGATAAATATATAGAACTATTAAGGGACTTAGATTTAGGTCTTGAAAGTAAGTTAAATACCAAAGTTAAATTTTTATCTGGTGGACAAAGACAATGTCTCTCATTAATAATGGCAACTATGAAACATCCTGATTTGTTACTTCTTGATGAGCATACAGCAGCACTGGATCCAAAAACATCTAAAGTAATAATGCAAAAAACAAGAGAATTAATAAAAAAATATTCTATTACGACTATAATGATTTCTCATGATATGAAAGACGCTGTAGAATATTCAGATAGGATAATAATGTTAGACAGTGGAAATGTAGTATTTGATAAAGCAAGTATAAATGTAACAGAAAAGGAATTGATTGATATATATATAGAAAAGCTCACACAATTGGTGGCTTAAATAAATAGATAATAATGAGTCACTATTATTTTACTAAAATAGTGACCCATTATTATTTCAAATTTGCCTAGTGTTAAAACATATCACTTCACCTGAAATTATTAAGCTATATAATACTTTGCTTGGGTATTATATATTTTTTTCCATTTAGCCGGCATCTAGCTCTTGTCTATAATTGCTGGATATTTGTTAATATATTTGTAATAGGGGGAATCACTTGTTTTTTCCTCGAAAGTATTCCAGGTACATAAAAAGAATCATTAGTAAGTGTCTTTTCGAAAGCTTTTGCTACTAATTCTTTATTATGGCCTACTACAACCATTTCTGAAGCTTGAGCAAATATATCTGTTAACATCAATATAAAAATGGAATATCCCTGTTCCTTTGCCCGTTCTTCCATTAAGGATACTAAATCGCTTTTCATAGCCTTTAAGCTATCTAAGTCCATAGTATATACTTGTGCAACCCCTACCTTTTCCTCACCTATAGCAAATGTCTTGAAATCCTGGCTAAGTAACTCCTGTGGTGTTTTTCCCACTAAAGAAGTTCCTGCCTTAAACATCTCTGCAGTAAATTTCTCTATATCTAGATCTGCAATCCTTGCTAACCTCTCTAAAACCATTTTATCAGTATTTGTAGAAGTAGGGGACCTTAATAGTAGGGTATCAGAAATTATGGCTGCAGCTAATACCCCCGCCATTCTTCTCGAAGGTCTTCTGCCATTTTCAAATAAAATGGAAGCGATTATGGTAGATGTGCTCCCTACTGGCTCATTTCTAAAATATATTGGATTGCCAGTAAAAACATCCGCTACTCTGTGATGATCGATAATTTCCAATATTTCGCATTCCTCCAGACCATCTACAGACTGACTACGTTCGTTGTGATCAACTAAAATTACCTTCTTTCTCACGCTAGATATCAAGTGATATCTAGATATTAACCCTACAACTTTATTGTCGTCTCCTATTACAGGATACGTCCTATAGCGTGTTTGAGACATATGGGCTTTCACATCATCTACTAAATCATCAAGGAAGAATACCACTAGATTATCTGTAGTCATTACATGTTTTATAGGGACAGATTGGGATATTAACCTTGATGTTGTAAAGGTATCATAAGGTGTTGATATAATTGTTATGTCTTTTTCTTTTGCATGGCTTATAATATCTTCATCTACTTTAGCATTTCCAGTTACAATCATTAATGAAATACCACTATTGACTGCAAATTCTTGAACATCTTTTCTATCCCCACATATAACTATGTCATTTTCTTCTATGTATTCAACTACTGATTTAGGTTCCATAGCCAACGTCAAAATCTTTCCTGTAAAGGGTTTTATCCTATTTGGAATATTAACTGGATTAGCAGAAAGAGTATCTATAATATTATCTATAGAAGCACCTGATCTCCCCAAAATAGTGTTATCCCATACATCTATGTAATTCTGGACTATATCTGATATTGTTACAATTCCAACCAGCTGTTCACTTTCATTTACTACGGGAAGGCTGTTTATATTGTTTTTCTTCATTAACTCCAGAGCTGTACGCAATGAAATATCTGGACTAACAGGAACTATTTTATCAAAATTCAAATCCTCAACACATAGCCTCACTGTTTCTATAAGAGTAGGAGCTTCAACTCCAAAGTAATCGAGAATAAATTTTGTTTCTCTACTTATTTCTCCAAGCCTTACAGGCACAGCGTTCACATCTCCATTAGCATTTTTATATTCTGCATAAGCAAGAGCTGCACATATTGAATCCGAATCAGGATTTTTATGTCCTGTTATATATATTGTTTCCTTCATACTATATCTCTCCTAAAAACATTTTGAATTCAGCACTATATAGTTAATTCTTTTTTATAAAATTATAAAAGCCTGACCCCCTTACCTTGTTGTTTAAAATTATATCACAACTATATAATTAGAGTACAAAAAACCTGCTAATATTAGCAGGTTTTTTGTAATTTATCTCATCTCTATTGCATCCTTAGGACATTTCTTCGCACATGCCCCGCAGCCAATGCACTTGTCTTCTATTACTTTATGTTTTGCTTTAAGCTCTCCCTCTATAGCGTCTACTGGGCATTGCTTTTTACAAATAGTACATCCAATACACTTCTCTTCATCAATAGAAGCTTTTTTTCTGCTTTCAAAGTCAGCCCAAATTGCTTTAGTTGGACATTTCTCTGCGCATATCATACAGTTAGTACATTTGTCATAATTAATCCTTGCAAGGTTATTTTCAAACTCCATAGCTCCGAATGGACATGCCTTCACACAGATTTGACATCCAATACATCCTACTTTACATTTTACTTTTACGTCTTTTCCAAACTCTTTACTATTGCAGTCCACTACTACTTTTTGTTCGTAAGGAACCATTTTTATAACAGCCTTTGGACATTCTGCTACGCATTTTCCACAGGCAGTACATTTTTCTGGATTTATTACTGCTACTCCATCTTTAATATCAATAGCACCAAACTGACATACACTTGCGCAAGTTCCTAATCCTAAGCAGCCAAAAGAACATGCCTTGCTTCCGCCAGAAACTAAAGCTGCTGCTTTACAATCCTTTATACCTGTGTACTCAAACTTCTCAAAAGCATTGCAGCTTGTACCTCCGCAAGTAACTCTAGCAACTTTTTTCTCAGTTTCACCAGCAGCTACTCCCATTATTTCTGCAATTTTCTCTGCACTTACGGCTCCACCAACAGGGCAGCCATTTACTGGTGCACTTCCACTAGCTATAGCATTTGCTAATCCATCGCAACCTGGAAAACCACAAGCTCCACAGTTAGCTCCTGGTAAAGCTCCTCTTACTTGTTCAACCTTTGGATCTACTTCCACTGCAAAGACTTTAGCTGCTACAGCTAAGCCCGCTCCAAATATAAGTCCCATACTACTTAAACTAACTACAGCCGTTACTATACTATTCATCGTCCCATTCACCTCCTATACAAGTCCAGTGAAGCCTAGAAAAGCTATTGACATAAGTCCTGCTGTTATAAGAGCAACAGGAAAACCTTGAAAAGATTCAGGTACATCAGCTAAAGCAAGTCTTTCCCTTATACCAGCAAAAAGTACTATTGCAAGTGTAAAGCCTATAGCAGCTCCAACAGCATGTGTTATACTTTTTAATAATGTTAATTCCATTTGAATATTTAATATTGCAATACCTAATACAGCACAGTTAGTAGTAATAAGTGGTAAATATACTCCTAAAGCTTGATAAAGAGTAGGGCTTGATTTTTTTATAAATAATTCTACTAGCTGAACTAAAGCTGCAATTATTAATATAAAAACTATGGTTTGCATATATCCTAATCCAAACTTATCTAATATTGAAACCTGTACTACATAGGTTGCTGCAGAGGCTATGGCCATAACGAATGTAACAGCAGTCCCCATACCAAGTGCAGTTTCTACTTGTTTAGATACACCAAGAAAAGGACAAATACCTAAGAATCTTGACATTACAAAGTTATTAACTAATATTGAGCTAAGCAAAATTGTAAAAAAACTCATTCGTACCCCTCCTTTAACTATTTAGAGCTTTCTTTTTCATTAACCAATTCTTAAATCCAATTAATATTCCTAAAGCTAGAAAAGCACCAGGAGGTAAAATCATCAATAATGCTGGTCTATAAGCCTGTCCAAAAAGCGAAAAACCAAAGATAGATCCTGCACCTAGTAATTCCCTTACTGATGCAAGTATTGTAAGAGCTAATGTAAAACCAAGTCCCATTCCTGCTCCGTCTGCTATAGATCTAATTGGACCATATTTAGAAGCAAAAGCTTCTGCCCTAGCTAGTATTATACAGTTAACAACGATTAAAGGAATGTATAATCCTAAAGAAGCATATAGTGCAGGTACATAAGCATTCATAAGCATTTGTATTAAAGAAACAAATGTAGCAATTATTACAACAAAGGCAGGAATCCTTATTTTATCTGGTATAACTTTTCTTAAAAGCGATATAACTAAATTCGAACCAATTAATACGGCAGTAGTAGCCAATCCCATAGACAACCCACTCATAGATGAAGTAGTAACTGCTAGAGTTGGACACATACCAATTAACTGAACAAATGTAGGGTTTTCATTAATTAATCCATTATTAAAATCCTTTAAGCTCATGGTTTCACCTCCATATTTGTAAATCTATTTTTTGAGCTTACTATTGAAAACATCTATAGCCATGTTTACTCCGCCGGTTACAGCTTTTGAGGTTATTGTAGCACCTGAAATTGCCTGAATTTCATTGTCTTTAGGTGCTGATTTCACAACAGATATATTAGAAGATGTTGATTTTCCTACAAATTGATTACGAAATTCTAGTTTTTCTGAATTAGCCCCAAGACCTGGAGTCTCAGAATGGCTAACTACTTTCATTCCAGTAACATTTCCTTCTGCAGAAATGCCAGTAATTATTTCTATATCTCCGCCATAACCTGAAGCAACAGTTTTTAGTGTATATCCAACTAACTCACCAGCTGAATCTTTACCGACATAGACTTCTTTAACTTTGTTGTTTTCAGCTACTATTGAATTAAATTCATTTTCATCTAAAGGCATAAAAGTATCTGCAGATGGAAGTACTTCTTGTCTTGCCTTGTTACTTTCTTGCTCCTGAACTTGTGCAATTAAATCACTTGTTGCATTATTTGCTACAGCAAGAAGTGTGGCAGCTATTGCTGTTATAATAAAAAGAATTAATCCAAGCTTAACAATCTCACGCATTCTGCTTCACCTCCCCAAATACTTTAGGGCTTGTATATTTATCAATTAATGGCGCAGCCACATTCATCAAAAGTATTGAATAGGATACTCCTTCTGGATATCCACCTTTAAGTCTAATCACAGAAGTTAATATTCCTGCTCCAATTCCAAATATTATTTGACCTTTCTTTGTGACTGGTGAAGATGCATAGTCAGTAGCCATAAAGAATGCTCCAAGCATCAATCCACCTGCTAATAAGTGATAAATCATATTTTCAAAACCACCGCCAAACGCAAGCATAATGACAGCAACTGTACCTATATACGTAAATGGTATTCTCCAATTGATAACTTTTCTATAAAGTAGATATATTCCACCAATTATTAACAATATAGCTGAAGTTTCTCCTAAACTACCACCTATATTTCCCATAAGCATGTTAGTTATAGAAGGGAGAGTCCCTTCTGCTTGTCCCTTTATTATTGCTAAAGGTGTAGCAGTACTTACAGCATCTACTCCAGGAGTTATCCACTCTGTCATTATAGTTGGCCAAGATGCTAAAAGCATTGCCCTCGCTGCTAAAGCAGGATTCATAAAGTTATGGCCTAAGCCACCAAAAAACTGCTTTACTATGGCAATAGCAAATGCAGAACCAACAACTGGTATCCACCATGGAGCTGATGCAGGAATATTAAAAGCTAATAATAGTCCAGTTACTACTGCACTTAAATCATTTATGGTTACAGGTTGTTTTCTAGCTTTCTGAAATATGGCTTCTGTTATTACTGCTGAACCAATAGAAAGCACTATTAGCTTCAAAGCGTTAAATCTAAAAAAGTATATGCTGGCTAATGTAGCTGGAAGAAGTGCTATAATCACATCCAGCATTATTCTAGAAATTGTTTCATCTGACCTTATATGTGGAGAAGATGAAGCAATTAATTTGTTATCCATTATTACCCCCCCAATCAATTAGCTTTTCTTTCTCTTTGCAATTACTTCTCTTTTTGCTACTCTTATTGATTGCAATAGTGGTCTCTTAGATGGACAAATAAAAGAACATGACCCACATTCTATACAATCTAATACATGATACTTTTGTGTTTCATCAAACTTACCCTTTAATGATAATTGGCTAATAAATAATGGCTGTAAGTTTACAGGACAAATATCTACACATTTTCCACATCTAATACAAGGATTAGGTTCTGGAATTCTAGCCTCTTTTTCATTTAATACTAGTACTCCTGAAGTCCCTTTAATAACTGGAACTTCATCTGTAAACTGTGCAAGCCCCATCATAGGTCCACCCATTATAATTTTTCCTGGGGTTCCTTTATAACCTCCACATTGATTTATTATATCTTTAAATGGAGTTCCTATCTTTACTAAAAGGTTTTTAGGAGTATTTATTGCACTACCAGTTATTGTAACTATCCTCTCAACTAGAGGCATTCCAGTTTGTATAGCATTGGCAACTGCTACTGCAGTTCCTACATTATTAACTATAACGCCTACATCCATTGGGAGTCCACCTGATGGAACAGCCCTTCCTGTTACAGCATTTATTAATCGTTTTTCATCCCCTTGTGGATATTTAGCTACAAGAGAAACTATTTCAATATTAGTTTCTTTTTCTGCTGCTTTCATCATTGATTCAATAGCATCTGGCTTATTATTTTCAATCCCAACATAGCCCTTATTAACTCCTACTGCTTTCATTAATGCTTTAAGTCCAAATATAATTTTTTCTGGTTCCTCTAGCATCAATCTATGGTCTGCTGTTAAATAAGGTTCACATTCTGCTCCATTTAGAATAACTGTATCAATTTTTTTATCTGGTGGTGGAGATAGTTTTACATGCGTTGGAAAACCTGCTCCTCCTTGACCGGTTATTCCTGCCTCTTTAATGATATTTACAATTTCTTCTCTAGTAAGCTTTTCAATATCACCCTTTGACATAACGTTTTCATCAATTTCGTTAAGCCCATCAGATTCTATAGTTACACACATAATTCCGCTACCTGTTGGAGTGTCCATAGGAGCTACTTTCTTAACTACACCAGAAACGCTTGAATGTATTGGTGCAGAAACGAATGCCTTTGCATCACCAATTTTCTGACCAATCTTTACTTTGTCACCTACTTTAACAATGGGCTCACAAGGAGCACCAATATGCTGTTGCATTGGTATAACAACTACTTTTGGTTCTTCAGCTTTTTCTATCTCAGCTTTTTCTGAGTAACTTTTATAGTGTGGAGGATGAATTCCACCTTTAAAAGTAAAGCTTTTAAGATTCATATATTTCACCTCTTGTATATTAATTTTAGATTGTGCTAAATCTGATGCACATAAAAGTTTCTACTTTTTATAAACAATCCCTTCATTGATAATAAATAAACAATAGTCATATTTTTTATGAAAACATAACAAAGATTGATAATTATTAAACAATGTGTGCATGTTTTACAATATTTTAGCTTTATTAGTTACATTTAGCTAGACTGTTTATTAACACAAATATATAAGGACCCAAATTAGAGGTCCTTATATATTTTAATTATATTATATCATCATTTTTGTATAACGTATACATTTTGTCCATTATTGTCATAATGTTTTCTCGTTAAATATTAACAAATTTAAGTTACTATTTATATAATCCTGTACCCATAAAATAACTTTAGGAGTTTTTATACTAACTTCTCCTAAAAACTCTCTAATTTCTCTTGTGTCAAATTTGAATTGTTTGTTATTTACCTGATGAATATATAAGTAATCAATTCTCTCTTCTCTACTCAATAATACAGCTATGGTCTCCCCAATATTTCCAAGGGGTGCTCTATCAATATGATCATGCCTAAAAGTTGCTACAACCTTTGTTCCCTTACCTTTTTCTGAAGTAATGCTGAAATCTCCATTTGTTCTTAAGGCTGCAGCTTTCATAAGGGACAAACCTAGTCCCACGTTTCTAGTTTTTCTTGTTGTAGTAAAAGGGTCATCTGCAACACTTAACAAGTTCTTGTCCATACCATTTCCGTTATCTTCTATGACAATCTTTAAAAAATTATTATTTAAATCCTCAATAATAGTTATAATAACCAGTTTAGCTTGTGCATTAATTGAATTTTCTACTAAGTCTAATATGTGCAAGGATAGTTCTTTCAAGTCTTATCACCTAATCCTTTAAGGTATTCTACCACAGATTTAGCTGTAAAAGTACTTATGTTCAAATAATAATCTGCTTCATTTATATCAACAAGATAGTGAGCATCTGAATTTTTAATTATTTTATATTCTTCTAGCAAAAATGCGTTTTTTATATATTCTAACTTATTTAAATCAAAAATTTCAATGGTTTTAATATTTAGAGTACTTGGCATAAAGCCTAAAGTAGAAATAATGCTAAAAGATTTTTTGTCTATATGTGCAGGTACCAGTACTCCATTATGCTCATTGACTAGCTGAAATACTTCCTCTATAGTATATCCACTGGTATTTAACAGCATTTTTTCTACTTTTCCCAAAACACTATCTTCTTTATCTAATATAAGCTGCTGTCCAAATATGTCTTCCTTATTCATTACATCAGGCAGACTTTCATATATAATATTTTGGAAACGCATTCCTTCCTCAGCTGTTGGAAAATAGCATAGTACATGTACTTCTTCTTTTGTAGTAACCTCTATACCTGGAACTACTAAAATTTCTTTACTTTTGGCTACTTCCATAGTTGGTATTAAATTCAACATTGAATTATGATCTGTAACAGCAATAACATTTAGTCCTTTTAATTTAGCCATATTAACTATATTATTAGGTGTCATGTCTTTATCCCCACATGGTGACAATGCAGAATGTATATGGAGATCGTATGCAACTTTCATACTATATCCCGATTTCTTTTAATTTGCATGCAACTTCGTAGGAACTTAATTTAGATTTAAAAAGAGGTATGCCAACTTCTTTAGCTTTCTCAATAGTATCTTTTTCAATTTCCATTCCTTCAACAATTATTATTCCTGCTAAATCTACTAGTGTCGCTACTGCTATAATATTTACATGTGTCTGAATAGTAATCCATAAATAATTTCGTTGTGCTTTTGACATCACTATGCTTAACAAATCTCCTATATATACTCCATCTACTTGTCTACTTTCTAGTTCTAGTTCAGTAACTACCTCTATCTTTAGTTTGTCAGTTACTTCAGAAAGTTTCATAAACTACCTCCATTACTTTTCTTTTTTTCTGATTTTTTCTTTTAAGATGAAAATACAATCATCTATATTAGCCTTTCCCCTAACAATGTCTTCTGCAAGAGCAGAACAAGAGGGAGCACCGCAAGAGCTACAATCAATTCCAGGAAGCTCCTTTTGTATTGAATTTAGCTGTTCAATCTTTTTAATAGCCTTTTGCAAGTCTGTATCTAAAGTCATTATATTCCTTGGAGTTATGCTTTCAGTCAAATTCACAAATCCCTCAGCCACCATTTCATTCATATATTCGTCATCAATTATTTCGTTTCCTGCTGAAGTTCTTGCAATGTTTCTTATTCTAGTTTTGGCAATAAAAGGATTTTCCACATTCAATGGTCCTCCTACGCAACCTCCAATACATGCTAATCCCTCGAAATAATCAACATTA
The DNA here is from genome assembly GCA_964619895.1 of uncultured Clostridia bacterium. Classification (GTDB taxonomy): domain Bacteria; phylum Bacillota; class Clostridia; order Tissierellales; family Proteiniboraceae; genus Proteiniborus. The sequence continues at coordinate 7,468 of CAZUFW010000030.1, read as the reverse complement.
CTGAGTTTACCAAGTTCAATTTCTTCAAGTACTTTAATGACATTTTCAATTCCATCAGCTGCCAAATAATTTTCTACTCCGATTGCGTAGCTCTGACCCCCTACTCTACCCCAACCAACGCCCTTAGGTGAAGCCTTCTTATAATTCTCGTTTTCTTGTGTTTTCTTAGCATTTTTTACTATGTCACCATAGATAGATTTAATAGATAGGGCACCATTAACAAATGAACTCTGTATTCCAATAGGGCTCTTAATACTAGTTACTTTTGCCGGACATTGTGCTAAATAAAAAACTCCAATGTCATCATAGGCTAAGCCTTGTTCTTTCATTACTTGTGTTTTTGCTATTCTAGCTGCTACTTCCATTGGAGATTCAACTTTTACTATATTATCTATTAGGGATGGAAACCTTACTTGTATAATTCTCAAGATAGCAGGACATAAGGAAGATATTATAGGCTTTTGTAGGCTGTTGTTTTTTATAATATTTCTTATTGCAACTGTCAATACATCTGCAGCGTATCCTTCATCAAAAACGTAATCAAAACCTAAGGATTTTATTCCTAAAAAAACCTTATTCATATCTGTATCTACACTGAACTGCCCATATAATGACATAGGTGAAATAGCGATGTTATATTTATATTTCTCTAATGCTTTTAGGTCGTCTGCAATAACATCCTTAGCGTGATAAGGACATACTCTAATGCATTCACCACAATCAATGCATCTATCTTTAATAATAACTGCTTTTCTATCCCTAATTCTTATTGCCTCAGTTGGACATCTTCTCATGCAATTTGTACAGCCATTACATTTATTTTTATCTAATACTACAGAGTGAGAATATTTTTTCAAGTTAATCACCTACTAGTCGTTTTCTATATTATTCTTAATATATATTTTCATCGAAACTATAGTCTCTTTATTTTCAGAAGAAGCGATGTTAAAATCATCTGAGCATTTTTTCATATTAGGAATACCCATACCTGCTCCAAAACCTAATTCTCGAACTTTGTTTGAAGCAGTAGAATAACCTTCTTGCATTGCTAAATTAATATCTTTTATTCCTGGTCCCTTGTCATGCGCTTTTATTTCGATTTTATCAGAAGATATAGATACAATAATTCTGCCCCCAAGTGAATGTATTACTATGTTCATTTCAGCTTCATAAGTTGCTATTGCTACTCTTCTTACTATTTTTGAATCAATCCCTAGCTGATTTAATACTTTTTTTACGTTACTTGATGCTTCCCCTGCACTTTTAAAATCGTTTTGCATAATTTCATATTCTAAAGCAATTTTATTATTGTTTTCATCCATTTATCTTAACACACCTTCTATTCTTACTCCCTTTAATCCTTTTTCATAAAGCTTACCACTAGTAGTATAAAGAGTAAATTCTGTGGTCATTATTGTTATATCTTTTTCTAGTGCTAAGTCTAATAAATCTTTACTAGGCATCTTTCCCCTTACAAATACAATAGAAAAAAGGTCCGCAACTTCCGCAGTTCTTATAACTTGCGGATTTGTAAGTCCTGTTAATAGTATTGATTTTTCGTTGACAAATGCAAGTACATCACTCATTAAATCTGAACCAAATGCCGAATACACTTCTCTTTCTAAAAATTCTTCACCAGTTAATACCTTTGCATCTAAAATTTCTCTTATTTCCTTTAATTTCATTGTCTCACTCCAATCCCATTTCCTTTTTTTACTTAAGCCTAAATCTATTACAATTAATATAATAATTTATGCAATATATTTGTTCTGATATAGCTTATAGCACGTGAAAATTTAACCCTGTTTTGCCTATTAAGTCTAGTATGATTTTAAGGTTTTATCTTATTTGAAACCATATTTACAAAAGCATCTTCATATAATTCTCTAATGTTTTCCAAATATTTGTAAGCTTCATCTTTAATATGAAATTCACCTGCAAACACTTTGTACGATTCTCCAATATTAACTACATAACAATCATTTATGTTCTTCTCTTTAAGTTCTTTTACTAAAGCTTCAGCGTTTGTTATACTGCTGAAGTTACCTACCTGTACACTATAAAAAATAGTTTCTTCAACTACTCCACCTTTATCATCTGGAGATTCATCTTTCTCTTCTGTAGGCTCTGATTCTAACATATCTTCATTGTTATTTATACTAGTATTAATGTCTAAGCCAACGTCCTTTCCTACTTCTTCACCTAAGCCTTCTTCTATTATGTCTATAGTTTTTTGATTTTCAGAAAGTCTAGGTAATATAACATTTTGCACTAAAAAAAATGCTAAGACAATAGAAATAATAGGGGCAACAATGAAAAATGCAAAAATTGTGTAAAGCCTGTCCTTGTTGTTTTTATTGACTTTCCTTCCCACAGTTCGTCTCATAAACCTTCCTCCCTTTTCTTTATACTATAGATTATGACAGTTTACTTAATTTAATTAACAAAAAATTAAATATGTCACAATAAGTTAGTACAAAGATTTTAGGCAACTTTGTGGGATTGTTAGGAACCTAACTATAATAGTTTATTCTATATTTGAAATCCTTTTCCTTCTATTCTATTATAAACATATAAATTATTTTTTGTCTGAAATTATTAAAAGAAATAAGAAAAGCTTCTAACGAAGCATTAGAGGTAGCTTTTCTTGAAATTCATTGACAGAAAGTTCTTTATAATAAATCAAAATTAAGCGAGAACTTTCCTATGGGTTATAAAAAAAGATGTGTAACTATTAGAAAATAATTACACATCTTTCATTAATGATTATTATTGGTGCAGAGGAAGGGACTCGAACCCTCATGCGTGATCGCATACGCCCCTCAAACGTACGTGTCTGCCAATTCCACCACCTCTGCATGTAATAGCAAGTATTATTTAATACTTGCTATTTTATATATTTATTTTTAAGGTCAACATTAACATCTTAACTAAAAATTTTCTCTATGTCAATAATAATTAATGGTTATTGAGGTGAATTTTCTTCAATTTCCTCTTGTTGCATTTTTTTTGGTATATACCATTTTGTAATTTGGCTATACATATTAAACTCATTTGGATTAATTTCACCATGAACTTTAATATTAGCTAATACAGATGAGTTAACAAAGAATAAACTAACATAAGGAAGATCGTCAATGATTAAATCCTGGATTTTTTCATATACTCTTTTTTTATCTTCAAGGTTATAGGTATTTTGGGCAAGTAACAGCAATTCGTCCATTTTCTCATTGCTATACCCTAAAAAATTAGCTCCACCATTGATTTGAGAAGAATGAAAAGCAAATGATAAATCAGGAACATAAGACAATTCCCAGCCTAGTAATACAACATCAAATGAACCACTGCTTATCTTCTGTACCATACCTTGCCATTGACTTTCCTTCATTTCTTCAGTTATATTCTCTTGTTTATTTTCATTGTATTCCTTAATTACCTTTATTCCCAAATCATTTAAATTCTCCGCAATAATATTTGCAGTTTCCCTTCTTAAATCATTGTAGGAATTGGTAGTTAGTCTTATTGAAAGCTTATTTCCGTCAGCATCCTCGAAAAAGCCATCTCCATCTATGTCATTCCAGCCAGCTGAAACTAAAATTTGTCTAGCCTTATTTACATTATATCCGTATGAATTTGCCTCATCTGATAATAGCCAGGAGTCAGGATGTATAGGTACATCATTTCTTGTAGCATGGCCCAAATAAACTTTTTGTATTATAGATTGCCTATCTATAGCATATGCTATAGCTTTTCTTAATGCCTTACCTTTTTCCCCTGCAAAAATACCTTCTCTAAAGTTAAAACCTAAGAATTCATATTTGTTTGAAGCATACTCATATATCTCAACTCTTTTATTTTGAGCATATTTCTCCCAATCTACTCCTAAACTTGAAGTTAAATCTATTTGACCTGTTTCAAAGGAAATAATAGCTAAATCTTCGTCCTTCAAAGCTTTACCTATAATCTTTGAAATATATGGTTTTTCTCCCCAATAATCTTTATTGGCATCTAGAATAACATTTTTCAGTTTATTTATTTCATTTACTTTATAGGGCCCTGTTCCTATGGGCTTATAGTTATTCTTTTTTAATACATTATCATAGGCAGCTTTTGTATCCTTTCCCTTCATAAACAAATGTTTTGGAATAATAGGAAAAGTTAATCCCTCTAATACATCTCCATATGCTCTGTCAAAGGTTAATTCCAAATTGTATTTACTAGTTACTTTTGCATCTTTTATATACTTTAAAGAATTAGAAGATTTAATAACATCTGACAAATCGTTTACTATATTATAGTTAGACAATCCATATTTCAAGGTGTCTATTGTAAACTTTACATCCTCAGCAGTAAAATCTTCTCCATCATGCCATTTAACATTTTCTCTTAACTTTATATTTAGCACAAAGCCATTTGATTCAAAACTATAGCTTTTTGCTAAAATGTTTTTTACTTTATAATCATTTCCTATTTCAAATAAGCCTTCAAATATTAATTTGTTGAAATTATATAGTAATTTATCAGCTTTTAACAATGGATTAAGTATAGTCACATAAGATATAGGCAATACTAATTCTCCACCATTCTCTGGGCCATTATCAATGGTTTCTTCAACTCCAATATTAGGGTCATTCGTATTATCAAGGCCATCATCTGTTCTACAGCCACCTAAAAGTATTATCTGAAATATTACTAACAATAGACATATTTGTCTCTTGTACTTCAATTTATTTCCTCCTTAAAGCTAGAGCATTTTTACGAGCTTAGGGTTTTCAACGATTCCTGGTATTCTTCCCCTTTTTGCTATTGCTACACCTTCTACCTCTTTTATGTCCATAGTCATATCAATTGCAGGTGCACCTGAAATGTAACTGCCTACTCCGAATGAATCTACCCCAGCCTCAGCTAATATTTTGATTTTATCTGGTTTTAGTCCCCCTGAAACAAAAATCTTTACCCAATTATATCCACTTATGTCTAGTCTGGCTCTCAATTCTCTAACTAGATCAGAAGTAACTCCTCCTCTTTCACTAGGAGTATCTAATCTAATCCCATATAAGTCCCTACCCATTTCCTTAGCTAGTCTTAAAGTCTCTTCAACTTCATCCTTAAATGTATCTACTAACACTATCCTCTTGTACGATTCTGGCATTACTTCATGATATTTTTGAGACACAGAAAGTGTATCTCCTGCCACTAGAAAAGCTGCATGAGGTAAAGTACCTGTTGGATTTTCACCTAATAGTTTTGCAGTTAAAATATTGCTTACAGAGCTAGCCCCTCCAATTCTAGCTGCTCTCTCCATTACAGGAGCAACAGAAGGGTGAACATGTCTTGTACCAAAACATACAAATGGTTTGTCTCCACAAGCTTCTTTAATCTCTTTAGCCGCAGTTGCCCATCCACTTGGACTAGCTAAACAGCCTAATATAACAGATTCAAAAATGGCAAACTCCTCATATGGTCCTTTAATTCTAACTAGAGTTTCCTTAGGTTCAAACTCTTTTCCTTCTTCAAGAGCCCACATTTCAATATTTTTGTCTTTTAAAATATTTTTAACTTCCTCTATTCCTACAAAAACACCTGGTTTTCTAGCAAAAATCTCAGCAACAACTTCTTTATCTCTAATCCCCATGCTTCCCAAAACATCCATAGTAGTAAAAAAGTAAATATCTGTTGTTAATCCTGCAAGTATATCTTCATGCTGTGCAGAATGCAACAATCTCTTTTCTCTATTTATATCATAATCCTGTACATCCTTAATACCCTTTAAATAGTTCATGTTTTTCATCCTCTCTTTAAGTAATAAACATGCTTACATTTTGTTTAACTAATTTCTCCTAACTATAAGTATAGCAACTTTACTTTTGTTTTTTAAGCTAAGTTATATATTTAACTAAGTTTTTGCTGATTCCTTGGAAATAGAAAAACATTATTTGTAGCCTACATTCTAAAAAAATCTGTATTATATAGCTTTTTATATATATCGTACGCTTTTAAAACTTTCTTTAAATATAGCTCAGTTTCTTTAAAAGGTATATAGTTGAGATTTTTACCATCACTACTATAATTACTATCCTTAAGCCATTTAGTAACATTTCCACTTCCACCATTATAAGCAGCTAATACAAGTTCTAAATTATTATTAAACTGAGCATTAAGCTTGTTTATATACCAGCACCCTATTTCAATGTTTATTTCAGGATCATATAATAACTCTTCCTTGTAATCTAAAATACCTATCTCCCTGGCACCCCATTTTCCTGTTACGGGAGATATTTGCATCAATCCTCTAGCCTCTTTGTGAGACAATGCATTTATATCATATTTACTCTCAACTCTTATGATTGCAGCTACGAGAAAGGGATCAATATTGTATTTTTCTGAATAAGTAGCTATCTGCTCCCTATAATTTATAGAGTAAAGTGTTCTACCAATCCATTTATAGCTTGATAGTACTGCTGCTCCTATAGCGACTATAAAAAAAACTGCTAATAATCTTCTATATCTAATAGTAATAACCTGCAATATTATCCCTCCAAAATTACCAAAAAGCTTTTAATGCATTATCCACATTTTTAACAAGCTCTTCCATGTTACCAGTATTATTAATGATAACATGAGCATGCTTTAACTTCTCGTCTATTGGCATTTGAGCTTTTACCCTCCTAATTGCACTTTCGTAATCAGTTTTGTCTCTTTCAATAATCCTATTTAACTGAAGCTCCAAATCTGCATAAACTAACCATATCTCATCAAATAATATATCTGATTTGTTGAAACTGTCTAGTTCTTCTATTAGTAGGGGAATATCTATAAAAATAATATTATTAGACTCCGAGTATTCTAAGATTTTTTCTTTGATTTTATTGTATATTTGTGGATGCACAATATTATTTAGAATAAATCTAGAATTGGCATCACAGAACACAATATTACCTAATTTTTTTCTATCTATACTTCCATCATCATTTAATATCTGTTTCCCAAAGGTTCCTACAATTTTAAGGTAAGCAGGTTCCTCAATATTGACTACTTCCCTGGCAATTAAATCCGCATCTATAACTGGGAATCCTCTGTTCTTGATTATCTTAGAAACAGTACTTTTTCCCGTTCCTATACCTCCGGTTAAACCAATAATCTTAATTTTATTTAGTATCATACCAACTATCACCTGTTTCCATATCCACCTTAAGTGGGACATTTAGTGGTATTGCATTTTCCATTAATTCCTTTAAAAGTACTTTTACCTCTTCTACTTCATCCTTATAGGCTTCAATAATTAATTCGTCATGTACTTGAAGAATTAATTTCGACTTTAACCCTCTTCTTTTTAATTCATTGTAGACATTAACCATAGCCAGTTTAATTATATCAGCTGCACTTCCCTGTATAGGAGTATTCATAGCCATTCTTTCACCAAAAGATCTTATATTGAAATTTTTTGAAGCCAGTTCAGGTAAATATC